>JBIIUM010000021.1:0-29628 GCA_044339985.1 Burkholderiales bacterium | reverse complement strand
CACTCTTCCGCAGCCACGGCCTTCAGAAAGTCGCGTAGCCGCTTGCCAGGCTCTTCGGGATAGCGCCTGCCCAGTAGGTGCGAAGCATTGATGCGGTCGAGCCGGAAATCGCGAAAGTCTTGCCGCAACTCTCGCCACGCCGCCAGGGACCATCGGTCGCCCCAGAAGTACAGGCCCAGTGGCCGCAGGCACCGCGCGGAGCCGGCACCGCCCGCGTCGCATCGGCATCTGTAGCGGGCAGCTTGAACTCGGTCATTTCAGGCACAGGGGTGGAATCCGTCACGGGTTTCTCCAGGTGGTTGTGCGGTGAGACAGGGGCGCGGTTCGGGTGCGGCGGCGCTGCCGCCGTTGCGCCAGCGTCCGTGGGGCGGGGAGGTTGTCCTCAGGCTGCTCAGACTTCGCCTTGCAACGCGGCCCGATTGCCTTCGCTGTCGATGATTTGCGCAAAGGCGCCCATATCGCCGGGCTGCGGTGTCTTCGCCACAGAGATGTGCCCGCCCGCGCCGGGAACCCTCGCAAGCGCCGCATCGAGTGCCCCACCCGCGTTCAGGTGCATAGTGGCTTCGGTCGTGCCCGGCACGGCGCCCGGACCGAGAAGCAGTCAACCGCCCACGCCGGGCGAGCGGTACCGCAAGATGGCCAGCCGCAGTGGCCCCATGGCTTCGTGGATCAGGCTGGTGCCCAGCGCGGACTCGTAGAAGCGCTGGGTGCGCGGCAGGTCCGTGACAGGAATTTCGAACCAGTTGATGGCGTCGTCGCGGTGCATCGTGATGTCCTCTTGGGTGGGCGCGCCCACGTTCCCGGCAACTTCCAGGGGCTCGCCCGCCACGATGAAGTCGGGCACCGAGCCGTTGTGGGAGGGCGCTTTCCCGGGCTGCGCGGGCAGTCTCCGGTCTGGGTCGCGAAGCACCGCGTTCAAGCACCGCTGCGTCGCGGTGTCTCTCTGGCGGTGCTGCTGCGGCGTAAGCTGCTGACACACTGGCGGCGCTGCAGAGGGGAGACGCTGCATCATCAATGGGGGTTGATTCATGCGGGTGATCATTTTGGAAGACAGGTATGTCCGCGGGGTGGAGGCGAGCTTCACCGTCTTCTTGCATGGGCGGCGCCAGCGGCCGCTACACGGCGCTTCCATCACCGCGCGGCGGGCGCAGTGAGGCAAGTGGACTCCACCCGGGACGATTGGCGCGGCAAGGTGGTGCTGGTCACGGGTGCCGCCTCCGGCATCGGCGCGGCCGGCGCGGCGGAGTTGCAGCGCCGCGGCGCGCTGCCGGTGCTGGCAGACCAGGATGCCAGCGGCCTCGCCGCCCAGGCGGAGGCCCTGGCCGGCGGCGGGATGCCGCGCCCGCTTGCGCTCACCTGCGACATCACCTCCCTCGCCGCCTGCGAGGCGGCGGTGCAAACCACCCTCGCGCGCCACGGACGCCTGGATGTGGTGTGGGCCAACGCTGGCATGGCAGCCTTCGGCCCGCTGGCCCACACCGACCCCGCGGCCTGGCGGCGGTGCATCGAGGTTAACGTGATGGGCAGCTTTCACACCGTGCGCGCCGCGCTGCCGGCGGTGAAGGCGGCGCGCGGCTATGTCTGCCTCACCGCTTCGGTGGCCAGCTTCGCCCATCCTCCCATGATGTCGGCCTACGCCGCCTCCAAGGCCGCGGTGGAGGCCATGGCCAACGCCTGGCGCATCGAGCTGGCCGCTCATGGCGTGGACGTGGGCGTGATCCACGCGTCATGGGTGCGTACTCCCATGGTGGAAGAGGGTGAACAGCATCCCGGCTTCGTGCGCCTGGGGCGTACCGTGCCCGGCCCCCTGCGCCGCGTCACCACGCCGCAACAGGCGGCGCGGCGTATCGTCGACGGCATGGGACAACGGCGCGGTCGCATCTGGGTGCCCGGCTGGGTGCGCGTGCTGCACGCCCTGCGCGCGTTGCTGCACCTGCCGCAGGCCGAGCGTGCGCTGCGTGAGGCAGCCCCCGAACTGGAGGCCCTGTACCTGGAGGTCATGGCTTCGGAGGGCGCTGCTGCCTCGTCCTACGCGCCACGCGAGTTGCGCCGCGCCCGTGAACGGGGCGAGTTGGCGGACTGATGGGGCGTTGCCGCCGCAGGCGTTTCTGGCAGCTTATGGCCGGTTTCGGCGATGGCCCGCGGCTCTCCTGACTGCTGGGCGCAAAGGCGGACCCCTCTTACATGAAGCCTCTCGACCTGACCCGCTTCGACCCGAACCTGCTGGTGGTCATGGACGCTCTGCTCGACGAGCGTCATGTGGGCCGGGCCGGCGTGATCCGGCGCCTCGACGCGGGCGGGATTGATGTTGCCATCGGCACAGGCTCCTTCATGCATGCACCCCGGCGCATCGAGGTGATCCACCTGTTCGAGGAGCGCTTCGCCGGCATCGCGCGCGCCGGGCATCCCCTGCTGCGCCGCCGTGGGCGGCGGCACTCGGCGAAGACGTGGCCGACTTCGTGAGCGTCCGCACCAAGGATCTCCACCGCTATGTGCTGGTGGGCGATTCCCACGGTGCGGTGGTTGCCATCGCCCTGGCCGTTCGCCAGCCCGCCGGGCTGGCCGGATTGGTCATCTCCGGAGGTTTTGCAAAAAATCCGATCACCTCGCCGCTTCTGAAGGCTCTGGCGGTGCTGGCGCCGTTTTCCCCCTCGGGTTTTTAGCGCGCCTTGACCCTGCGCGCCCATGCCGCCAATTTGCGCTCGCGGTTCGACCCGGAAGGGCAGAATCCGTGGTCCACGGCCAAGACGCGCCAGTCGTTCGAGCGTGAGATGCCCCACCGGGCCCGCGTCGATCGGCTGCGTTTCATTCAGCGGGCGGACTACGTGGCCCGCCTGTGGCGCATCGATGTCCCCACCTTGATTCTCACCCCGAGGAGGATCGCTTGATCGGCAAGGATGCAGCCCGAATCCTGCTCGAGGGAATTCGCGGCGCCGAGGAGGTGGTGATGCGGCGCACGGGGCGCATCTTCCGCTTCTCGCACCCGGCCGCGTACGCCGAACAGATCGGCCGTTTTCTGGAGCGGCCCGGCCACGACCGTTGCAGAACTCGCAGGCGGCTGAACGGGAAAGGCCGTCCCGGCATGGCGGGCTCGCAGCGGGGCCGGGCCGTCATCGCCCGGGAGGCGGGCGATATCGATTGCGCCATGCTCCGCAGGGTCCCCGCCCAGGCGTTGCGGCTCGATGCGTTCACGGGTCGCACCGCGGTCCGTCGCGGCGCATGTGGCCGGCAACGCGGCGCCCGTCCTTTCCCCGGAGGTATGCCATGCGAGCGACTCCTCGCCAGACCATCGGGCTCATGGTGGCTGTGGCGGGCCTGTTTGCCGTTTTGGCGGCCCTGGCCGTGCGCGACCCGCTGTTTCTCGAGGCCCGGGCGCGCGCCACGCAGACAAACGACCGCATGATGGCCCTGCACCCCGGCTTCCCCGGCGCGGCGGCCGAGGCGCTGCGCGTACCTGCCAAGGGCATCGACTACAGGCTGCTGGAAACGGAGGATGGCGCGCACGGTGCTTGGTCGGTGCAGGCCGAGATCGCCCTGGCGCAGCGCAAGGGCGTGCGGGTTCCCGGCCATGTGGCGGCCCTGCAGGGCCGCTTCCCCGATCTTCTCGAGGGCAGCTAGCCGAGGCGCCCCGGTGAGCGTACCGTCCGCCCTCGCGCTGCGCGGCCCGGCGGCCTTCCTGCGTGGCGACCCCTTTCTCGAAGCGCCCGAACAGGCGCTGAGCTGGGAGTCCGACGCGCGCTTGGTTATGCGCCATGGGTGCATCGCGGCCTTCGGCCCCGCGGCGAGCACGGCGCTGCCGGAGGGGGTGTCGGAGATCCTTCTGGGCCATCGCCTCATGGTGCCGGGCTTCATCGATTGTCACGTTCACTATCCCCAGCTCGGCGTGATCGGTGCCATGGGTCACGGCCTGCTGCCGTGGCTGGAGAGGCACACCTTTCCGGCGGAGCGCGAGCTCGCCGACCCTGCGATGGCGCGATCTCTCGCCACGCGGTTCGTTGCCGAACTGGCGCGCAACGGCACCACCACCGCGGCGGTGTACGGCAGCGTCCACGCCCACTCGGTGGATGCATTGTTCGAGGCCGCCCAGGGCAGCGGCCTGCAGCTCATCGCCGGCAAGAGCCTCATGGACCGCAACGCGCCGCCGGGCCTTACCGACGATGCCCGCGGCGGCTGCGCGGAGACCGAGGCGCTCATTGGCCGCTGGCACGGCCGCGGCCGCTTCGGCTGCGCGGTGACCGTTCGCTTCCTTGGCACCAGTTCGCCGGCTCAGCTCGAGGCGGCTGCCGACCTGTGGCGCCGTCATCCCGGCACCTGGCTGCAGTCCCACCTGGCCGAAGACCGCGACGAGCTGGCGCTCACGGCTCGGCTGTTCCCGGACACGCGCGACTACACCGATGTCTTCGATCGCTTCGGCCTGCTGGGACGGCGGGCGGTGTTCGGACACGGCATCCACCTGTCTGATCGCGAGCGTGCCCGGCTGGCGGAGGCCGGCGCGGCGCTGGCCCACTGCCCCACCTCCAACCTGTTTCTCGGCAGCGGGTTGTTCGATGCCGCCGCGGCGCGTGCTGCCGGCGTCGCCGTGGGCCTGGCAAGCGACGTGGGGGCGGGCACCACCCTGTCCATGCTGGCCACCATGGGCGCGGCCTACCAGGTGGCGCGGCTGCGCGGCGCGCTGCTCTCGCCCGCGCACCTGTTGTGGATGGCCACCGCCGGCGCGGCGCAGGCCCTGGACCTGACCGGGCGCACGGGCAATCTTGCCGCCGGGCTCGATGCCGATGTGGTGGTGCTCGACCCCCGGGCGACGCCGCTGCTCGCCCTGCGCAGCGCGCGTGCCCGGGACGCTGGCGAGCTGCTCGGGGTGCTCATGACCTGCGGCGATGACCGCGCCATCCACTCGGTGGTGGCGGGCGGGCGTCAGGCGTGGGTGCGCGCCGCCCCGTCGTGCTGAGCAGGGTTGCGCCCGGGGTGAGTCTTTCGCCCCCGTGACCGAGCAGTCGCCGCGCGGAGGAATGGGTATAGTCGCGATCCGCCGGCCTCACTGTCCGGCCTTGCGCGTTGCTCGCGACCTGCCTTTCACTGCCATGGACATCCGCGCACACATCGAGCGCGCCCTCGCGCTTCTGGTCGAAGGCCGCCTGGATGCGGCCGGCGCCCTGCTGGCCGAGGTGCTGGCGCGCGATGCCGGCAATGTTGATGCCGCCTATTGGCTGGGCGTCGTCGAACTGAACCAACGCCACCTGGAGGCGGCTGAGCAGCGTTTTTCGCGGTTGATCGACAGCGCAGTGGTCAGCGGCCGCCTGTTCAACGCCATGGGATGCGTGGCGACGGGGCAGGGCCGTTACGGCGATGCGCTCGCCTGGTTCGAACGCGCGCTGGCCACCGATCCTGATTTTCCCGAGGCTCACATGAACCGTGGCCTTGCGCTGCTGCGCGCGGGCCGCTACGTCGAGGGTTTCCGTGAGTACGAATGGCGCTGGCGGGTTCCCCACCGGCGGCCCGCGCCGCGCGATCCCCGACGCCTGCTCACCGCGCAGGCGCTTGCCCCAGGTGCAACGGTCCTGATCCACGCCGAGCAGGGTCTGGGCGATGTGATCCACTACGCCCGCTATCTTGCCCTGCTGCGTGAGCGCGGCATGACCATCGTGCTGGAGGTACCGCCCGAGCTGGTGAGCCTGTTCGACGAAGACGGTTGCGCGGACTGGGTGATCGCGCAGGGCGAGCCGTTGCCCGATTACGACGCGCACTGCCCGGTGGCGACGTTGCCGCGCGTGTTTGGCACGTCCGAGCATCACATTCCGGCGGTGGTGCCCTACCTGCGCACCGATGCGCGGCGCGATCGCGTGTGGAGAGATCTCCTGGGCCCTGGAGGCCCGCGGGTGGGGCTGGTGTGGGGCGGCAATCCGGGCAACCCCAGTGACGCGGAGCGCTCCGTGGGCTTGGCCGAGCTTGCACCCCTTGGCGCCGTTGGCGGCGTGCGTTGGTTTTCCGTGCAAAAGGGGCCGCAGAGCGCCGCGCTGGCTCTGAACCCCCAATGGCAAACCATGACCGATCTGGCGCCGCGGCTGGCGGATTTTCGCGACACGGCCTCTGCACTGAGAAACCTCGACCTGCTCATCACCGTCGATACCGTGGTGGCCCATCTGGCCGGGGCGCTGGCAGTACCCACCTGGCTGCTGATCCAGAAGCCCTGCGACTGGCGCTGGCGCGAGGAGGGTAGCGACACCGCCTGGTACCCGACCATGCGCATCTTTCGCCAGAACGAGCCGCGCTGCTGGCAGCCGGTGATCGAGCGCGTGGGTGAGGCGCTCGCGGTGTTTCGGGACGATCATCTCCGCGGTCCGGCCTGAGCTGGCGCCCCGGCTGTGCGCCGGCGCCGGCCTGGCCAGAGGCGGGCGGAGGCTGGCCATGCGGCGCGAGCCGCGGGGGCACTTGCGAACGCCCGCCAGACAGCCGCTGTCGCCGAGGGCACAATAGAGCACCCGTACGTTGATGTGCCGTGTTCCATGCCCGCCCGCCGATCCCCGTCCACTCTCTCGCAGCTTGGCCACGTTGTAGCCGCGCCCGATTCGCCCGGGCAGGCCCAGCTCGAGCGCATGCCCGCGCCTGCGTCGCCTCACCCGTACATGGTGCGTTTTACGGCGCCGGAGTTCACGTCCCTGTGTCCGGTCACCGGGCAGCCCGACTTCGCTCACCTGGTGATCGACTACGTCCCGGCGCGCTGGCTGGTGGAGAGCAAGTCCCTCAAGCTCTACCTGGGCAGCTTCCGCAATGCGGGCGCGTTTCACGAGGCCTGCGCGGTGCAGATTGCCCAGCGCCTGGTGAAGCTGCTGGCGCCGCGCTGGTTGCGGCTGGGCGGCTACTGGTATCCCCGCGGCGGCATGCCCATCGACGTCTTCTGGCAGACCGGCCGCCCGCCGGCTGGCGTGTGGGTGCCCGACCCCGGCGTGGCCCCGTACCGGGGGCGCGGCTGATGGCTGGGCGCCGGGCGGTCCTGCAGTTTGCCGCCGGGGTACTGGCGCTGTTGTCCTGCTGTGGGTCTGGAGCGGTCACCGCCCCGGTGGAACCCGCCGTGCTGGTGTTCCACAACCGCGAGATCGCCACCCTGCGTGCGCCGGCCTTCGGCTACGGGCCTGCCGATCGCATGCTGGGCGCCCGGGCGCGCATCGAGGCCGCGCTGCAGAATGGCGGACCGGGCCGCGTGACCCTGCGCGAGGCGCCCGAGGGACGATTCCTCGAAATCGACGGCAGGACAGTGTTCGCCATCGCGCCCGGCGATGCCGACGCCGCCGCGGGCGAGGCGCCCGAAGTGGCCGCCGAGGCCGCGCGCCAGCGCCTGCAGGACGCCGTGGCTGCCGCACACGAGTCCTCCGACCCGCTGGCGCTGGCGCGTGCCGCCGGCCTGGCCGCGGCCGCCACCGTGGTGTGGCTGCTGCTGTTGCGTGCGCTCGCGGCGGTCAACCGCCGGCTGGGGTTGCGCCTGTCCGAGCTGGCGGCCCGTCATGCGCAGCGGCTGAAGGTGTCGGGCGTGGCGGCGCTCAATGCCGGCGCCGTGACCGGTGCCGCGCGCAGGCTGGTGTGGCTGGCGGCCTGGGCGCTGAGCCTGTTCGGCACCTATGTGTGGCTCACCTTCGTGCTGGGCCGGTTTGCCTGGAGCCGCCCCTGGGGCGAGCAACTGCGCGAGTACCTGCTGGGCGTGCTGCAGGAAACCGGGCTCGCCATCGTGGGGGCCGTGCCGGGGCTGGTGATGGTGGCCGTGATCGTGCTCATCGCCCGCTGGGTAGTGGCGGCCCTGGGGGCATTTTTCGACCGGGTGGCCGGCGGCGAGATCCGGATGGGCTGGCTGGATTCCGAAACGGCGGGGCCCACGCGACGGCTCGTTTCCCTGGTGGTGTGGCTGTTCGCCCTGGCCATGGCCTATCCCTATCTTCCGGGTGCCGATTCCGAGGCCTTCAAGGGCTTGTCGGTGCTGGTGGGGCTGATGGTGTCCATTGGCGCCTCGGGCCTGGTGGGCCAGGCCGCCAGCGGGCTGATCCTCATGTATTCGCGCACCCTGCGCACGGGCGAGTTCGTGCGCATCGGCGACACGGAGGGCACGGTCACCGAACTGGGGATGTTTGCCACCCGTGTGCGCTCCGGGCTGGGCGAGGAGATCGTGCTGCCCAACGCCCTGGTGCTTTCCAACACCACACGCAATTTCTCGCGCGTGGCGGGCGGGCCCGGCTTCATTCTCCACACCGCCGTCACCATCGGCTACGACACGCCCTGGCGGCAGGTGCACGCCCTGCTGCTGGAGGCGGCGCGGCGCACCCGCGGCATCCTTGCCGAGCCGGCGCCCTACGTGGTGCAGACGGCGCTGTCGGACTTCTACGTGGAGTACAAGCTGGTGGCCTACGCGGGCCCCGGGGCGCCGCGGCTGCGCGCCGAGGCCATGAGCCTGCTGCACGCGGCCATCCAGGACGTGTTCAACGAGTACGGCGTGCAGATCATGTCGCCGCAATACTACGAAGACCCCGCGGCGCCCAAGGTCGTCCCCCCCGAGCGCTGGTACGAAGCGCCTGCGCGGCCCGAGACGCACCCGGCGGGCGCGCCGCCCGGCGGCACCTGAACCGCGTGGCTTCATGGCCCTGATGC
Source organism: Burkholderiales bacterium (assembly GCA_044339985.1). Taxonomy (GTDB): domain Bacteria; phylum Pseudomonadota; class Gammaproteobacteria; order Burkholderiales. Next base: position 20,997 of record JBIIUM010000021.1, on the reverse strand, counting down.
TGTTCTCCGACTTTGGCGCCTCCGACCTGTACGTGGGGCAGATCGAGGCCGTGCTCGACCGCTATGCCCCGGGCGTGCGGATCGTTCACCTGCTGCACGAGGCGCCGTGCTTCGACGTGCGCTCCTCCGCCCACCTGCTCGCGGCCCTGGCCCAGCGCCAGCACCGCGGCCATGTGTTCCTGGCAGTGGTGGACCCTGGCGTGGGCACGGCTCGCGGCGGCATCGTGGCGCGCGTTGACGGGCGCACCTTCATCGGCCCCGACAACGGCCTGTTGTCGGTGGTCTGGGCGCGCGGCACCCTCAAGGCCGCTTGGCGCATCGCCCGGTGGCCTGGCGACGCCGCGCCCTCCTTCCACGGGCGCGATGTGTTCGCCCCCGTGGCCGCGGCCGTGGCCACGGGAGAGTTCCCCAACGAAACGGTGCAGCCGGCCGCCGCGCCGGAGGTGTTGCTGCCCGCCGAAGACCTGGCGCGCATCATCTACGTGGATCACTACGGCAACGCTTTCACGGGGTTGCGCGGTTCGGCCCTGTCCACCGAGCGGCGGCTGGGCATCCGGCGCATGGAGTTCAGTCATGCGCGGGTGTTTGCCGAGGCGCCGCCCGGCAGGGGTTTCTGGTATGTCAACAGCGTCGGCCTGGTGGAGGTGGCCATGCCCGGCGCAAGCGCCGCGAAGATGCTCGGTCTGCGCGTGGGGCAGGAAGTGGAAGTGCTGTGAAGGGGTGCGTCCCGGGCAGCAGAGTTGCGCATGGCATGGCACACTCCCTTCCCCGGTGTGGGTCTGGCAGTCTTGCGCACGCCCCTGCACTCCTGGCTGTGGTCCGTTTCCTGCGCCGCTTGCACATGGTGTTCTGCGATGTTTGAGTCCGATCAACCCGTTCCGCTGGGCGATGCGAAGCCGGTGGTGGGCACTTTCATCTGCATCAACCTGGCCTGGACGTCGCACGATTTCTCGCGCAGCCGGTTCTTGATTTCCGACGAGTCGCAGTTGCGCCGAGTGCTCGCGCTGGGCACGGAGAACCTGTCTTGGATCCCGGCCAAGAGCCGTTGCCACCCGGTCAAGGTGTCCGCCGAACCGCCGCCACCGGAGCCCGCGGCGCTGCAGCCGACGGCTCCCACGCTCTCCGCGTCCGATCGGGAGCAGCTTGAACGCGACCGCCTCGCACGCGCCGAACGGCAGTGGGCCAAATCGGTTGTCCAGGTGCGGGAAGCCTTCCTCATGCTGCGGGACAATCCCAAGCAGGGCGGTGTTCTCGTGCGAGGTCTCACGGAAGACATTGCCAAGAGCGTGGGCGAGTCGGACAAGCTGCTCTACCTGATCACCCAGTCGAGCGAGATCGAGCAGCATCACAGCCTGAACTGCATGATGCTGTCGGTATTCCTGGCGACAAAGCTCCAGCTACCCGAACAGGCGGTCGCCATGGTCGCCCAGGCCGCCCTGACCCATGATGTTGGCAAGACCATGATTCCCCAGTGGGTGGTCCAGACGGCGTCGCGCAAGAAACCAGAAGAGATGCTGTACCGCGAGCATTGCCGGCGCGGCGTTGAGGCGCTGCGGCTGAGCGAAGCTTTTTCGGAAGCCGTTATCGATGCCGTGGAAGACCACCACGAACGGCTGGACGGCAGCGGTTACCCCGCCGGCAAAAAAGGCGAACAGATCGGATTGGTGGCCAGGATCATTGCCGTGGTGGACACCTACGACGAATTGCGTGCGCCCGAGTCACCGCAGGTTGCACCGCTCGCGCCCGACGAGGCCATGCGCCGGCTGTGGCGCGACCAGGAAAGCAAACTGGACGCCAGGGTCGTCACCGCCTTCGTCAAGATGCTCGGCGTCTATCCGCCGGGTACCTTCGTTGGCCTTTCCGACGGTAGTTGCGGGTTGGTGGTGGCGCCCGGCAACGAGTCGCTCAGGCCCCGGGTCATGATCTACGAGCGGGGCCGCACTGTCGAGGAGGCGTCCATCGTCGACCTGGACGAGAGACGGGATCTTTCCGTCGCCGGCGTGGTGGACCCTGAGCACCTCAGCCCCGAGCTGCTGCGCGTGTTCAACCCGCGGGCACTGGCGGCTTATTCGTTCGTCGCCGCGGCCAAGCAGAAGGATTGACCCGGTGCCGCGTGGGGCGCTTGCCAGCTTTTTTCAGTGGGACGCGCCTCCCAGGTTCAGCCCCACCACGCCGGCCACGATCAGCAGCAGGCTCGCCACCTTGAGCGCCGTGAGCGGTTCCTTGAACCACACGATGCCGATACCGGCAATTACCGCCGTGCCCACGGCCGACCATACCGCGTAGGCCACGCTCACGTCGATTTTCTTCAGCGCCAGCGTGAGCAGCGTGAAGGCCGCGCCGTAGAACAGAAAAATCAGCACCGAGGGCAACGGCCGCGTGAAGCCCTCGGACAGCTTCATGGAGATGGTGCCGGCCACCTCGAAGAGGATGGCCCCCACCAGCATGACCCAATGGTTCATGCCGGCGCCAGCCGGCGCGGCTCGATGGCCTCTTCCACCGCGGCAGCGCCCTCGCGGCGCACCCGCCACGCCATGGACGCGGGCCGGCTGGCCACGGCACCCGCGAAGGCGCCGTCCACAAAGTGCAGCCCCGTGCCGTCGTCGGCAGCGTAGCCGTCCTTCACCGCGCCCGACGCGATCATGGCCTGGAATACGGGCCGGCGGTCCTTCTCGCTGTCGTAGTGCGGGCAGTTGCTGCCCGCCACCAGGCCCAGACAGGGCAGGCGGGTGAGCGGGCCGGCGATGGAATCGGTGATGCCGTCCTCGAACCAGCAAATGGAACCGGCGCTGGAGCCGCCCAGCACGATGCCCGCCTCGTACGCCTTGCGCAGCATGGCGTCCAGGCTCCAGTCGCGCCACACGGCCAGCATGGTGCGCGTGTTGCCGCCACCCACGGCAATGGCATCGTGGCTCAGCACGAAGGCTTCCAGATCGCGGGGCGTGCGCTTGAAGAATGGCAGCACCGCCGGCTGACAACCCAGCCGCGCGAAGGCCTGGAAGAATCGCAGCTGGTAGGGCTCGTTGTCACCGCTGGCCGTGGGAACGAACAGCACCCTGGGTGCGGCCTTGCCGGTGAGGTCGCGGAAGTAGCGCTCAAGCGTGAGGTTGTTGTCGGGGTCGGCGAGAAATGCGCCCCCCATGGCGAGGATGTGGCGGGGTTGTGCCATTGCCGAGGCCTTTTGCCGGGTTATCGCTGCAGCAGCAGATCCACGCGGCGCGCTTCGCCGGGGCTGCCCTCGGCGGTGATCTGCTGCGGTTTGCGAAGCTCCACCGCCTCGGCCGGCACGCCCGCCGCCAGCAGCGCCTCGCGCACGGCCTGGGCACGCTGCTTTGCCAGTTCGGCATTGGTGGCGGCATTGCCGGAGGCATCCACGTAGCCGGACAGGGCAACGCGGGCCGCAAGCCCGGCCGACAGGGTTCTGGCGGCCCGCTGCACGCTGGCCCGGCCGTCCTCGTCAAGGGCCGATGACCCGGAGGCGAAGTACACCTGGCTCACCAGACTGCCCGTGGCCGGTTTCGACGCCTCCAGGGCGGCGCGAATTTCGGCGGGCGGCTGGGCCCTCGGCGCGCTTGCGGTGGACGTTGGCCCGGCCGACGCGGGCGTGGCTGCGGCCGCCTCGGCGGGCAGGGTTGTTTCGGGGGTGGCGGCCGGCGACCGGGCAGTCGGCCCTGCGGGCGCCGGCGGCGTGGCGGACCTGCCGCTCATCAGCGCGAGCGCCACCACCACCAGGAAGGTAAATCCGGCCGCCGCGGCCATGAAGCCCGATTTGTTGCGTTCTCGTTGCATGGGATAGTCCGTTTGAGCCATGCGCTTTCCCGCGCGGGTTGCCGGACAAAGATCCGGCTTCATCGGGATTCTAGGCGATGGGGTCTGCCCCGGCCATGGGAAAGGCGCTGCGCAGCGCCGGAAAGAAGCAATGGAAATCCGCCTCGATCTCGCTGTAGCGCGCGTGCAGTTCAGCCGCCGCCGCCAGCAGCCCCGTGCCGCGGGTGAGGCGCCGACTCATGCCCTGCAGCGCCCGCTGTGCGCCAGCCGGTTCGCGATAGGACACCAGCCAGTCCTGGGACACCATGTGCGGCAGCATGCGCGTAAAACGCTCGGGCAACGGCTGGGGCGCGCGTTGCAGGGCTGCGTATGCCTGGCTGGCGAAGCGCTCCAGCGGCAGGTGGTGGTAGCGCTGCCAGTCGCGGGCCAGGAAATGGTCGAAGGCCACGTCCAGCACCACGCCCGCAAAGCGCCGGGCGCCGGGCGCGAAGCGCGCCTTCGCTGCCAGCACGGTGGTGTGTGCATCGGTGAAGCGGTCCACGGCGCGGTGCAGGCGGATGGCATCGGCCACCGCGGGCCCAACGCCCGCGGCTTCCACCGGCCCTTTCACGAAATCGCCCAGCAGGCTGCCGAGCCAGGCCTCGGGCAGGGGCGGCGAGAGGTAGAGGTGGGCGAGAAAGTTCACGATGGCACCTGGCGCAGCCGCGGCCATGCCGAACGCCTGCGCGCGGTAATCATACGGGGCCGACGGCGGGCAGCAGGGCGCGGCGATGGGTGGCGCCGCGCTTTGCCGCCATGCCCGGGCTGGGGATAATGCGCGGCTGCCCGTTCCGCCTGCCCGCCGAGGCCCCCGCGCCATGCCCTGCTTGCCCGATCCCCGTCCTGCCGCAACGTTTCCGGCCGATCACCCTTTGCACACTGCTGTCGCTGCGCTGGCCGATCCGGCGCGGGCGGGCGATCGGCCGCAGGCTCAGGCCGAAGCGGCACGGGCAGTGGCGCGGTTGCTGCTGCGCGGTGACGACCAGGCCGTGGCGTCGGCGCTGGCGCTGGCGCCCCGGGGCGCCCCGGCGCGGGCCCTGGCGGCTGCCGTGGACGCGGCCATCAACGGCAGCCAGGGCGACCTGGAAGGAGCGTCGCTGCTGGCCCGCCTGTTCCTGCTGCCGGTGCTGCTGGTGACGGCAGGTCGGGCCCCCGCCAGCCTGCACGGCGTGCTGCCCAAGGCGGCGGCCCTCACGCAGCTCATGAAGAACGCCGGCGCCCTGGGACCGGTGGAATCCTTTGGCCTGTCCAATGCCCTGGCCGCTCCCGAGGCCGCGGCGGCGGTGGCACCGGCGTTGCTGTTTCGCACCGTGCGCAGCCTCGAGGCCGCCGCCGGGGCCGACCTGCTGCCGCCCGCCCCCATCCACGTGGACAGCGCCGAGGAGCGCGTGCACCTGCGGCTGCTGGCGGGCGCCTCGGTCACGCCCGCCACCCTGCCCACGTTCCTGGAAACCGCTGGCCCCGTGGGCCGCTGGGGCATGGCCGTGGCGCAGGAGCTGGCCTGGCAACTGGGTCAGGAGGGCCTGTCGCTGCTGGCCTTGCCGCGCGCACCGCGACCCTGGTACACCGCGCTGGCCGAAGGCGCCTTCCACGCCGGCGAACTGCGCTTCAACCTGTTTGCCTCCACCGCCCTGCGTCAGTTGCGGGGCGCCTACGGAGAGCCGTGGGCCGAAGTGAGCGCACGCGAGGACGGCAGCGTGCGCGTGGACCTGTTCTCGCCCCTGGAGCCCGAGGCCCGCCACGCCCACGTCTGGCCGCTGGCGCCCACCGACCATGTGGCCGCCGTGGAAACCTCCATCCGCGACCTGCTGCGCGATTGCCGCGTCGCTACCGTGGAGTTGCGCCCCGAGGTGCTGCCCGCCCAGCCACTGCCCGCGCCGGGCGGGTTCGACCTGTTGCGGCACTGATCCGCCAGCCTCCGCGGGCGCGGTGCGGCGTGATCCTTCCGGTGGGCGCCTTGGACTCCCGTTGTGCAGGGCCGAAAACACTCTTCACTTCGACGATGGCCGTGAGTTGTCCGGAGACGCCACGCCGCTCGATGGCAACGGCACCCCGGCCCCCGGCGCCGGGATCGCCGCCGGGGGCCTCGCCGCCCTGGCCAAGGAAGACACCAATCGCGACGGCGCGGTGAATGCCGCCGATGCCCGCTTCAGGGCCCTGCGGCTGTGGCGCGACCTCAACCAGGATGGCGTCTCCCGGGCGGGCGAGTCGTTTACCCCGGGCTCGCAGAACATCACCGGCATCAACGTGGCCGGCACGGGTGTGAGCGGGGAGACGTCGGCCAACACTCCTCCGTGAAGATCAGCACAAAGCCGTGATGGCCCTGTGTGCCAGCCTGAGGCTGACAGGCTGCATGAGCAGCCAGGGCGATTGCGTGCGCTTCACCGACGGGCAATCCAACCCCCCCGGCGCCGCGCCCTCGCGTGCCCTTCAGCGCCCCGGAGCCTGTTCGTCCAGGAACAACTGCACCTCCCGGAACAGTTGGCTTCGGTTGCGCTCCATCACCACCGTGTGGGTGCCCTCGCCGATGGTCACCAGGCGCCGCCACGGCGCGTTGCTGAGTTTGGAGAACACCGCCTGGGCCATGTACAGCGGCGTGTCCTGGTCCCATTCCGCCACGGCGATGAGGGTGGGCGCGGTGATGCGCGACGGGTCGTAGGCGGGCTTGTCGGCCAACCAGTATTCCCGCAGGTCGCGGATCACGCCGTTGGGGGCGCGCAGCAGGCCTGTGGCGGCGGACTGGGGATCGGTGGCCCAGGTGGCGTCGGCCCACTGTTCGAACCAGCCCTCGGGGATCAGGCCCGCCCTGTGGGCCTCGGGCACGCCGGCCAGCCAGCGGGTGCGCGCGGCTTCGCGGGTGACGGTGCGGTAGGCGGGCAGGGGCCCGCCGCCCGCCAGCGGGCTGGGCGTGGTGCGCAGCCACACGGGGGCGTACAGCACCAGGCGGTCCACGTGCTGCGGGTTGGCCGCGGCGTAGCCGCCCATGATGGTGGTGCCCCACGACCAGCCCAGCAGCGAGATGCGCTCCAGCCCCGTGGCGCGCTGCACGTGCGCCACGGCGGCGGCCACGTCGCGGATGGCCACTTCGGTGGTGACGATGGGGCCATGATCGGTGGCGGGCTGGTCCATCTCGGGCGGGCGGGTGCTGCGGCCGTAGCCACGCAGGTCCACCAGCCACACGTCCCAGCCGCGGGCGGCGATGAAGTCCATCCACGACTGCCCGCCCAGGGGCAGGTCGAAGGCGGTCTCGGAGGGGTAGGTGGCGCCGTGCACGTACAGCAGCGCGCGGGTTGGCCGGCCCGTGGCGCAGGCCGAGCGCTTGTGGCGCACGTACAGCGAGATGCCGGGCGTGTCGGAGGGGATCATGGCCTCCGCGCTCAGCGTGCCCTCTGCGCAGGCCGGTTCAGCGGCGCGCGCAGCGGCGACGTGCATCAGGAGGGGCAGCAGGGCGGCGGCGAGCAGCGCGCGCAGGGCAGGCATGGGGCAGGTCCGTGGCGGGAAATGGCCGGCGAATCTAGCACGCTGGCGCACTCCCAGAATGCGAGCGCTGCGCGGCGATGCCGCCCCCGGAGCCATGTCCGCGCCGGCGTCGCGATGACCCACCCCTGGGAGCACCCGCCACCCGATTCGGCCCAGCAGGGCTGACGGGCAACCTGCCGCGGTCCTTCCGGCGATTGCCCGCCGGCCCCGTAGAATGCTGCGATGCAAGGTAATGCCCCTGCGGGGCCCCACCCCTTCGAGCGCCTCACGCCCGACCTGATCCTGGATGCGGTGGAGTCGGCGGGGCCGCGCTGCGATGGCCGGCTGCTGGCGCTCAACAGCTACGAGAATCGCGTCTACCAGGTGGGGCTGGAGGAGGCGGCGCCGGTGGTGGCCAAGTTCTACCGGCCGCAGCGCTGGAGCGATGCGGCCATTCTGGAAGAGCATGCCTTCGCCCGTGAGCTGCAAGAGGCCGAGGTGCCGGTGGTGGCGCCGCTGGCGGGGCCGGAGGGGCGCACGCTGCACCGTCACGGCGGGTTCCGCTTCGCCCTCTATCCCAAGCGCGGCGGGCGGGCGCCCGAGCTGGACCGCGACGATGTGCTGCGGCGCATGGGCATCTTCCTGGCGCGCCTGCACGCGGTGGGCGCGCGCGGCCGCTTCGAGGCTCGCGAGCGCCTCGGCGTGCAGGGGCTGGGGGTCGACTCCATGCAGTGGCTGCTGCAGGCGGGCACGGTGCCGGCGGAGCTCGAGCCCGCCTATCGTGCCGTGGCCGAACAGGCGCTGGAGGCGGCGCGGGCCTGCTTCGAGCGGGGCGGCGCCGTGGCCTTCATCCGCCTGCACGGCGATTGTCATGGCGGCAACGTGCTGTGGACCGACGATGGGCCGCACTTCGTGGACCTGGACGACACGCGCAGCGGCCCGGCGGTGCAGGACTTGTGGATGCTGCTGTCCGGCGATGCCGCCAGCCAGTCGCGGCAGCTCGCCGTGGTGCTGGAGGGCTACGAGATGTTCCGTGCCTTCGACCGCGCCGAGCTGCATCTGGTGGAGGCGTTGCGCACCCTGCGGCTGATGCACTATGCCGCATGGCTGGCGCGGCGCTGGGATGACCCGGCCTTTCCGGCCAGCTTTCCCTGGTTTGCCGGCGCGCGCTTCTGGCAAGACCACGTGCTGGCGCTGCGCGAGCAGGTGGCGTTGATGAGCGAGCCACCGCTGGCGGGGTAGCGGGCGGGGCTGGCGGTGATGCGCCGCAGCACCTTGACGCTGGCGGGGCGGGCTCTTTACAGTGGCATAAGTCTGAGCAAAAAAGTAACTCAATAACAATTACTTGCGTGTTCGCGGGAGGCGGCGGGCACGTAGCGGAGGTTACCGTTTCATGCTCTACGCTCTGCACGAGTTGCAGCACACCATGCTCGTTCCTTTCGCCGCTGCCGCCTCGGCGAGTCAGGCGTTGTTCAGCCACCCCCATAGCCCCTGGGCGTATTGGCCAGCCTCGCGCAGCGTGGCGGCGGCCAACGAGCTGGTGACCCGGCTGGTGCGACGCTACGAAAAACCCGAGTGGGGCATCGCCACCGTCACCGTGGACGGCAAGCCCGTGCCGGTGCACGTGGAGAAGGTGCTGCAAAAGCCCTTCTGCCATCTGCTGCACTTCCGCCGCGAGGGCGTGAAGCGCGCCGATCCGCCGGTGCTCATCGTGGCGCCGCTGTCGGGCCACCATGCCACGCTGCTGCGCGACACGGTGCGCGCCATCCTCCCCGAGCACGAGGTGTACATCACCGACTGGCTCGATGCCCGCCTGGTGCCGGTGCACGAAGGCCCCTTCCACCTGGACGACTACGTGCACTACGTGCAGGAGTTCATCCGGCTGCTGGGCCCCGAGGTGCATGTGATCTCGGTGTGCCAGCCCACCGTGCCGGTGCTGGCGGCGGTGTCGCTCATGGCCGATGCGGGCGATCCCATCGCCCCGCGCACCATGACCATGATGGGCGGGCCCATCGACACGCGGCGCAGCCCCACGGTGGTGAACAACTTCGCCACCGGCAGGCCCCTGTCGTGGTTCGAGAGCCGCGTGATCCAGCGCGTGCCGGCGCGCTATGCCGGGTTCGGGCGGCGCGTGTATCCGGGCTTCCTGCAGCATGCGAGCTTCATCGCCATGAATGCCCACCGGCACGTGGAAGCGCACCGCGACTTCTTCAACCACCTGGTGGTGGGCGATGGCGAAAGCGCCGAGGCGCACCGCCGCTTCTACGACGAATACAACGCCGTGCTCGACATGACCGCGGAGTACTACCTCGAGACGCTCCGCGTGGTGTTCAAGGAACACGCCCTGCCCAACGGCACCTGGGACGTGCGCGGCCAGCGGGTTCGCCCCGAGGCTATCCGCAAGACCGCGCTGTTCACCATCGAGGGCGAGCTCGACGACATCTCCGGTGTGGGCCAGACCGAGGCTGCCCACGGCCTGTGCCGCGGCATTCCCGCCTCGCGCCGCGACCATCTGCTGATGGAGGGCGTGGGTCACTACGGCATCTTCAGTGGCCGCCGCTACCGCGAGAAGATCTATCCGCGCATCCGCGGTTTCATCCGCCAGCACGCCTGAGCCGGCAGGGTCGGGGCGGCGCGGGCTTACCATCGCGGTCGCGCGCAGGCGCAGCCCCTTTCTGATTTGAACGCAACGGAGACGCAGCGTCATGAATGCACCAGCAGCCCCAGGCCAACTCAGCGCAGCCAGCATGCTGCCGGAAATCGTGGAGATGGCCATCCCCGCCGACGACCGTGTCTGGGTGCCCCAGGCGCCCAACGTGTGGTTCCGGCCGCTGCTGTTGAACCGTGTCACCGGCCAGTGGTGGAACCTGCTGCGCGTCACCAAGACCGGCGTGCTGTCGCGCCACCGCCACCCGTCCATGGTGACCGGCCTGGTGCTCAAGGGCCGCTGGCGCTATCTGGAGCACGACTGGGTGGCCGAGGAGGGCGGCTTCGTCTACGAGCCCCCCGGCGAGGTGCACACCCTGGTGGTGGACCCGCCCGTCACCGAGATGATCACTTTCTTCAACGTCAACGGCGCCATGGTGTACGTGGACGAGCAGGGCGACACCGTGGGCTACGAGGATGTGCACACCAAGATCGACATGTGCCGGCGGCACTACGAGGCCGTGGGCCTGGGCGCCGGCTACGTCGAGCGTTTCATCCGCTGATCGCGCAATCACCACGGCGGCATCCGCGCCGCCCAGACAGGAGACGGCAATGCCCAAGGCAGTGAGGTTCCACACCACCGGTGGCCCCGAGGTGCTGGTGTACGAGGACGTTCCGGTGGGCGAACCGGCCGCCGGCCAGGCGCGGGTGCGCCACACGGCCATCGGCGTGAATTTCATCGACACCTATCACCGCACCGGGTTGTATCCCCTGCCGCTGCCCAGCGGCGTCGGGCTCGAGGCCGCGGGCGTGGTGGAGGCGGTGGGCCCGGGTGTGGACTACCTCGCGCCCGGTGACCGCGTGGCCTACGCCGGCGGCCCGCCCGGCAGCTACTCCCAGGCGCGCCTGATTCCCGCCGACCGCCTGGTGAAGGTGCCCGAGGGCATCACCGATCAGCAGGCCGCGGCCATGATGTTGAAGGGCCTCACGGTGCAATATCTGATCCGCCGCACCTATCGCGTGCAGTCGGGCCAGACGGTGCTGTTCCACGCCGCCGCCGGCGGCGTGGGCCTGATCGCCTGCCAGTGGCTCAAGGCGCTGGGGTGCACGGTGATCGGCACGGTGGGCTCCGATGCGAAGGCCGCGCTTGCCAAGGAACACGGCTGCGATCACACCATCGTCTACACCCGCGAGAACTTCGCCGAGCGCGTGAAGGAGATCACCGGCGGGGCCAAGGTGCCCGTGGTGTACGACTCCGTGGGCAAGGACACCTTCATGGGTTCGCTGGACTGCCTGCAGCCGCTGGGGATGCTGGCGGTGTTCGGCAACGGCTCGGGCCCGGTCCCGCCCTTCGACCTGGGGCTGCTGGCGCAGAAGGGCTCGCTGTTCATCACCCGCCCCACGCTGGTCACCTACACCGCCAAGCGCGCCGACCTGGTGGCCATGGCGAACGAGCTGTTCGAGGTGGTGAAGTCGGGCAAGGTGAAGATCGAGGTTCGCCAGACCTTCGCCCTGGCCGACGCCGCCCGGGCCCACGCCGACCTGGAGGCCCGCAAGACCACCGGGTCCACGGTGCTGCTGCCTTGATGGGGACGGGCGGGCCTGCGGCCCGCCCGGTGTTCCAATCCCGCGGCAACGCATCGCGGGTACAAGGGGAGGAGGGAGCATGTTCGATCTTTCTGGCAAGGTGGCCCTGGTCACGGGCGCCTCGCGCGGCCTGGGCTGGGCCATGGCGCGGTCTCTGGCACAGGCGGGCGCCCACGTGGTGCTCAACGCCCGCGATGGCGCGGCACTCGAAGCGCGGGTGGCGGAGCTGGCCGCGGCGGGCCTGAAGGCCGAGGCTGCCGCCTGCGATGTCACCGACGAGGCGACCATGGCGGCCCTGGTGGCCGGCGTGGCCCAGCGCCACGGGCGCCTGGACATCGGCGTGGCCAACGCGGGCATCCAGCACCGCAAGGCCATCACCGAGTTCGACACCGCCGACTTCCGGCGCGTGCTCGACACCAACCTCACCGCCGTGTGGGTGCTGGCGCGGGAATGCGCCAGGGTGATGATCCCCGCACGCCGCGGCCGTATCGTGGTGACGGGCTCCATCAGTGCGTTGCTGGCGAGGCCCACGATTTCCGCCTACATCGCCTCCAAGGGGGCCGTGCATGCCCTCACGCGCGAACTGGCCATGGAGATGGCGCCCCACGGCATCACCGTGAACGCCATCGCGCCAGGCTACTTCGCCACCGAGATGAACACCGCGCTCATGGCAAACACCGAGTTCAACGACTGGGTTTGCCGGCGCACGCCCGCGGGGCGCTGGGGACGGCCCGAGGAGATCGGGCCGCCGGTGGTGTTCCTGGCGTCCGACGAGGCGTCCTTCGTGAACGGCCACGTGCTGGTGGTGGACGGCGCGTTCACCGCCGCCATGTGAGGCGGGGCGCCATGGAGCCGAAGTTTCGCGTGGGCGTGAGCCGCGAGGTGGTGAACGAGGACGGCAGCACCATGTTCTCCGAGTCCGTGTTCCGCGTGCTCGACGACCCCGCGGTGCACTGGGAGCTGCTGCCTGCCCGCATGCCGGTCATCACCCCGGAAGTGGCCGCGCGCTATGACGCCCTGTGCTTGCTCACCTCGCGGGTGTCGCGCGACACGCTGGCCGGGTCCGACCGGCGTGTGAAGCTGCTGGCGCGCTTCGGCGTGGGTTACGACTCCATCGACGTGGACGCCTGCACCGAGCGGGGTGTGCTGGTCACCATCACGCCCGACGGTGTGCGCCGCCCGGTGGCGTCCTCGGTGATGGCCTACGTGCTGGCACTGTCGCACCGCATGATCCTCAAGGACCGGCTGGTACGCGAGGGGCGCTGGCTCGAGAAGGGCCGCCACCTGGGCGTGGGGCTGGTGGGCCGCACCCTGGGCGTGGTGGGCGTGGGCAACATCGGGCGCGAGGTGCTGCGCCTGGCCGCGCCCTTCGGGCTGCGGCTGCTGGGCGCCGACCCGCACGTGCGCCCGGAGGACGTGGCCGGGCTGGGCGTCACCATGACCGACCTTCCCACGCTGCTGCGCGAGTCCGACTTCGTGTCCATGAACTGCCTGCTGGACGATTCCACCCGCGGCCTCATGGGCGCGCGCGAATTCGCCCTCATGAAGCCCACGGCCTGGTTCATCAACACCGCGCGCGGGCCGGTGGTGCAGGAGGCGGCGCTGGTGGAGGCGCTGCGCGCCGGTCGCATCCAGGGCGCGGCCATCGATGTCTTCGAGACCGAGCCGGCGGCCGTGGACAATCCGCTGCTCGCCTTCGACAACGTCATCGTTGCGCCCCATGCCATCTGCCACACCGACCAGTGCATGGACGCCTTGGGCGAGCTGGCCTTCCGCGCCGCCGTGGACATGGCGCACCGCCGCCAGCCGCGCACGCTGGTGAACCCGGGCGCCCTGCAGCGCCTCGACTGGTTTCACGCCTGAGCCCATGCCCGACGAGCGCTACACCCTGGGATACGCCGACGAGGCCATCCGCTTCCTCGACCGGCGCAGCCTCGACAGCCACGGCGCCTTCTTCGCGCCGTTGCTGCTGCCGGGCATGGCGGTGCTCGACTGCGGCTGCGGCCCCGGGGGCATCACCCGCGGCATCGCCGCGCGCGTGGCGCCGGGGCGCGTGACCGGCATCGACCGCGATGCCTCGCAGGTGGAGCTGGCCGCGCGCCGCGCCGCCCAGGCGGGCGTGGGCAACGTCACCTTCCGCGCCGCGAGCGTCTACGAACTGCCCTTTCCCGACGCAAGCTTCGACGCGGTGTTCTCCCATGCGCTGTTCGAGCACCTGGCCGACAAGCCGCGGGCGGCGCGCGAGTGCCTGCGCGTGTTGCGGCCGGGCGGCGTGATCGGCGTGTGCACGCCCGACTGGGGCGGCTTTCTGCTGGCGCCCGAGTCCGAAGACCTGCGCGCCGCCCTCCAGGCCTATGAGGACGCGCAAAACCGCAACGGCGGCGACACCCGCACCGGGCGCAAGCTCGCCGCCGTGCTGCGGGAGGCGGGTTTCGAGGGCGCAAAGCTCGCGGCGCGCTACGAGAACTTCTCGCCCCTGTCCGACATTGGCGAGGTGCTCGCCGCGCGGCTCGATCTCGACGGCCTGCCCGCGCTCGCTGCCGCATTGCGCGCCTGGCAGCGCGACCCCCATGGCCTGTTCAGCGAGGCGTGGGTGTCCTGCGTGGCGCGCAAGCCGCTGTAGGGGCCACCGCCATGGGCGAAAACCCCGTCAAGCAAAAGCTGCTGCGCGGCGAAGCGGCCTTCGGCACCATGGCTTTCGAGTGTTTCGTGCCGGGCCTGCCCCAGATCGTCAAGGCGGCGGGCGCGGAGTTCCTGCTCTTCGACATGGAGCATTCGGGGCTGGAGTTCGAAACCCTCAAGCAGCTCATCGCCGCCTGCCGCGGCATCGGCCTGGTGCCCATGTGCCGCGTGCCCGCCGGGCAGTATCACTTCATCGCCCGGGCGCTGGACATCGGCGCCATGGGCATCATGGTGCCCATGGTGGCGAGCGCCGAGGAGGCCGCCCACGTGGTGGCCTGCACGCGCTACCCGCCCCAGGGGCGGCGCGGCGCGGCCTTCGGCTTCGCCCACGACGACTATGAAGGCGGCAGCGTGGCCGACAAGATGCGCGTGGCCAACGAGCGCACCCTGGTGATGGCGCTCATCGAAACCGCCGAGGGCATCGGCCAGGTGGGCAAGATCGCCGCCGTGCCCGGGGTGGACGTGCTGTGGCTGGGTCACTTCGACCTCACCAATTTTCTCGGCATCCCGGCGCAGTTCGAGCATCCGAAGTACGTGCGCGCCGTGGATCGGCTCACCGCCGCCGCGCGGCGGCACGGCAAGGTGCTCGCCTGCATGAGTGCCGACGAGGCCTGGAGCCGGCACTACTGGGCGCTGGGCTTCCGCCTGTTCGCCGCCGGCATCGACGCCCACCTGCTGCAGTGGGCGCTACGAGCAGCCCTCGAACCGCTGCGCGCCTGCGCGGCCACCCCGGCCCCGCCACCGGCTCGCGCCCGGCGCGGCGGCCGCTGAACGGCGCCGTACCGCCGCCCTCGCCATGGATGCCCCCCGCGACAATCCCGTGAAGCGCAAGCTGCTGGCCGGCCACACCGTGTCGGGGCTGTTCGCCATGGAGTTCTTCACGCCCGGGTTGCCCGCTATCGCCCAGGCCGCCGGCGCGCAGTTCGTGGTGTTCGACATGGAGCACTCCGCCGCCGGCATCGACGTGGTGAAGCAGCAGGTGGCGCTGTGCCGCGGGCTCGACGTGGCGCCCATGGTGCGGGTCCCCGCCGCCCAGTATCACTTCATCGCCCGGGTGCTCGACGCCGGCGCCATGGGCGTGCTGGTGCCCATGGTGGAGACGGCCGAGCAGGCCGAGCTGGTGGTCCGCAGTGCCCACTATCCGCCGCTGGGGCGGCGCGGCGCGGCCTTCGCC
Organism: Burkholderiales bacterium; assembly: GCA_044339985.1. GTDB lineage: Bacteria > Pseudomonadota > Gammaproteobacteria > Burkholderiales. The sequence goes on along the minus strand of JBIIUM010000021.1, from coordinate 5,642 downwards.
GTGGCCCAGGACGACTATGCCCCCGGTGCCGTGCCCGACAAGATCGCGCGCGCGCACGGGCGCACTCTGCTCATGCTGCAGATCGAGACCGAGCGCGGCCTGGACAACCTGGAGGCCATCGCCGCCGTGCCGGGTTTCGACTCCCTGTGGATCGGGTTTCTCGACCTGTCCAATTTTCTCGGCGTGCACGGCGACTACACCCATCCGCGCTACCTCGAAGCCATCGACCGCATCGTCGCTGCCGCCCGCCGCCACGGCAAGGTGCTGGGCACTGCCTCGCCCTCCGATGCCTTCGCCCGCGACTACCACGCCCGCGGCTTCCGCATGATTGCCCACGGCAGCGACATCGGGCTGCTGCAATCGGCGCTGGCGGCGCGCATCCGCGCCCTCGAGGGCAGCCGAGGCGCCATGGACAAGGCCTCCCCATCCGACGCGCTGCGCGAGGCTGCCGCCGTGCTGTGCCGCCACCGCCTCGCGCGCGAGCCGCTGGAGCGCCTGGACGAGCGGCTGCGGCCCGCGGCGGTGGATGCGGCCTATGACATCCAGGACGAACTGCACCGCCAGCTCACGGCTGCCGGGCTCGGGCCGGTGGCCGGCCACAAGATCGGTTGCACCACGGCGGTGATGCAGGCTTTCCTCAAGATCTCCACGCCCTGCGCCGGCGGTGTGTTCGAGCGCACCGTGCACCGCAGTCCCGCCGTGGTTCGCCACGGTGGCTTCGTGCGGGTGGGCGTGGAGTGCGAGATCGTGGTCAGGCTGGGCGCCGACCTCGGGCCGGGCACGGCGCACACCCGCGAGAGCGTGGCCGGTGCCGTGGCCGCCTGCATGGCGGGCATGGAGCTGGTGGACGCGCGCTACGCGGACTACACCACCCTCGATACCCCCACACTGGTGGCCGATGACTTCTTCGACGCCGGCTGCGTGCTGGGCCCCGAGCGCACGGACTGGCGCACCCTCGATCTGGCCGCCTGCGAGGGCGTCACCCGCATCAACGGCGTAGAGGCGGGCCGCGGGCGCGGTGCCGACGTGATGGGCCACCCCTTCGAGGCGCTGGCCTGGCTGGCGCGGCTCAAGGCCGCGCGTGGCCAGTGGCTGCGCGCGGGCGAGTTCGTGTTCCTGGGCAGCGTGGTGGAAACGCGCTGGGTGTCGCCAGGAGATCGCGTGGTCATGGATATCGCCGGCCTCGGCGCGGTCGAAGCCTCGTTCCCCGCCTGAACCCTGCTTCCAGGAGATGCCATGACGCGCCTGTTTCCGCTGCTCTGCGCCGCTGCCCTTTGGGCCGCCGCCATCCTGCCCGCCGCCGCAGCGCCCGATGAGGGCGCGGGCAGCCCTGAATTCGACCGCCATGTGCGCCTCTACGGCACCCAGTGGTGCGGCTACTGCCGGCAGGCGCGCGAGCTGCTCAACAGCCGCAACATTCCCTTCGATGACATCGACATCGATGCCTCGCCGCGCGGCCGCGAGCAGTTCGCGCTGCTCGGCGGCGAAGGTGTGCCGCTGATCCTCGTGGGCCGGCAGCGGATGGACGGTTATGACAAAACCCGCCTCGAAGCCATGTTGCGCGAGGCGGGCTGGCAATAAAAAAGCGGCCCCGAAGGGCCGCTTTTCACACCCGCGGTGCAACCGCTGGTTAGTACAGCACCACCGGGTTGGCCGGGGAACCCGTGCCGCCGATGATGCGCAGCGGGGCCCAGACGAACGCGCCTTCATATACCTTGTTGGCGACCATGGAGTGGGTATCCACGTTCTCCAGGTTCCAGATGCCGCGCTTGGCCTGCAGCTCGGTGTGGCAGGGCACCGCGGCGCCCATGCCCGCCTCTTCGTTGCCCGGCTGGGCATCGTTGGCGGAGGTGTCGCCCATGGTCAGGGCGATGTTGCGCTCGGCCATGTACATGCAGGCGCTGATGCCGTAGCCGGGCTCGCCCTCGGCGAACTTGGCGCGGGCGGCGGCGCGCTTGGCGCTGTCCAGCGACTTGTAGCGGTCGTTGCCCCAGGTGTTGCCCTGGCCGGTGTGCAGTGCCACGCAGTCGCCGGGGCCGATTTCCTCGAGGCCCTGGGCCTTGACCATGGCCTTCAGGTCGTCGGCGGTGATGATGCCGATGTCACCGGGCTTCTTGGGCACGGGCAGCATTTCCTCGGAGGCCGACAGCTTGCCCTGGGACTTGCGGTAGGCCACCGCGTCGAGCACCACGATGCGGCACACGAAGCCCAGCTCGCCCACGTGCTCCACGCCCAGCGGGCCCATGCCCAGCACGCGCCCGCCCGCGCCGCGCTCATAGGAGGCGAAGGCTTCGCGCTGGTTGTAGAACATCATGCCCTTGGAGGTGTTGATGCCGATGTGGCCGGGGCCGTCGAACTGGGTGCCGATCTGGCCGATTTCGGTGGTGAGCAGTTCGTCGTGATAGACGAGGGCATTCTTGCCGAAGGAGCCGCCGGTGGGCGTGCCGGGGATGGTCATCTGCCAGCTGCGCGGACCGAAGGCCGGGATCTCGCGGTGGTAGTACTTGCCCACGGTGATGGCCTTGTACTGCTTCACGCGGGACAGGGCGCGCTTGATGTTGGCGGAATTCTTGGTGTGGTTGGCGGAACCGGCCTTGTCGTCGGCGCCCCACTGGCTGGCGGGCCAGGGGCCGTCGTCCACGGGGCCGGGAACGGTCACTGCAGAGGCGGTCATGCTCATCGACAGCAGCGCGCCAGCGACGGCCGCCGCAAGGGTAAGCTTCTTCATGCTCTCTCCTAGTTTGTGCGTTGTCACGGGAATGGTTTGTTGGTTTTCCCCGCCGCGTCACTGTCGCACGGATGCCCGGGGGTTTCAAGGCCGATTGACACTGTTTGCGCACGCGGCGCACATTGCGGCGCTGACATGTCCCACGGGCGCGCTCATGTTGCGCCGCACATAACAAGCTCCAGGGGGAATCCATGATCACCGGCGAACAGGTGGCCTTCTATCGCGACGCAGGCTATGTGGTGGTGGAGGGTCTCATCGGGCAGGAATTGCTCGGTCGCATGCGGCGTGTGGTGGACCGCACCGTGGAAGGCGCCCGCGGCCTCACGGGCCACACCGACGTGTACGACCTTGAGCCCTCGCACCGCCCTGATGCGCCCCGTGTGCGCCGCATCAAGAAACCTCATCAGGTGGACGCGGTGTTCGCCGAGGTACTGCGCACCCCGGGGTTGCTCATGGTGCTGCGTGCGCTGCTCGGTCCGCATGTGCGCCTGCACGGATCCAAGCTCAACATCAAGGCGCCGCGCTACGGCTCGCCGGTGGAGTGGCATCAGGATTGGGCGTTCTACCCCCATACCAACGACGACATTCTTGCCATCGGCGTGATGCTCGACGACGTGGGCCCCGAGAACGGTCCCATGCTGGTGCTGCCCGGCACCCATCGTGGCCCCACCTATGACCACCATGCCCACGGACGCTTCTGCGGCGCCATGGACCCGGCGGCCTGCGGGCTGGATTTCTCCAGGGCCGTGCCTTGTCTGGGACGGGCGGGGTCGTGCTCATTCCACCACGTGCGGCTGGTGCACGGCTCGGCCGAGAACACCTCGGACCAGCCGCGCCAGTTGCTGCTCTACGAGTGCGCTGCCGCCGACGCCTGGCCGTTGGTGAACTTCACCAACCTGGAGGAGTTCGACGGGCGGATGATCTGCGGCTCGCCCACCCTCGAGCCGCGGCTCGAGAAGGTGCCGGTGCGAATGCCCCTGCCGCCGGCGCTCAACCAGGGTTCCATTTACGAAAACCAGACGGCCGCTCGCAGCCGCTGGTTCCAGGTATCGGCCGCCACCCGCTGAGGCTTGGCGGCGAGGCTTCGGTTGCGCGCAGGAGACCAATCCATGACGGCACTGGCGCGGGGCTGGCATGCCCGCAATGCGGTTTCCCACAACCTGCTTTCGCCCGCCGAGACGCAAGCCTTCGACCGGCTCGGTTATCACTTTCCGCTGCGTGCCTTCCCGGCCGCCGAGATCGCGGACTACCGCGCGCGGCTTGAGGCCTTCGAGGCCGGTCACGGCGGGCGCCTCACCGGCCAGTTGCGCAACAAGCCCCACCTGCTGTTCACCTGGGCCGACGCCATGGTGCGCCATCCCGCCATCCTCGACGCGGTGGAGGACGTGCTCGGCCCAGACCTGCTGGTGTGGAGTTCCAGTTTCTTCACCAAGGAAGCGCGCGACCCGTCCTTCGTGTCTTGGCACCAGGATTCCACCTACTGGGGTCTGTCCGAGCCCGATGTGGTCACCGCCTGGGTGGCCTTTTCCGACAGCGCGCCCGACAACGGCTGCATGCGCGTGATTCCCGGCACGCACGTGCTCGACCAGTTGCCCCACCGCGACACCTTCGCCGAGAACAACCTGCTCACCCGGGGCCAGGAGGTGGAGGTGCAGGTCGATCCGTCGCAGGCGGTGGACGTGATCCTCGCGCCGGGCGAGTTCTCCCTGCACCACGTGCGCCTGGTGCACGGGTCCGAGCCCAACCCCTCCGGGCGTCGCCGCATCGGCTTCGCCATCCGCTACGTGCCGCCCTACGTGCGCCAGGTGGCCGGCCCGGGCGACTCGGCCGTGCTGGTGCGCGGCGAAGACCGCCACGGCCACTTCGAGCCCGAGCCGCGACCGCGCACGGACTTCGGCGAGGCAGAGCGCGCGGCCCACGCGCGCTTCACCGACCAGGCAGCACGCATCCTCTACCGCGGCACCGGCAAGCCAGTGCCCCGCTGAGAACGTCTTTCCGGAGGCGCCGGCAGCGGCGTCACCACCACGGCGCCACAAGGAGGCCAAGTGACCCAGACCTTTCGGACGCGCCTGTTGCTGCCCGTTCTGGCGGCCGTGCTGGCCGCGCCGCTGCCGGCGGCCGCGCAGCAGGTGGTGAAGTGGAAGCTGCTCACGTCCTGGGCCGCGGGCACGCTGCCGCAGAAGCTGGTGGAGCAGTTCGGCGAGAAGGTCAAGGCCATGAGCGGCGGTCGGCTCCTGATCGAGGTGCTGCCGGCCGGTTCGGTGGTGGCCCCCGCCGAGAGCCTGGACGCGCTCTCGGCCGGTGTGATCGACGCCCAGCAGGGCGGCACCGCCTACTTCGTCACCAAGGATGCCGCCTTCTCCATGCTGGGCGACCTGCAGGGCGCCTGGGACAACCCGCTGCAGGCCTGGGCCTGGCTGGAGCAGGGCGGCGGGCTGGCGCTGGCGCGCGAGCTGTACGCCAAGTACAACGCGCATTTCGTGACCGGCGTGTGGTACGGCACGGAATCGCTGGTGTCCAAGAAGCCGCTGCGCTCCCTGGCGGACTTCAAGGGTCTGAAGATCCGTGCCCCCGTGGGCATGGGCCAGGACATCTTCAAGGCCTTGGGTGCCGCGCCGGTGAACCTTCCCGGCAGCGAGGTGTACACGGCGCTGGAGCGCGGCGTGGTGGATGCCTCCGACTGGGGCACCCTGTCCATGAACCAGGAGCTGGGCTATCACAAGCTCGCCCGGTATCCCGCGTATCCGGGTTTTCACTCCATGCCCATGAACGATGTGGCGGTGAACGCCCGCAAGTGGGCCGCGCTGCCCGACGACCTGAAGGCGGTGGTGGAAGTGGCCGCGCGCGATCTGTGCCGCGAGATGGTGCAGCGCCATCTGGCCGACGATCTGCGCGTGGCGCGCGAGGCAAAGTC
>JBIIUM010000119.1:0-9876 GCA_044339985.1 Burkholderiales bacterium | reverse complement strand
CGGCGCTTTTCGAACTCCGCGAGATTGGATTCGGTGGCGCGCTTGGCCTTGCCGTGGGGGATAAGATAGTTCCGGGCGTAGCCGTCCTTGACCTTGACCACATCGCCGAGGTTGCCGAGATTCACGACCCGTTCGAGAAGGATGATCTGCATGACGGGGCTCCTCAGTGCAGGTCGGTGTAGGGCAGCAGAGCCAGGAAGCGCGCACGCTTGATGGCCGTGGACAGCTGCCGCTGGTAGTGGGCTTTGGTGCCGGTGATGCGGGCCGGAATGATCTTGCCGTTCTCGTTGATGAAGTCCTTGAGGATCTCCACGTCCTTGTAGTCCACTTCCTTGATCTTTTCGACGGTGAAGCGGCAGAACTTGCGACGCTTGAACAGCGGGCGCGAGCCATCACCGCGCTTGGTACCCTTGCCCTTGCCTTTGCCTTTACCTCGGGAAAATGCCATTTCGTATTCCTTTTTTCGCTCCGAGCGCCGCGGCGATTCAGCCGGCGGCAGCCTCGAGTTCAGTTGCATGCAGCACGGGCCATTCGCTGCGATGACTAGCCCGCGCCAGAAACCCCTTGACCGACACCGCGTCGCCCTCTCTCAGGAGGCTCGCGGCCGCGGCGGTTTCGCCCAGCGCCACTACGCGCAGGCAGACCTGCACGTCGCGCGGATGACCCGATTCCACCTGGCGCGAGCCGTGACGGACCGTCAACCGCACAGAGGGAACGCCTGCCGGGGAAAACCGCACCGGGTCCACGGTGACCACGTGGCCGTCGAGCACGACACTGTTGGCCGCCACGCCCGGTCCGGCCGCTCCGTCAGCCAGCCGCCTGCGGGGCAGGCGCCGCCTCGTCGGCCCTGGCCTCGCCGGAGTCCGCCTGGGGCGGTGCGGTGAGAGCCTTCGATTTTTCCTCGCGCATCATCGGCGAGGGAGAGGTCTCCGCGGCACTCTTCTGGATGGTGAGGTGACGCAGCACGGCGTCATTGAACCGGAAGGCGGTTTCGATCTCGCCGAGTGTGGCCTGATCACACTCCACATTCATGAGAACGTAGTGCGCCTTGTGCATTTTCTGGATGGGGAAGGCGAGTTGCCTGCGCCCCCAGTCTTCGAGACGGTGAACCACACCGCCGCGGGAACTTACCATTCCCCGGTAACGCTCCACCATGGCGGGCACCTGCTCGCTCTGGTCCGGATGGACGATGAAAACAATTTCGTAATGCCGCATGGATTCTCCTCGTGGGTTGAGCCCCTCGGCATGCGAAACCAATGGGGCAAGGACGCGGGGCTTCCCAGACGAACCTGACGGCACAGGCTCACCCGGGACATCCCCCTGGGCACCCGGGAAAGGCCAAGGGCCCGCCGGGAAAAGCCGGGGATAGTACTTGAAACTCGTCGCGAATCACAGCATCAGGCCAGGCCACGGCGCTGACGTGCCACTTCGTAGAGGCACACTCCCGCGGCCACCGCCACGTTGAGGCTTTCCACCGCCCCCCCCATGGGGATGCAGGCGAGCCTGTCGCAGCGCTCCCGGGTGAGTCGGCGCAGGCCAGGCCCCTCGGCGCCCAGCACCAGCGCGAGGGGTCCGGCGAGATCCAGGTCCCACAGCGCGGTGTCGGCCTCCTCAGCGAGACCCACCACCATCAGCCCGCGCTCCTGCAAGGCCTCGATGGTTCGCGCCAGGTTTGTCACCATGACGTAGGGCAACGTCTCGGTGGCGCCGCTAGCCACTTTCTCCACCACGGGGGTGAGGCCCACGGCGCGGTCCTTGGGTGCTACCACAACGTGGGCTCCAAGGGCGTCGGCAGACCGAAGGCAGGCGCCCAGATTGTGTGGATCGGTCACGCCATCCAGCAACAACACCAGCGGCACCACGCCCCGTTCGGATAGGGCATCCAGCACCTCGTCGAGATCCGGGGCACGCTCCTGGGCTGGCACGGTACACACCACGCCCTGGTGGCGCGCGCCCGGAATGAGCCCGTCAAGCCGCTGGGCGGGCACCTGCTGGGCTCGAACCCCCTTCTCCTTTGCCAGCAGCAACAGCGCGCGCATGCGCGGATCTTCACGACCGCGATCGACCCAAAACTCGCGAATCGATTCGGGACGCTGCTTGAGGCGCGCCGCCACCGCGTGGAACCCGTACACCAGCCGCCCGCCCTCGAGACGCGCGGATGCGCGCGCATCAGGCGAAGCGCCATCGGACGGCGGTTCGCGATGCCGCCCCGGCAAGCGCCGCGCGCTCACGCTCTGCCGCCATCGGCCAGCACGAACTCGAGTCGCGATGAGTCCATGTCCACGCGAACCAGCTTCACCTGAAGCCGGTCCCCGAGGCGGTAGCGCCGTCCGCTGCGCTCGCCGAGCAGCTGGTGGCGCGCGGGATCGAAGTGGAAATAATCATTGCCCAACTCGGAGATGTGCACCATTCCCTCCACGTACACCGAATCCAGCGCCACGAACAGGCCGAAGCCGGCCACACCGCTCACCGTGCCGTCGAACACCTCGCCTACCCGGTCTTGCATGTAGAAGCACTTCAGCCACGCCTCCACCTCGCGGCTCGCCTCGTCGGCGCGACGCTCGGTCATGGAACAGTGGCGGCCCAGCTCGGAGAGATCGCGCGCCGCCATCGACTGACCGGCAAGGGCGGCGCGGATGGCGCGATGAATCATCAGATCGGGATAGCGCCGGATGGGCGAGGTGAAGTGGGTGTAGGACTCGTAGGCCAGCCCGAAGTGGCCAAGGGGCTCTGGAGCGTACTGGGCCTGTTGCAGGGAGCGCAGCATGACGGTTTGCAGCAGCTCAGCGTCCGGCCTGCCCTTCACCCGCGAAAGCAGCTTGGCGTAGTCCGAGGCGTGGGGCTCATCGCCGCCACCCAGCACCAGGCCGAACTCCGCCAGAAAGCCGCGCAGCCGTTCGAGCTTTTCGTCGGTTGGGCCCTCGTGCACGCGGTACAGGGCGGGCTGCTCGCGCGATTGCAGAAAGTCCGAGGCGCACACATTGGCCGCCAGCATGCACTCCTCGATGATGCGATGGGCATCATTGCGCTCGGTGCGCTCGATGGCGGCAATCTTGCCGTACTCGCCGAAAATCATGCGCGTCTCCACCGTCTCGAAATCGATGGCGCCGCGCCGCGCACGAGCCGCAGCCAGAACACGGTAGAGCTTGTCCAGGGCCTGCAACTGCGGCAGCAGGCTGGCGAGCCTCCGGGCCGGCTCACCCGCCGGATCGGACAGGGCCGACCACACCTCATCGTAGGTGAGACGGGCTTGGGAGAACATCACCGCGGGATAGAAGCGGTAGCGAGCCACATCGCCGCGCGCACCCACATCCATTTCGCAGACCATGCACAACCGCTCCACCCGCGGGTTCAGGGAGCAGACATCGTTGGAGAGAGCCTCGGGCAGCATGGGGATGACGCGGCGCGGAAAGTAGGCGGAGTTACCGCGATCGCGCGCCTCCCGGTCAAGAACTCCGCCCGGCACAACGTAGTGGCTGACGTCGGCGATGGCCACGTACAGCTTGAATCCCCGGCCCTTGGGAACGCACAGGACGGCATCGTCGAAATCCCGCGCGCTTTCACCGTCGATGGTGACCAGCGGCAGTGCGCGCAGGTCTTCGCGGCCTTTGAAGTCTTCATCGCGCACCGGTCGGGCCACCCGCGTCGCCTCGGCCAGCGCCTCCGGCGAAAACAGGTGCGGCAAGCGGTGCTTGCGCACGGCGATTTCGATCTCCATGCCAGGATCGGCGGCGTTGCCCAATACCTCGATGACACGGCCCAGGGGCGGGCTGTGGGGCGCAGGCCGCCGCAGGATCTCCACTACCACCACCTGGTCAGCCTCTGCCCCGCCGCGGCCATCAGCCGGTACCAGCACGTCCAGCGCGATGCGCCGGTCCGAGGGCACGACCCGGGCAATGCCGTGCTCCAGGGCGAAGCGGCCCACCAGCGTGGCATTGGCATGCTCGAGCACTTCCACGATGGCCCCCTCCAGACGGCCACGCCGGTCCGTGCCGCCCGGACGCACCATGACACGGTCGCCGTGCATCACCTTCGCCATCTCGCCAGGCGGCAGAAACATGTCCGCGCCGCCGTCATCACGCGCCAGGAATCCGAAGCCGTCGGCATGTCCGATGACGCGGCCCGGAACGAGATCAAGCTTTTCGGCCACACAAAGCGCGCCGCGCCGGTTCACCATGATCTGGCCATCACGGGCCATGGCCTGCAGGCGGCGCTGGAATGCCTCGGTTTCGTGGGGCTCGATGGCAAGTTGCTCCACCAGGTGCGCTGCGTGCAACGGAGCGCCTGCCTCGGCCATCAGTTCGAGAATGAACTCGCGCGAGGGCAACGGCTGCTCGTAGCGGCCGCGCTCGCGCGCCAGTTGCGGATCGGACAGGCGCAGCGCCCGGGCGGCCCGCCGGGACGCGGCAGAGGATTTCTTGCTCATGGCTTCCTTCTATGACGGTCGCGCGCCCATGCTCCGAGGGGCGCGCCGGCTGGTTTGACAAGGCAGGTGCGGGCCGCTACATTGCGCGCCCTTGATGCCGAGATGGCGGAATTGGTAGACGCACCAGGTTCAGGTCCTGGCGGGGGCAACCCTGTGGAGGTTCGAGTCCTCTTCTCGGCACCACCGAACGTATCGAAACGAACGGGCGTATCCCCTGGGGATGCGCCCGTTTCGTTTTGCGCGTGGCCGAAGTTCAAGCCTCGAAGGGGTTGCGAAGCACGATGGTCTCCTCTCGGTCAGGACCGGTGGAGATCATGTCGATGGGCACGCCGGTCACGCGTTCAATGACTTCCAGGTAACTGCGGGCAGCGGCGGGCAGGTCTTCGAGGCGCTTTACGCCCACGGTGCTCTCGCTCCAGCCCGGCACTTCCTCGTACACGGGCTCGCAGGCAGCCAGTTCTTCGGCACCCACGGGCAGGATGTGGTGGTCCACGCCGTCCATGCGGTATCCCACGCCCACGCGCAGGCTCTCCATGCCGTCGAGCACGTCGAGCTTGGTGACGCACAATCCGGATACACCGTTGATCTGCACCGAACGACGCAAGGCGGCGGCATCGAACCAGCCGCAACGGCGCGGCCGGCCGGTGGTGGCGCCGAATTCATTGCCGCGGCTGGCGATACGCTTGCCCAGCTCGTCGTACAGTTCCGTTGGGAAAGGCCCCGAACCCACGCGGGTGGTGTAGGCCTTGGTAATGCCCAGCACGTAGCCCAGCATGCGCGGCCCCACACCGGCACCTGCCGCGGCAGCGCCAGCTACGCAGTTGCTGGAGGTGACGTAGGGGTAGGTGCCGTGGTCCACGTCCAGCAGCGTGCCCTGGGCACCTTCGAAGAGCAGCCGGTCACCTCTGCCGTGGGCCTCGTAGAGCAGCCGCGGCACGTCGCCCACCAGGGACCGGATGCGGGCAGCCAGGGGCAGGGTGTCGTCCAGCACCTGCTGGAAATCCACCGGGTCAGTGTGAAAGTAGTGCTTGAGCACGAAGTTGTAGAAGTCGAGCACCTCGCCCAGCTTGGCTGCGAAGCGCTCGCGGTGGAACAGGTCCTGCAGGCGGATGGCACGCCTCCCCACCTTGTCTTCGTAGGCCGGGCCGATGCCCCGGCCGGTGGTGCCGATCTTGCCCTCACCTTTGGCGCGCTCACGCGCCTGATCCAGCGCGGCGTGGTGGGGCAGGATGAGCGGACAGGCCTCGCTGATGGTGAGCCTTGAGGTCACATCCACACCCGCCGCCTCGAGCATGTCGATTTCCTCGAGCAGCGCGTTGGGGGATACCACCACGCCATTGCCGATGTAGCACCGCACGCCGGCGCGCAGGATCCCCGACGGAATGAGGTGCAACACCGTCTTGCGCCCGCCGATCACCAGCGTATGACCGGCATTGTGGCCGCCCTGGAAGCGCACCACGCCCTGGGCCTGGTCGGTGAGCAGATCCACTACCTTGCCCTTGCCTTCGTCGCCCCATTGGGTACCGATCACCACCACGTTGCCTGCCATGATTCGCCTCGATCTTTTGTTCGCGCCGCTGCTCAGGCGCCGCCAAGCGCTACCACCCGCCAGCCGTCGCCGTGGCGTACCAGCTCGCGGTCACAGTCAAGTTCGTGCCGGGAATCGTGATGGCCGGGAAGATCGGCCACCACCACCTCACCCGCCGCGCGCAACCGCGCCACTTCCATCGCCAACGCCGCCTCGTCACCCCATGGCGCCAGAATGCCGCGCCGGCGAGGCTGCGCCGGCGACAGCGCCGCCAGCTCTCGCAGGTCGATGCTGAAGCCGGTGGCGGGACGGGCACGGCCGAACGCGCGGCCTACCTCGTCGTAGCGGCCGCCCAGCGCGACGGCATTGGCGCCGCCTGGCGCATAGGCGGCAAAAACGGCGCCGGAATGGTAGTGGTAGCCACGCAGCTCGGCCAGATCCACCAGCAATTCGCTCACCTGCCCCTCCAGAGCTTTGAACAGGACGCGCAGTTCGGCAAGGCTGCGCAGCACCTCGGGCAGCGGCGGCAAACGCTCGGCGGCCGCTTCAAGGACCTCCGGCCCGCCGTAGAGCGAAGGCAGCAGGCGCACCGCGTCACGCAGCGCCGAGGGCAGACCCGTGGTGAGTTCGCGCAACTCGGGAACATCCTTGCGCTGCAGGGACTGGAACAGCGCTGCTTCGAGCCCCTCGTCGAGCCTCGCGGCCAGGGCCAGCGCCCGGAACAGGCCCACGTGGCCAAGGTCCAGATGCACGCCCGACAGGCCCGCAGCCCCCAGGGCCTCCAACATCAAGCGCTGTATTTCCACGTCGCTCTCGGGGCCGGCGTGGCCGTAGAGCTCCGCGCCAAGCTGCAACGGCTCGCGGGTGCGGGCTGTGCCAGCGGGCACAGCGTGCAGCACGCTGCCGCAGTAACACAGCCGCGTCACCCCCTCACGGTTGAGCAAATGGGCATCGATACGCGCCACCTGAGGCGTGATATCCGCCCGCACGCCGAGGGTACGCCCGGAGAGCTGGTCCACCAGTTTGAAGGTGCGCAAGTCGAGATCGTGCCCGGTGCCGGTGAGCAGCGATTCCAGATACTCGAGCAGCGGTGGGGCCACGAGTTGATAGCCATGGCTGGCGAACAGACCCAGCAGGCGTCCACGCAGGCCCTCCAGGCGCTGTGCCTCGGGCGGCAGGATGTCCTCGACGTATTCCGGCAACAGCCAGCGGCGTGCGCTCATGGGTGGTTGTGCAATGGTGCGGGGATGTGTGCTGGCCAGATCAGTTGCCGCCCACCAGCAGCAGCAAAAGCAATCCCGCCAACATGGAACTCAATCCAATGAAGCGCAACTGCCCGTCGGACATCTCGGTCAGTTTCCGGAAAGTCTCGCGCCAAAGCCCCGGAATCAGGAAAGGAAGCACCCCTTCGAGCACCAGCACGAGCGCAAGAGCAGACAGCAGCGTCGCCTTCACCGCCCCCCCCCCGCGCGGCGCCGTACCGGCGGCTTCAGCGCCGGCCGGGACCTTTCATGTATTTGAAAAAGTCCGAGCCGGGTTCGAGCACCAGCACGTCGCTCTTGTTGCGAAAGCTCTGCCGGTATGCCTCGAGGCTGCGATAAAAGGCATAGAACTCGGGGTTGCCCTGGAAGGCGCGGGCATAAATGGCGGCGGCCTTTGCATCACCTTCACCCTTGATGCGCTGTGCCTCGGCGAAAGCCTTGGCGATGGTCACCTCGCGTTGCTTGTCGGCATCGGCGCGAATCTTCTCGGACTCGGCGAAACCCCGCGAGCGCAAGTCCTTCGCCACGCGTTGCCGCTCTGCCTCCATGCGGCGGTACACCGATTCACTCACCTCGGCGGGCAGGTCTACACGCTTGAGCCGCACGTCCAGCACCCGCACGCCAATCTCGCGGGCATCAGCGTCGGCACGCTCGCGCATCACCTCCATGATGCGATCGCGCTCACCCGATACCACTTCGCTGATGGTGCGCTTGCCGAATTCGTCGCGAAGGCTGTCGTTGACCTTTTGCGTGAGGCGCACCCGGGCACGCTCCTCGTTGCCCTGTACCGAAACGTAATACTTGCGCACATCCTCGATACGCCACTTCACGAACGAGTCCACCAGCACGTTCTTCTTCTCGCGCGTGATGAACAGATCGGGCGAATCGGAGTCGATGGTCATGATGCGCGTCTCGTAGTAGGAGACGCTGTCCACCAACGGGAGCTTGAAGTACAGCCCTGGCTCCTCGCGGGCCGCGACGATTTCTCCCAAGCGGAAGACGATTGCCTTCTGGCGCTGGTCCACGGTGTACATGGACATGCTTGCCAGCACCAGCAGCACGATGGCGCCGATCAGCACCGCTCCAAGATTCTTCATCATGGCCGCCCCTCCCTCTCACGGGTCCGGAAAGCCTCACGCGAGCGCGCTTGAGACTCGGGCGCCGCCGCTGCTGGCGCCTGCTGCACCGGCTCCGCGGCCGCAGGCGCACGGGCAGCCCCCTGTTCCACAGCACCCGCCGCAGCGGTGCCGCTCATCTGCATGATCTTTTCAAGAGGAAGGAACAGCATGTTGCCGCCAGACTTGCTGTCCACCACGATCTTGGTGGTGTTGCTCAGCACCGTTTGCATCATGTCCAGGTAGAGACGGTCGCGGGTGACGCCCGGAGCGCGGCTGTACTCAGCAAGAATGCGCTTGAAACGATCGGCCTCGCCCTCGGCCGTGACAATCACGCGCTGCCGGTAGGCCTCGGCTTCCTGCACGAGACGCGAGGCCGTGCCCTCAGCCTTGGGCACCACGTCGTTGCGGTAGGCCTCGCCCTCGTTCTTCTGCCGCTCCAAGTCCTGGTTGGCCTTCACGGCATCGGCAAACGCGGCCTGCACCTGTTCTGGCGGTTGGGCGTTCTGCATGGTGACCTGGTTGATCTGAATGCCCGTCTCGTAGCGATCGAGCACCTGTTGCATAAGGCGGCGGGCGTCGGCGGTGATCTTTGCGCGGTCTTCGTACAACACCAAGTCCATGCGGCTGCGGCCCACGATCTCGCGGATGGCTGACTCCGCCACCTGCTTCACGGCCGGCTCCGGGTCGCGGTTCCGGAACAGGAAATCCTCGGGTGACTTGAGGAGGTACTGCACCGCGAACTGCACGTCGACGATGTTCTCGTCCTCGGTGAGCATGAGCGATTCGGTGGCACTTTTGGAACGTACATCGCCCCGGTAGCCCACCTCGATGGTCCGCACACCAGCCACGTTCACCACCTCCGCCGATTCGATGGGATACGGGAGGTGCCAGCGAGGTCCAGGCCGGGTGGTCTCCACGTGCTTGCCGAACCGCAACACCACGCCGGCTTGCCCTTCGGGAACGATGTAGAAGCCACTCGCCAGCCAAACCACCACCACCAAGGCGGCAAGAAGGCCGGCCCCGCCCAGTCCGGCCCCGCCCCCGGTGCCCTGTCCCGGGCTGCCCGGCGAGCCGCCGCGACGCCCGCCGAATACGCCGGCCAGCCTGCGATTGAGGCGCGCCCAGAGTTCGTCGAGGTCGGGGGGGCCATCGCCACGCCCACGCCCCCACTGGGGATCGTTCAGTGCCATATGAAGTCGGGTTCCTGTTTGGGTCGCTGGATCAAGACTCGCTTGGATCGCGGAGGAGCCGATGCGTTCAGGCGGCTTCTTGACGCCCGCCGGTAGGTACAACCACATCCGCGGGCGCCGCGAGGTGCTCGAGCGCGCCCCTGAGGGCATCCACGCCGGCGCCGGTGACGGCGCTTAAGCGAATGCGTTGAATGTTACCACGCTCATCGCGCTCCTCTCCCTGCGAGATGCCGCACAAATCGATCTTGTTTAGCACCAGGATTCGAGGCACGGCGCCAGCGCCGATCTCTTCAAGAACCTTGTCGACCTCGCGCACTTGCGCGTCGCGGTCAGGACTGGAGGCATCCACCAC
>JBIIUM010000020.1:0-29791 GCA_044339985.1 Burkholderiales bacterium | reverse complement strand
CTTGGGAATGGCGATGTAGTCCTTGAACTTGCCGGGGATGGGCTTGTAGAGCCCGTGCAGCGCGCCCAGCGCCAGATAGCAGGCGGGGATGTCGCGGGTGATGATGCGAAAGCCGAAGATGTCGAACACCTGCGAGAAGGTGAGGCTCTTGTCCTCCATCTTGCGGTAGATGGAGAACAGGTTCTTCTCGCGGCCCTGCACCTGCGCTTCGAGGTGCTCCTCGGCAAGCCGATCGCGAATGGCGTTGAGGATGCGGTCCACCACCTCGCGGCGGTTGCCGCGCGCCGCCTGCAGCGCCTTTTGCAGCACCCGGTAGCGGTTGGGGAAGAGGTGTTTGAACGAGAGCTCCTGCAGCTCCTGGTACAGGGCATTGAGCCCCAGCCGGTTGGCGATGGGGGCGTAGATGTCGAGGGTCTCGCGGGCGATGCGGGCGCGCTTCGGCGCCGCCATGGCATCGAGCGTGCGCATGTTGTGCAGACGGTCGGCCAGCTTGATGAGAATCACCCGCACATCGCGGGTCATGGCCAGCACCATCTTGCGGAAGTTCTCCGCCTGGGCCTGCTCCTGGCTTTCGAACTCGATGCGGTCGAGCTTGGAAACCCCGTCCACCAGGTCCGCCACCATGCGCCCGAAGCGCTCGGAGAGCTGCGCCTTGGTTACCTCGGTGTCCTCCATCACGTCGTGCAGCAGCGCGGCGGTGAGGGCCTGGGAGTCCAGGTGCCAGGCGGTGAGTATCTTCGCCACCTCCACCGGGTGCGACACATAGGGCTCGCCGGTCTTGCGGAACTGGCCCTCGTGGGCCTCGGCGCTGAAGCGGTAGGCCGACTCCAGCACGTGCACATCCTCCGGCCTGAGATAGCCGGCGGCTTCGCGGAACAAGGAATCGGCTTCGTTGGGCGCGCCCATGATCAGCACGGTGGGACCGGCGCGCCGCAAGACAAGGGCGCGGCGCGCGCGCCCCCGAGAACTCAGTGCTTGGTGCGGTGGAGGATGTCCACGGTCACATGGCCCAGCGCCATCTCGCGCAGCGCGATCACCGTGGGCTTGTCCCGGTTGGCTTCCACGGTGGGCGTGGCGCCGTTGGCCAGCTCGCGGGCCCGATAGGTTGCGGCCAGGGTGAGATCGAACCGGTTGGGAATGTGATGCAGCACGTCGTCAACGGTGATGCGGGCCATGGCGGTCTCACTTCATTGCATTGATGAGGGATTCGTGGCGGCGCGTCTGCACCGCCAGACGCAGGCGGGCGGCACGAACGATGGCTTGGAGATCCCGCGCCGCCTCGTCGAAATCGTTGTTGATTATAACGAAGTCGAATTCGGCCACGTGCTCGATCTCGCTGCGCGCCACCCGCAGGCGGCGCTCGATCACCTCGGGGGCATCAGTCGCGCGCCCGGACAGGCGCTGCGCCAGCGTGTGGAGCGAGGGCGGCAGGATGAAAATCCCGACGGCCTCAGGCGCCAGGCGGCGCACCTGGGCCGCCCCCTGCCAGTCGATCTCCAGCAGCACGTCCCGCCCGGCGCCCAGCGCCTCGCGTACCCACGCCTCGCGGGTGCCGTAGAGGTTGCCGTGCACCTCGGCAGACTCGAGAAACTCGCCTGCATCGCGCATGGCATGGAAGCGCTCGCGGCTCACGAAGTGGTAGTCGCGGCCGTCCTCCTCGCCGGGGCGCGGGGCGCGGGTGGTGCAGGAGATGGACAGATGCACTCCCGGATCGGCCACCAGAAGCGCCTTCACCAAGCTGGTCTTGCCCGCACCCGAGGGGGCCGAGACGACGAAAAAGTTGCCGGGGACGGGGGTGCTCATTCGATGTTCTGCACCTGCTCGCGCATCTGCTCGATCAGCACCTTCAGCTCCATGGCTGTCTGGGACACGCCCGCGTCCACGCTCTTCGAGCCCAGGGTGTTGGCCTCGCGGTGCAGCTCCTGCATGAGGAAATCCAGCCGCTTGCCCACGCTGCCGCCCTTGGCCAGGATGCGGCGCACCTCGGAGAGATGGGTGGTGAGGCGCTGCAGCTCCTCGTCCACGTCGATGCGGGTGGCGAACATGGAGACTTCCGTGCGGATGCGCTCCTCGTCCAGGGTGGCCACGGCGTCGCGCAGCCGCTGGGCCAGCTTCTCCTGGTGGGCGGCCACCAGCGCGGGAATCTTCGGCGCCACCTCGGCGCTGAGCGTCTCCATGGTGGATACGCGCTCCAGCAGCACGGCGGCGAGCTTCGCGCCCTCGCGCGCGCGGGTGGCGTCGAACTCCGCCACGGCATCGGCCAGCAGGGCGAGGAAGCCTTCCCGCAGCGCTTCCGCCGGCAGCGCCTCGGCGCCGAAAATACCCGGCCAGCGCAGCACGTCGGCCACCGACAGCTCGGCGGCGCCAGGCAGGCGCGCCCTCACGTGGGCGTTGAGTTGCGCCAGCCGGGCGAGCAGCGGCTCGGAGATCTCCAGGCTGGCGGCGTCTGGGGCGCGGGTGAGGCCCACGCGGCATTCCACCTTGCCGCGGGACAGGCGCGCGGCGATGGCCTCGCGCATGGCGGGCTCGAAGGCGCGGAACTCCTCCGGCATGCGGAACTGCACATCGAGGTAGCGGTGGTTCACCGAGCGCAGTTCGAGGCTCACGGTGCCTGCGGGCAGCTCGCGCGTGAGCGCGGCGAAGCCGGTCATGCTGTGGATCATGGCGAAGTCCTGGACCCTGGGGGATGGGGCGGGGCCGCACAGCGCCCGCGCCCGGCGCCGACAATCGACGCCTCGAAAGGGTAGCATGGGGGTCGTTGCGTCATCCGCCGCCGTTCCACGTAATTTTTTTCGTTCTCCTCCGCGCCCATGTCCCTGCTGCGATCCGCCGGCCGCCGGCCCGACGAGCTGCGTCTCGTCACCCTCGAACGCCGTTTCACCCGTCATGCCGAGGGTTCGGTGCTGGCCGGTTTCGGCCACACGCGGGTGCTGTGCACCGCCAGCGTGGAAGAAAAGGCGCCGCCCTTCCTCAGGGGCAAGGGGCAGGGCTGGGTGACGGCGGAATACGGCATGCTGCCGCGATCCACCCACACCCGCACCGACCGCGAGGCGGCGCGCGGCAAGCAAAGCGGCCGCACCCAGGAGATCCAGCGCCTCATCGGCCGCAGCCTGCGCGCGGTCACCGACCTGCCCGCCCTGGGCGAGCGCACCATCCAGATCGACTGCGACGTGCTGCAGGCCGACGGCGGCACCCGCACCGCTGCCATCACCGGCGCCTTCGTGGCGCTGCACGACGCCTGCTCGTGGCTGGTGGCGCGCGGTCTGCTGCCGGCCCTGCCGTTGCGTGACCACGTGGCGGCAGTGTCGGTGGGCGTGGTGGCCGGCGTGCCCGTGCTGGACCTGGACTACGCCGAGGATTCCGGCTGCGACACCGACATGAACGTGGTCATGACGGGCGCCGGCGGGCTGGTGGAAGTGCAGGGCACGGCAGAGGGCGAGCCCTTCTCCCGCACCCGGCTCGACGCGCTCGTGGACCTGGCCGCCGCGGGCATCGTCCGGCTGGTGGCCTTGCAGCGCGAGGCCCTGGCCCAGCCATGAAGCAACTGGTGCTGGCCAGCTGCAATGCCGGCAAGCTGCGCGAGCTCGCCGCGCTGCTCGCGCCGCTGCACATGCAGTGCGTGGCCCAGGGCGCCCTGGGCATTGCCGAGGCGGCCGAACCCTACCACACCTTTCTCGAGAACGCCCTGGCCAAGGCGCGCCACGCCTCCTCGGCCAGCGGCCTGCCCGCGCTGGCCGACGACTCCGGGTTGTGCGTGGCTGCGCTGGGCGGTGAGCCCGGCGTGCACTCGGCGCGCTATGCGGGCGAGCCGCGCAGCGATGGGCGCAACAACGCCAGGCTCGTGGCCCGCCTCACCGGCATCGCCGATCGCCGCGCCCACTACGCCTGCGTCATCGTGCTGGTGCGCCACCCCGCCGATCCCGAGCCGCTGGTGGCCCAGGGGCGCTGGCATGGCGTCATCCAGGATGAGCCGCGCGGCGACGGGGGCTTCGGCTACGACCCGCACTTCTTCCTGCCCGAAGAGGGCTGCACCGCCGCGCAGCTGCCCGAGGCGCGCAAGAACGCGTCGAGCCATCGGGCCCAGGCCCTGGCGCGGCTTCTCGAACTGCTGAGGGCAGACGCGTGAAGCTCGATCTCGACGGCGGCCTGCGCGACCTGCCGCGCGTGGCGCTGGCGCTCGCCGCCATTGCCGCGCTGCTGTTCGCCTCCTACCTGGTGGTGCGGCCCTTCCTGGCGGCGGCCGTATGGGCCGCCATGATCGCGGTGGCCACCTGGCCGGTGATGCGCGGGATCGAGGCACGCGCCGGCGGGCGCCGCTGGTTTGCCGCCACCCTCATGTGCGGGCTGCTGCTGCTGGCGGTGGTGCTGCCGGTGCTGCTGGCGGTGGTGACGCTGGCGGAATTCTCCGATGAGGCCCTCGCCTGGGCGAAGCGGCTGCCCGAGGCCGGCTGGCCTGCGCTGCCCGGATTCCTGGAGCGGCTTCCGGTGGTGGGCGCGCGCCTGGCGGCCGGGTGGCAGGAGGTGGGCGCCTTGGGCGGGTCGGGCATCGCCGCGCGGCTGTCTCCATACCTGGGCGACCTGTTCCGCTGGACGGCTGCCGAGGCCGGCAACCTGGGGCTGCTGGTGTTGCACTTCCTGCTCACCGTGGCGCTGGCCGGCATCCTCTACATGCGTGGCGAGGAGGGTGTGGAAGGGCTGCGGCGCGTGGCCGCGCGCCTCGGCGGCGAGCGCGCCACGGCGGCGCTTGCCCTGGCGGGGCAGGCCATTCGCGGCGTGGCCCTGGGCGTCGGGCTCACTGCCCTCGCCCAGTCGCTGCTGGGGGGTATCGGGCTGCTGGTGTGCGGCGTGCCCCTGGCGGGCCTGCTCACCGTGGTCATGTTCCTGCTGGCCATCGCCCAGGTGGGGGCCGGCGTGGTGTTGCTGGGTGCCACCGGCTGGCTGTACTGGCACGACCAGACCCTGTGGGGCACGGTGCTGCTGGTATGGTCGGTGCTGGTGATCAACGTGGACAACTTCCTGCGCCCGTGGCTCATCCAGCGCAGCGTCAAGCTGCCGCTGCTGCTCATCTTCGTGGGCGTGGTGGGGGGGTTGCTGTCCTTCGGCATCATCGGCATCTTCGTGGGGCCGGTGGTGCTGGCGGTCACCTACGAGCTGGCGCTTGCGTGGGTGGCGGAGCAGGATGCGCCGCCGCCGGCGGGCGGCAGCGACCCGTCCTGAGGCGCGGTTCCGGCGTGGCCAGGTCCGAGGCCTCGCCCGCGCGCCACGTGCGCCGCATCCCCGTCCGGCAGCCGCTGGCGTGGCTGGCTGCCGGCTGGCGCGATCTGCGGCGGGTACCTGGCCCCAGTCTGCTGCACGGCGTCTTCGTCACCTGCGGGGGATGGGCCATCGTGGCGGTGACGCTGCGCCTGTGGCAGTTGCTGCCGGGGGCTCTGTCGGGTTTCGTGCTGGTGGGCTCGATCCTCGCCACGGGCCTGTACGAATTGAGCCGCCTGCTGGCCGCCGGCGTGCGGCCCGGCCTCTCCGACGTGCTGGCAGCGTGGCGGCGCGGCACGAGGCCGCTGGTATGGCTGGGCGCGGGGCTGGGGGTGGCGGCCACGCTGTGGGTGGCGCTCACGGCCACGCTGCTGGGGGTGTTCGGACACGGCCAGCCGCAGGGCCTGCTCGATGCGGTGCGCCTGCTGGTGGCCTCGGAATCGGCGGCGCTGTTCCCGCTGTGGCTGATGCTCGGCGGTCTGGGTGCCTCGGTGGTGTTCATGGTCACGGTGGTCTCGGTGCCGTTGCTGCTCGACCGCCACGTGAGCCTTCCGTGGGCGGTGCGCGCCAGTGTGCTGGCGGTGGCCGAGAACCCCATCGCCATGGGCCTGTGGGCCAGCCTCATCATGCTGGCCACGGCGCTGTCCATGGCCAGCCTCATGCTCGGCTTCCTGGTGGCCATTCCGGTGATCGGGCACGCCACCTGGCACGCCTATCGCGACCTCATCGACGCCGACGGCTTGCCGCGGCGCCCTTGAGAGACCGCGCCGTGTTGAGCGAGGAACAGGTGTCCGAGTTCGGCCTCACGGCGGGGCTGGGCGGCTTCATGCTGTTCATGCTGTTCATCATCTGGAATCTGGCGCGCGAGTCCAGGGCTGGCCGCATGGGCACCTTCATCCTGTTCTTCGTGCTGGCCTTCGGCATGATCGGCTTCGTGGCCAAGTCCATCATCGCCAGGATGCTGGGGATCTGAGGCCATCTTCTGCGCCGAGCGGCGTTTGCGTTGCCCCCGGTTGCGCCTTCGCCCCGGCCCGCCGCGGCTGTGCGTCCACGCCAGCCCTACGCTGGAGCGCATACATCGCGGCGCGCACCTTCCTGGGGCGCCGCTGCACGCTCGCGCGCGCGTGTCGTTCAGCAAAAACAAGCAGTTGAACCCGCTTCACCCCAGCCATGGTGACGGCATGTGACTTGCGGTCCGGTAAGCGCTTTCGCAACGCCCACAATAACCATCAGGAAACCGCTCTCATGAATTCATCCATCCTTCCCAAGATCCGCGCCGCCTCGACAGTGGTCGCCCTTGCGACGCTCGCTGCGTTGGCCTCGCCGACCCACGCCGCCACCAAGGTGAAGGCCGGGCATCTGGTGGCGCTCGACATGGCGCCGCTGTTCGTTGCCAAGGAAAGCGGCTGCTTCCAGAAGTACGGACTCGAGGTGGAGACGGTGTTCTTCTCGAACCCGGGCGACAACAACGCCGCTCTCGCCGGCGGCGAGATCGACTTCAGCACCAATCCCTTTACCCTCCCGTTCTTCGCGGCCAACGGCGGCGTGCCGATCCGCACCGTCTCGGCCGCCGGGGGATGGGGGATCATGCAGGTGGTGGCCGACGGCAAGCTTGGCATCGATTCCATGGCGTCCCTGGCGAAGTTCGTGGCCTCCGGCGGCAAGAAGCTCAAGATCGCCACCCTGCAGGGCGACACCCTCGAACTCATCCTGACCCGCTCCTTCGACAAGTACGGCATTTCCGTCGACAAGGTGGAGATGGTCTATTTCAACGACCTTCTTGCCATGGTCGAGGCCTTCCGCGCGGGCAAGGTGGACCTGCTGTCCCACATCAAGCCATACACCACCGACACGGTGAAGAACAAGGGCGCCAAGGTGATTACCGACAACGCGTCCACCTGGTCGCTCAACACGCCCAACACCGTGGTGAGCGTCCTGGAGAAGACCCTCACCAAGCGTCCCGAGGTGGTGGAGGCCTATCTCAACGGGCTTCTCTGCGCCGCTGACATCATCAACGCCGATCCCGAGAAGGCCGTGGCCCTGCTGTCGAAGGGCAGCTACTACAAGGTGCCGCCGGACGTGCTGCTTCAGGCGTTCAAGAGCGCGCCCGCGCCCATTTCCTTCGTGCCCGACGTGGCGGCCGTGCAGAGCGTGGTGGGCGATCTCACCAAACTCGGCTATATCAAGGGCAAGACGACGGCGGCCGACATCTTCAAGCTCGACATCATCAAGCGGCTGGAATCCGCCCGTAAGAAGTAAGGCTTTCCGTGACCACCGTTGCGATCGCCAGCCGGCGACAGGGGCTGGCGGAGGCTCGCGTTGCCTCGATCTTTGCCGGTGCCGCCTCGATCCTGCTGCTGATCGGGGCGTGGGAGGCCATCGGCCGTCTGCCGGACTCTGCGCTCTCGGCGGTCATGCCCCCGCCATCCCGGTTCCTGAGCGCGGTGGCCGACAGCGGCTTTCGTGTCGGCCTCGGCGCCCAGGCGGTCTCGGTCTACCAGGCTGTGCTGTCCACCCTGTTCCGGGTGTTCAGCGGGATGGCGGTGGCCTACGTCCTCGCCATCCTGACGGGTGCGCTCATCAGCTTGTCCAGGCTGGCGGAGTGGACACTGAGCCCGATCCTCAACCTGCTCGCGCCCATCGCGCCGATCGCCTGGGTGCCGGTGGCGATCGTGCTGTTCGGCATTGGTAACCTGACCGCGATCTTCGTGGTGTTCATGGGCGTCTATTTCTCCCTCACCATCGCGACCCTGGCCGAGATCCGGCGCATCCCCGAGCAGTTCCGGACGGTGGCGCGCAACCTCGGGGCCACTCGCCTCCAGGAGTGGCGGCATGTGATGTTTCCCGCCGTTCTTCCCGGCGTGTTCACGCTCCTGCGCATCAATTTCATCGCCGCCTGGATGTCCGTCCTGGTGGCCGAAATGGTCGGGCTGCGCGACGGCATCGGCGCCATCATCATGATGGGCCGCAACCTCTTCAACGCGGAGCTGATCATGTTCGGCATGCTGGTGATCGGCATCTGCGGATTCGTCATCGACCGCCTGCTGGGCCAGATCCAGCGTCGGCTGCTCTGGTGGAGCGCGTGATGAATGGCGCGCCCATTTTGCAGGCTTCGCGCGCCACGCTGGGCTACCGGTCCGCGGCCGGTGACACGCACCTGAGCCTGCGCGGCCTGGACCTCTCCATCGCAGCGGGGCAGTTCCTGTGCCTGCTGGGGCCGTCGGGCTGCGGCAAGACCACGTTGCTCAAGGCGCTGGGCGGCTTTCTCGCCCCGCTGGAAGGCGCGGTGCTCTACAAGGGGCGCGAGCTCGCGGCACCCACGCCCGACATCGTGATGATCTTCCAGGAAAACAATCTCTACCCCTGGCTCACCGTCGAGAAGAACGTGGCCTTCGGCCCCCGCATGCGCGGTGTCCCGGCAGCCGAGATCCGCGACCTGACCGATCGTCTTCTCGAGACCGTCGGCCTTCGCGAAGCAAGGGCGCGGTACCCGCACCAGCTCTCCGGCGGCATGCGCCAGCGGGTGAGCATCGCCCGCGCCCTGGCCGCCAATTCGCGCGTACTGCTGCTCGACGAGCCGTTCAGCGCCCTGGACGTGTCACTGCGGCGGCGCATGCAGGTGTTTCTGCGCGAGGTCTGGCAATCCACCGGGACCACCATCGTGATGGTCACCCACGGCGTGGAGGAGGCCATCCTGGTGGGGCAGCGGGTGCTGGTGCTCGGCGCCAACGGGGCGGGCATCCTGGACGACATCGACTGTTCCGCGCCGCAATTCAAGGATCGCTATAGTCCGCGCTTCCTGGAGCTGCAGCGTCGGCTTGAGGGCATGCTGGGCGACGACGATGACAGGGGCGAAGCTGCGTGACGAGCCCCGCGGAGAGGAGACATGTCTGAACACGACCACGATCACGACCACGGCCACGGTGAGGCGGACACGGCACTGCGGGTGAAGGCCCTCGAGGCGCTTCTGGTGGAGAAGGGCATCGTCGATCCCGCGGTCCTCGACCGCATCGTCGAGGCCTACGAAAAGCGGGTGGGTCCGCACAATGGTGCGCGCGTGGTGGCCCGTGCGTGGGTCGATCCGGCCTTCAAGGCGCGCCTGCTGGCCGACGGAACCGCCGCCATGGCGGAACTAGGGGTGGGCGGGTTTTCGGCCGAGCACATGGTGGTGGTGGAGAACACGCCCGACGTGCACAACGTCATCGTCTGCACGCTCTGCTCGTGCTACCCGTGGGGTGTGCTCGGGTTGCCGCCCGTCTGGTACAAGTCCTTCGCCTATCGCTCGCGCGTGGTGCTCAACCCCAGGGAAGTAATGGACGAACTCGGTCTCGCGGTGCCGGACACGGTGGAGGTGCGGGTGTGGGACAGCACCGCGGATGTGCGCTACCTCGTCCTGCCGCTGCGCCCGACGGGCACCGAGAGGCTGTCCGAGGAGCAACTGGCATCGCTGGTGACGCGCGACGCCATGATCGGAACCGCCGTGGTGCGGGGCGCCGCTCCAGCCGGAGTCAATCCATGAACGGCGTCCATGATCTGGGTGGCATGCACGGCATGGGCAAGGTGGTGGTGGAGCCCGACGAGCCGGTTTTCCACCACGAATGGGAGGGCCGGGTCTTCGCCATGTGCTGGGCTACCTTCATCACCTATTTCCCCGTGGACGAGACGCGTGCGGCCATCGAGCGCATCGCGCCGGATCGCTACCTCGGGTCCAGCTACTACGAGCGCTGGCTGCTCGGCCTGGAGATGTTGCTGGTCAAGCACGGTCACGTGAGCGCCGAAGAGATCGAGGCCCGGGTGCGAGCCCTTCGGGAGGCGGCATGACGGTCACGACCATGACGGTCCAGATGATGGAGGAGTTCCTCTATCCCGGCGTCTCCTGCGCCGCCAGCGTGCCGGTCGCGCCCCGCTTTCGCGTGGGTGACCGGGTAGTGGTCAAGGTGGCGCATCCGGTCACCTACACGCGATCGCCGCGCTACGTGCGCGGCAAGCAGGGCGTGATCTTTCGCGACCACGGCGCGTTCGCATTCCCCGACACCATGGGTGAAAGGCGGGGCGAATGCCCGCAGCACGTCTACTCGGTGCGCTTCACGGCGCGCGAGCTGTGGGGGCCCGATGCGCCCGCGCGCGACGTGCTGCACATCGATCTCTACGACGATCACCTCGAACTGGCATGAGCGTGGCCGGCGTCATGACCATCGACGAGGCGAGGGCGCTGTGCGCCAGCCTGCCGATCCCGAAGAGCGGTGACGAACCCGTCTTCGCCGCCCCCTGGGAGGCGCGTGCCTTCGCCATGGTGGTGCACCTTCACAAGCTCGGGCTGTTCGACTGGAAGGAGTGGGCGGACCACCTGGCCCACGAGATCGCCGAAGCGCGCGACGCTGGCGCGATCGAAACGCCCTACTACGAGCTGTGGCTTCGGGCCTGTGAGGAGCTGCTGGCCGAGAAAGCTCTGGTGGCGCCCGAGGCGCTTCGCGAGCGCTGCCGAGCCCTTGCGGAGGCGGCCACGAACGATCACGACCACCACCCGCCGGACGTCCCGGCGGCCCGCTAGCGCACCGCGCTCAGTCCGCTGGCAGCCCCACCGTCTGCGCCAGCACCACGTGGTGGTCCGTTCCCAGACCCAGGGCCTTTTCCAGGGCACCCCGGTCGAACCAGCCTCGAACCACCGTGGCCAGGCCGGCGGAGGCGCAGTACAGATAGACATTCTGGGCGATGGCCCCGGCGCAGGCGGCGGCGTACACCTCCCGGGCAGCGGCGGGCACGAGCTTGAGGCGGTCGTGGTCGGCCACATAGATCAGGTCCAGCGGTGCGTGGTCCACGAACTCCTGCAAGCCGGTGAGCGCGCGCATGTCTGTGGCCGACTCCAGCACCAGCGCGTGCCTCTCGGCGTCGTAGCGGTACAGCCCCGCCGCGAGCGCTGCGTAGATGTCGATCTCCTGGGCGTTCATGGCCGATGGCGCGGTGTGCTCGTGGTCAGCGGGGCGATTGATGCCATCCGCCGCCCACAGCAGGTCGCCCAGCTGCTGCAGGCTCAGGGGCTCGGCACGAAACGCCCGTGACGAGTGCCGGCGTGCGAGGGCCCGCATCAACGGCGCGCCGCCCTCGCGATCCGGCGGCGGAAGCGGGACAAAGTCCGGCCCGTCGGCCTTGGCCGGGCGTGGGCCCACGCGCCCCATCAGGTGCAGGGCGAGCTTGGTGAGCGTGCTCATGCGGGTGCCCCCTCCACATGCCGCAGGAATGCCTCCACCACCACCAGGTAGCGGGCTGTCTCCTCGATATGCGCCGTGTGACTGGAGTGCTCGAAGCGTTCGAGGCGAGATCCCGCGATGCCGGCGCGCAGGGTTTCGGCGCACGCCGGGGTGAGCTCGTCGTGGGCCCCCACGGTGACGAGCGTGGGCACGCGGATCTCGCCCAGGCGGTCCACGCGGTCCCAGTCCTTGAGATTGCCGATGACCACGAACTCGTTGGGGCCGTTCATCACCTCGTAGACCTGGTTGCCCTCCAGGTTGCGCACGGTGCGCTGCATGCAGTCGGGCCAGGGGTGCACGCGGCACAGGTGGCGGCGGTAGAACTCCATCACCGCTTCCAGGTAGGCGGGGTCGTTCCACTGACCGGCCGCTTCGCAGCGTGCCATGACCGACACCATGGGCGCAGGCAGCCGTGCCTTGAGCGTTGCCGCCTCGGCCACGAACTGCGGGATGCTCGCCGAGGTGCTGGCGAGCACCAGCCCGGCGATGCCGCGGGGTTGAGACAGCATGTATTCGACACCCAGCCAGCCGCCCCAGGACTGGCCCAGCAGGTGGATGCGCTCCAGCCCAAGGGCCCGGCGCACCGTGTCCACCTCGCGCACTGATCGGTCCATGCGCCACAGCGACGGGTCGTCGGGCCGGTCGGAGCGGCCGCAGCCGAGCTGGTCGTAGAAGATCACCTCGCGCCCGCTGGCCAGGCCCTCCAGCGGCTCGAGGTAGTCGTGGCCCGCGCCGGGGCCGCCGTGCAGCAGCAGCAGCGGCAGCCCCGGGCCGTCGCCCACCCGGCGGTACCAGACCCGGTGGCCGTCCACCGGGATGAAGCCGGTCTCCTCGCGCATCGCCTCGCCCCTTTCGTGAATGGGCCGATTCTGCCGCCAGTGGGGCTGGGCTGCACGCTAGACTTCCGCCCGTGACCGCGATCTCCCTGCACCGCCGCGAGCCCGCCGCCGTGGGCTTCGAGCGCCTGCCGCCGCTGTCGCTGTACGTGCACGTGCCCTGGTGCATTCGCAAGTGCCCCTACTGCGACTTCAATTCCCACGAGCATCGCGGCGAGGGCGGCGCGGGCGCGCTGCCCGAGGTGCGCTACGTGGATGCGCTGATCGCCGATCTCGAGCAGTCCCTGCCCCAGGTGTGGGGGCGCGAGGTGTCCACGGTGTTCTTCGGCGGCGGCACGCCGAGCCTGTTCTCCCCCGAGGCCATCGACCGCTTCCTGGGCGCGGCGCGTGCGCTGCTGCCCATCCGCGCCGATGCCGAGATCACGCTCGAAGCCAATCCCGGCACCTTCGAGAGCGGCCGCTTCGCCGCCTACCGGGCGCTGGGCATCAACCGCCTTTCCATCGGCATTCAGAGCTTCGACCCCGCTCACCTCCAGGCGCTGGGCCGCGTGCACGACGGCGACGAGGCGCTGCGCGCCGTGGCCATCGCGCGGCAGCACTTCCACAACTTCAACCTCGATCTGATGTACGCCCTGCCGCGCCAATCGCCGCAGCAGGCAGTGGCCGACGTGGCGCGCGCCGTGGCCGAGGGCGCGCCGCATGTGAGCGCCTATCACCTCACCCTCGAGCCAAACACGCTGTTCCACCGCTTCCCCCCGCCGCTGCCCGATGATGACGCCGCCGCGCTCATGCAGGAGCGCATCGAGGCGCTGCTCGGCGAAGCCGGCTACCGCCACTACGAGACTTCGGCCTTCGCCCGTCCCGGCCACGAGTGTAGGCACAACCTCAATTATTGGTCCTTCGGCGACTATCTCGGCGTCGGTGCCGGCGCCCACGGCAAGCTGAGCCTGCGCGACCGCGTCACCCGGCACATGAAGTGGAAGCACCCGCGCGAATACATGGACAAGGCGCTGGCGGGCAACGCCGTGCAGACCGCTGGCGACGTGGCCGTGGCGGAGCTGCCCTTCGAGTTCATGATGAATGCGCTGCGCCTGAACGACGGCTTCGAGGCGGCGCTGTTCGCCGAGCGCACGGGCTTGCCCTTGGCTGCCGTGGCGGCGCGGCTCGACGCGGCGGAGGCCCGCGGCCTGCTCACGCGCGACCACCGGCGCGTGCAGCCCACACCGCTGGGCCGAAGGTTCCTGAACGAACTGCTGGAGATGTTCCTGGACTGAAGGCTGGTTCAGCTGGCACGCCGCCGGAACAGCAGGTCCCACACTCCGTGGCCCAGCCGCAGGCCGCGCTGCTCGAACCGGGTGAGCGGGCGCGATTCGGGCCGCGGCGCGAAACCCGCCGCCGTGTTCTCCAGCAGTGGCTCCGCCGACAGCACCTCCAGCATCTGCAGCGCGTATTCCTCCCAGTCGGTGGCCAGATGCAGGTAGCCACCGGGTACGAGACGCTCGGCCAGCAGGTGAACGAGCGGCGGCTGGATCAGTCGCCGCTTGTGGTGCCGCTTCTTGGGCCATGGGTCGGGGAAGAACACGTGTGCCCCCGCCAGACTGTCCGGGGGGAGCATGTGCCGCAGCACTTCCACGGCGTCGTGACGCACGACGCGCACGTTGCGCAGCCCCTGCGCGTCGATGAGCTTGAGCAGGTTGCCCACGCCCGGCGTGTGCACTTCCACCCCCAGGAAATCCCGCTCCGGATGCAGTGCCGCGTAGGCCGCCGTGCTTTCGCCCATGCCGAACCCGATCTCCAGGACCACCGGTGCGCGACGGCGGAAGGCTGCTTCCAGATTCAGCGGCTGCCCTGCGTACTCGATGCCCCAGCGCGGCAGCAGCGTGTCCACCGCGCGCTGCTGGGCTGCGGAGGTGCGGCTCTGGCGCAGCACGAAGCTGCGGATGGGCCGGTGCGGCGACCCGTCTCCGGGCGCGTCCTGGTCCAGCGCTTCCTCGCTCAAGACCGCACCGGCAAGTCAGGCCGCCTTCGGCGCCGAGCCGATCACCCCGCTCTCGGGCGAACTGGGCGTGGCCTGGTACGCCTTCTTGGACATGCGTCCCGCCAGGAAGGCCTCGCGGCCGGCCTGCACCGCCTTGCCCATGGCCGTGGCCATGAGCACCGGGTCGCGCGCCGCGGCAATCGCCGTGTTCATGAGCACGCCGTCGCAGCCCAGCTCCATGGCCACTGCCGCATCCGAGGCCGTGCCTACGCCCGCATCCACCAGCACCGGCACCCTGGCCTGGTCGACGATGATCTGCAGGTTCCACGGATTGAGGATGCCCATGCCCGAGCCGATGAGAGAGGCGAGCGGCATCACCGCCACTGCGCCGGCTTCTTCAAGCTGGCGCGCCACGATGGGATCGTCCGAGGTGTAGACCATGGTCTCGAAGCCCTCGCGTGCCAGGGTCTCGGTGGCGCGCAGGGTCTCGATCACGTTGGGGAACAGCGTCTTCGGGTCGCCCAGCACCTCCAGCTTCACCAGCGCGTGGCCGTCCAGCAGTTCGCGCGCCAGGCGCAGGGTGCGCACCGCCTCTTCGGCGCTGTAGCACCCGGCGGTGTTGGGCAGGATGGTGTATTTCGACGGCGGCACGGCGTCCAGCAGGTTGGGCTCGCCCGCGTTCTGGCCGATGTTGGTGCGGCGGATGGCCACGGTGACGATGTCCGCGCCGCTCGCCTCGATGGCCAGGCGGGTCTGCTCGAAGTCGCGGTACTTGCCCGTGCCCACCAGCAGGCGGGAGCGGTAGGTCTTGCCGGCGATGGTCAGGCGGTGCATGAGGGGCTCCGGAGAGGTGTCGGGTTCAGCCCCCGCCCACGGCCACCACGATCTCCACCATGTCGCCGTCTTCCACGAGGGTGTCCTGGTGGCGACTGCGGGGCACGATCTCGCCGTTGCGCTCCACAGCCACGCGGCGCCCGGCGTGGCCGAGTTGTTCCAGCAGCACGCCCACGGACACCGGCGCGGACAGCGGATGCGGCGATCCGTTGAGGGTGATGGAGATCATGGCAGGGGACTGCCCGGTTGCGGGAGCGGGATGCTAGCACGCGCGGCGCGCCTGTCCGGCGGGCCCGCCCTATACAATCGGGTCAACGCGGCCCGGCCGCGCGTTTTCGTCATCCTCCGAGGAGTTTCCATGGCTTCCAAGTCCGCCGCGAACAAGGCCGCGGCCATCGACAACGGCATCGGCCTGAAGGATCGCACCCGCATCTCCGAAGGGCTGTCCCGGCTCCTGGCCGATACCTACACCCTCTATCTCATGACCCACAATTTTCACTGGAACGTCACGGGTCCCATGTTCAACACCCTGCACGCCATGTTCATGGCGCAGTACACCGAGTTGTGGAATGCGGTGGATCCCATCGCCGAGCGCATCCGCGCCCTGGGGTTCCCGGCGCCGGGCACCTACGCCGAGTTCGCCCGGCTCTCCACCGTGAAGGAGGTGTCCGGGGTTCCCAAGGCCGAGGCGATGGTGGCGCAACTCATCAAGGGGCATGACACGGTGGCGCGCACCGCCCGGGGCCTGGTGCGCGTGGCCGACGCCGCCAATGACCAGCCCACCCTGGATCTGCTCACCCAGCGCCTGGACATCCACGAGAAGACCGCGTGGATGCTGCGCAGCCTGCTCGAGGACTGAAGCGGCGTGGACCCGTCCGCGAATGCCGTCGGCCTGGCTGGTCGCGCCGCAGGCGCTGCGCGCCCTGCCGCCGCGGCCGCCAGCGCGGCGTCGCCGTTTCTCGTCTGAGCCGCGCGCGGCCCGGGCAACGCCACCCGCGCGCCCACCCATGCTCGCCTTCGGTCTCCGACGTCTGGTGCAGGCCGCGCTGGTCATGCTCGCCGTGGGGCTGATCGCCTTCGCGCTGTTTCGATTCGTGGGCGACCCGGTGGTTTTCATGCTCGGGCAGGACGCCACGCCCGAGGATCGCGCGCGCATGGGCGCGGAGTTGGGTCTCGACCGTCCCTTCCACGCCCAGTACGGTGCCTTCCTGTCGCGCGCGGTGCGGGGCGACTTCGGCCTGTCGCTCAAGCAACTGCGGCCCGTGTCCACGCTGTTCGCCGAGCGCCTGCCCGCCACCCTCGAACTGGCCCTCGCGGCGGCGCTGTTCGCCCTCGCGGTCGGTGTTCCCATGGGGGTACACAGTGCCCTCAAGCCGCGGTCGTGGCTGTCGCAGGTGTTCCTGGCGGTGTCGCTGGCGGGCGTATCCCTGCCGACCTTTCTGATCGGCATCCTGCTGATCCTGGTGTTCGCCGTGCAGTTGGGCTGGCTGCCTTCCTTCGGGCGCGGCGAGACGGTGATGCTGGGGGCGTGGAGCACGGGGCTGCTCACCGTGTCCGGCCTCAAGGCGCTGGTGCTGCCGGCCATCACCCTGGGGCTTTTCCAGATGACCCTGATCATGCGGCTCACCCGTGCCGAGATGCAGGAGGTGCTGCGGGCCGATTTCATCCGCTTCGCCCGCGCCCGCGGCCTGCCCGACCGGTCGGTGCACTTCCGCCACGCCCTGCGCAATGCGCTGCTGCCGGTGATCACCGTGGCGGGGCTGCAACTGGGCTCCATCATCGCCTTCGCCATCATCACCGAGACGGTGTTCCAGTGGCCGGGCATGGGGCTGCTGTTCATCCAGTCGGTGATGTTCGCCGACGTCCCCGTGATGGCCGCCTACCTGTGCCTGATCGCGCTGGTGTTCGTGACCATCAACCTGGTGGTGGACCTGCTCTACCACACCATCGATCCCCGCCTGCGCGCCGAGACGCGCGCGGCCCACTGAAGGAGCAACCCATGTCCAACCCCGTCGAGCACGTGCGCCGCTGGCACCGCGAACTCACGGCCATCCGCCGCGACATCCACATGCACCCCGAGCTCGCCTTCCAGGAGCAGCGCACCGCCGACCTGGTGGCCGGGCACCTGACGCAGTGGGGCATCGAGGTGCACCGCGGCCTGGCCGGCACCGGCGTGGTGGGCGTGATTCCGGGCCGCGAGGATTCCCGCGGTCGCGGCATCGGCCTGCGCGCCGACCTGGACTGCCTGCCCATGCACGAGGCCGCCGAGCGCGACCACCGGTCGCGCCACGAGGGCCGCATGCACGCCTGCGGCCATGACGGTCATACCACCATGCTGCTGGGCGCTGCGCGCTATCTGGCGGAGACCCGCAGTTTCGACGGCACCGCCTATGTGATCTTCCAGCCGGCCGAGGAACACGGCGGCGGCGGCAACGTGATGGTGCGGGAGGGCCTCTTCGAGCGCTTTCCCGCCGACGAGGTGTATGCCCTGCACAACTGGCCTGAACTGCCGCCGGGGCGCATCGCCCTGCGCGCCGGGCCGGTGATGGCGGCCACCGACGAGATCGCCATCACCGTCCACGGCCGCGGCGGCCACGCCGCCATGCCCCATCTGGCGGTGGACCCCGTGGTGGTGGCGGCTCAGGTGATCACCGCACTTCAGACCGTGGCCAGCCGCAACGTGGCGCCCGTGGATGCGGTGGTGGTGAGCATCTGTTCCATGCACACCAGCCAGACGGGCGCTTTCAACGTGATTCCCGACGCAGTGCACCTGCTGGGCACGGTGCGCAGCTTCCGCGCCGAGACGCGCGACATGGCGGAGCGCCGCTGCAGGGAGATCGCGCAGGGCGTGGCCGAGGCGCTGGGCGGGCGCGCGGAGGTGAAGTACACGCGCGGCTATCCCGCCACGGTCAACAGCCCGAAGGAGACGGAGTTCGCGGCTCGCGTGGCGCAGACCATATTCGGCGCGGGCAACGTGGTGCGCGACGTGGACCCCACCATGGGCGGCGAGGACTTTGCCTACTTTCTGCAGGAAAAGCCCGGCGCCTATGTGTTCCTGGGCCAGGGCGGCGGACCCCTGGGCTGCTCGCTGCACAACCCGCACTACGACTTCAACGACGAGGTGATTCCGCTGGGGGCGGGGTATCTGGCGGCGCTCGCCGAGCAGGCCATGCCCCTGGTCGCCGCACAGGGCAGCGCGGCGGGGGGCTGACCCCGCCTGGCGCCGCCTGGAGCCCGGCGTACGCGCGCCGCCAGAGCCGGCGCAGTCGGCGCCCTACGCGCTGCTGCTGCAGGCGGTGGCCGCGCTTGAATCGCGGCACGCCTGGCGCGGCGCCATCGCGACCGTTGCCGAAGACCTGCTGCGCGACTATCCGTTCGCGCTGCGCGGCGGCTATCCGGCCTGAGCGGGGTTCGATCTCCGCTGCTGCCGTCCTGCGGTATCTTTCGCCAATTCCACCCGTTCCACCTTCCCGCGAGAGCCCCACCGTGCCCGGCCTGAGTTCCGCCGACCACTCCACCAGCCCGCCGGTCATTGCCGTACCGCGCGAGTACAACGCGGCCCATGACCTGATCCAGCGCAATCTGGCCGCGGGCCGGGCCCACAAGGTGGCCTTTGTGGATGACACTGGCGCGGCCACCTACGCAGCGCTCGCCGAGCGGGTCAACCGGGTGGCCAACGCCCTGGTGTCGCTGGGCCTGCAGCCCGAGGACCGGCTGCTGCTGTGCCATCTGGACAGCATCGACTGGGTGGCCGTGTTCCTGGGCGCCATCCAGGCGGGCATCGTGCCAGTGGCGGCCAACACGCTGCTCACCAGCGAGGATTACCGCTTCATGCTCCGCGACAGCCGTGCCCGCGCGCTGGTGGTGTCCGACGCGTTGTTGCCGCGCTTCGCACCTGTGCTGGACGAGGCGCCCGCGCTGCGCCGGGTGCTGGTGTCGGGCCGGCAGGTGGACACGCATCCGCACCTGCAATCGCTGCTGCGCGTGGCCGGCACCACCTTCGAGCCTGCCGCCACCACCTGCGACGACGCCTGTTTCTGGCTCTACACCTCCGGCTCCACGGGCGCGCCCAAGGGCGCCGTGCATGTGCACTCGAGCCTCATCCAGACCTACGAGCTGTACGCCCGGCCTGTGCTCGGCTTGCGCGAGGACGACGTGCTGTTCTCCGCCGCCAAGCTGTTCTTCGCCTACGGCCTGGGCAATGCGCTCACCTTCACCCTGGCCGCCGGCGCCACTGCCGTGCTCATGGCCGAGCGGCCCACGCCGGCCGCCGTGTTCGCCCGCCTGCGCGAGCACCGTCCCACGGTGTTCTACGGCGTGCCCACCTTGTATGGCGCGCTGCTGGCCGCGCCCGAACTGCCGTCGCGCGGCGAACTGGCGCTGCGCGTGTGCACGTCCGCCGGCGAGGCCCTGCCCGCGGAGCTGGGTCGCCGCTGGACGCAACACTTCGGCGTGGAGATTCTCGACGGCATCGGCTCCACCGAGATGCTGCACATCTTCCTCTCCAACCGGCCCGGGGACGTGCGCTACGGCACCACCGGCACGCCCGTGCCCGGCTACGCGGTGCGTCTGGTGGGCGAGGACGGTCGGGAGGTGGCCGACGGCGAGTTGGGCGAGTTGCAGATCGCCGGGCCCACCAGCGCCGCCTGCTACTGGAACAACCGCGAACGCTCCCGCGACACCTTCCGCGGACCCTGGACCCGCGCGGGCGACAAGTATTCGCGCGGCGCCGACGGTTTCTACACCTACGGCGGCCGCTCCGACGACATGCTCAAGGTGGGCGGCATGTACGTCTCGCCCTTCGAGGTGGAGGCGGCCCTGATGACGCACCCCGGGGTGCTGGAGGCGGCGGTAGTGGGAGACCAGGACGACAATGGGCTGGTGAAGCCCCGCGCTTTCGTGGTGTTGCGGCCTGGCGCGGCACCCGGCGAGGTCACCGCCCACGCCCTTCAGCAGCACGTGAAGGAGCACCTGGCGCCCTTCAAGTATCCCCGCTGGGTGGAGTTCGTTCCGGAGCTGCCCAAGACAGCCACCGGCAAGATCCAGCGCTTCAAGCTGCGCGCGCCGCGCGCCACCTGACCCGTCCCGAAAGGCCTGCCATGCAACGACGCCAATTTCTCGCCGCCGCCACCCTGTCCCTCGCGCTGCCGCCGCTCGCGCGCGCCCAGGCCGCGAAGCTGCGCGTGGGGCTGATGCTCCCCTACACGGGCACCTACGCCCAGCTCGGCAC
The DNA here is from genome assembly GCA_044339985.1 of Burkholderiales bacterium. Taxonomy (GTDB): domain Bacteria; phylum Pseudomonadota; class Gammaproteobacteria; order Burkholderiales. The sequence continues at coordinate 9,412 of JBIIUM010000020.1, read as the reverse complement.
GGCCATTGAAAACGGCCTGCGCCTGGCGCTGGCCCAGGCGGGCGGCCGCTTCGCGGGCCGCGAGGTGGAGTTCTTCAAGGTGGACGACGAGTCCGATCCCGCCAAGGCCACCGACAACGCCAACCGCCTGGTCACCCGCGACAAGGTGGACGTGCTGGTGGGCACGGTGCACTCGGGCGTGGCCATGGCCATGGTGAAGGTGGCGCGCGACAGCGGCGTGCCGCTCATCATCCCCAATGCCGGCGCGAACGCCGCCACCGGCCCGGCTTGCGCACCCAACGTGTTCCGCACCTCCTTCTCCAACTGGCAGACCACCCACGCCCTGGGCAAGGCCATCGCCGAGCGCGGCCACAAGAAGGCGGTGTTCATTACCTGGAAGTACGCCGCCGGCGAGGAGGCTGCCGCGGCCTTTCGCGAAGGCTTCGAGAAAGCTGGCGGCACGGTGGCGAAGGAGCTCTACCTGCCCTTCCCCAACGTGGAGTTTCAGGCGCTGCTCACCGAGATCGCCTCCCTCAGGCCCGATGCCGTGGGCAGCTTTTTCGCCGGCGCGGGCGCGGTGAAGTTCGTGAAGGACTGGGCCGCCGCCGGGCTCAAGGACAAGATCCCGCTGTACGGCTCGGGCTTCCTCACCGAGGGCGTGCTCCCCGCCCAGGGCGAAGCCGCCGAGGGCATCGTCACCACGCTGCACTACGCCGACTCGCTGGACACCCCGCGCAACAAGGCTTTCCGCGCCGCCTACATGGCGGCCTACAACAAGGTGGAACCGGACGTGTACGCCGTGCAGGGCTACGACGCCGGCCTGCTGCTGCAGCAGGGCCTGGAGGCCGCGAAGGGAGACCCGGCCAACCGCGCCGCGCTGCTCGCCGCCATGGAGGGCGCCGAGATCGACAGCCCGCGGGGCCGCTGGCGCATGTCCCGGGCCCACAACCCCATCCAGGACATCTACCTGCGCCGGGTGGAGAAGGGCGACAACAAGGTGATCGGCGTCGCCTGGAAGGCGCTGGAGGATCCGGCGCGCGGCTGCAAGCTTTGACCCGGGCCCGCGCGCGATGACCGCGTGATGGACCTTGCCACCTTCCTCATCCAGCTCCTCAACGCGCTGCAGTACGGCCTGCTGCTGTTCCTGATCGCCAGCGGCCTCACGCTGGTCTTTGGCATCATGGGCGTGATCAATCTGGCCCACGGCGCTTTCACCATGGTGGGCGCCTACCTGGCATGGTCGCTGGCCGAGCTCACGGGCAGCTTCTGGGCCGCGCTGGCGCTGGGCGTTCCTCTCACGCTGGTCCTCGGCGCGGCGATCGAGTGGCTGTTCGTGCGGCGGCTCTATGAACGAGACCACCTCCACCAGGTGCTGTTCACCTTCGGCCTGATCCTGATCCTCGAGGAATCCCGGAGCCTGCTGTTCGGCGACGACGTGCACGCGGTGGCCGTACCGGCGTTTCTGTCCGGCTCCGTTCCGCTCACCGACACCCTGTCCTATCCCGTGTACCGCCTCGCCATGTCGGGCGCCTGCCTGGCGCTGGCCTTGGCCATGGCCTGGGTGATCCGTTTCACGCGCATCGGCATGATGGTGCGCGCCGGCGCGTCCAACCGCGAGATGGCCCAGGCCCTGGGCATCCCCATCAAGCTGGTGCAACTGGGCGTGTTCTCGGTGGGCATCGCGTTGGCGGGCCTGGCGGGCATGATCGCCGCGCCGGTGTCCTCGGTCTTTCCCGGCATGGGCAATCAGGTGCTGATCGTCTGCTTCGTGGTGGTGGTGATCGGCGGCATCGGCTCCGTGAAAGGCGCCTTCGTGGCGGCGCTGCTCATCGGCCTGGTGGACACCTTCGGCAAGGTGGTCACCCTGGAGGTGGCGGGCGTGAAGCTGCTGCCGCAGCTCGCGGGCATGAGCGTGTATCTGCTCATGGCCGCGGTGCTGCTGTGGCGGCCCGAGGGGCTGTTCGGGCGGCGCACGTGAGGGCCGGGGGGTGACGCGCCTGCAGTGGGTGCTGGTGGCGATGGCCTTTGCGCTGCTGGCGGCCATGCCCTGGTTCGCCGACAAGTTCACCGTGCAGTTCGCCTCGAAGGTGCTGATCTTCGCGCTGTTCGCCAGCAGCCTGAACCTGCTGGTGGGCCAGACCGGCCTGGTGAGCCTGGGCCACGCGGGCTTCTTCGGCGTGGCGGGCTATGTGCTGGCGCTCGCCTCGCCCCAGTACGAGGCGGCGCCGCTGTGGAGCACGCTGGCCATGGCGGTCGGCGTTTCGGCGCTGGTGGCGCTTGCCATCGGCGCGCTGGTGGTGCGCACCCGGGGCGTGTACTTCCTCATGGCCACGCTCGCCTTCGGGCAGATGCTGTTCCACCTGTTCCACGATGGCGACTTCGCGGGCGGCTCCGACGGCCTGCAGATCTTCGCGCGGCCGGCGGGCACGGTGTTCGGCGTGGCGGTCTTCGACCTGGAGCAGTACCGCCATTTCCACTGGGTGGCCCTGGCGGTGTGCGCGCTGGTGCTGCTGTTCCTGGCGCGGCTGCGCGTCTCGCCCTTCGGGCGGGTGCTCGACGGCATCCGCGTCAACGAGCACCGTATGCGCGCGCTGGGCTTCGCCACGGCGCGCTACAAGCTGGTGGCCTTCGTCATGGCCGGCGCCCTGGCGGGGTTGGCGGGCTACCTGTCGGCCTGCCAGTTCGGGGTGGTCAATCCCGAGTCGCTGGGCTGGCACCAGTCGGGCGCGGTGCTGCTCATGGTGATCCTGGGCGGCATGGGCTCGCTGCTGGGTCCGGCCCTGGGCGCGGCGGCGTGGTGGGGCATGGAACTGCTGTTCCAGGGCTACACGAAGCACTGGCAACTGCCCATGGGCGCGGTGATCGTGGCCGTGGCGCTGTTCCTGCCCGAGGGGCTCGCTGGGCTGTGGCGGCGGCTGCGCCCGGCGCGTCCGGCGGTGCCGCCCGAGGCGGGGGTGCAGGCGTGACGGGCGTGGCGGCTGGGCGCGCGAATGTCCCGGGCACGCCCGCGCTCGCGGCCGAGAACCTGTCGCGCCGCTTCGGCGGCCTGGCCGCCGTGGATGGCGTGTCCCTGACGGTGGCCATGGGCGAGGTGCACGCGGTGATCGGCCCCAACGGCGCGGGCAAGAGCACGCTGGTCAACCTGCTCTGCGGCGATCTCGCGCCCACCGGCGGGCGCATCCTGCTGGGCGGGCGCGACGTCTCGCGCATGGGCCCGGCGCGCCGCTCGCACCTGGGCCTGGGGCGCAGCTACCAGAAGACCAATGTCTTCCCGCCCCTCACGGTGTTCGAGAACTGCCGGCTCGCGGCCCAGTCGCGGCTGGCCACCTCCCTGCGATTCCTGAAGCGGGCAGCGTCCTTCGAAAGCGTGAACGCGGCGGCCGAGCGGGCGCTGGCAGCCGCCGGGCTCGAGGCGCGCCGAGACGCCGTGGTGGCCACGCTCTCCCACGGCGAGCAGCGGCAGGTGGAGATCGCCATGGCGCTGGCCACCAATCCCCGCGTGCTGCTGCTCGACGAGCCGCTGGCTGGCATGGGCGCCGAGGAGTCGGCGGGCATGGTGGCGCTGCTTCGCAGGCTCCGGCCCGATCACGCCATGGTGCTGGTGGAGCACGACATGGACGCGGTGTTCGCCCTGGCCGACACGCTCACGGTCATGGCCAACGGGCGCGTCATCGCCAGCGGCGCGCCGGCCGCCGTGCGCGAGCATCCCGAGGTGCGCCGCGCCTACCTCGGCGAGGACATCAATGCCTGAGCGCGAGACCTTGCTGGAAGCGCGCGGCCTGGAGGCCGGCTACGGTGCAAGCTGCGTGCTGCACGGCGTGGATTTCGCGGTGCGCGCCGGCGAGGCCGTGGGCCTGATGGGCCGCAACGGCATGGGCAAGACCACGTTGCTCAAGAGCCTCATGGGCATCGTGCCACCGCGGGGCGGCGAGGTGCGCGTGCGCGGCCGCGAGGCCACCGGCGTGGCGCCCCACCGCGTGGCGCGCCAGGGCATCGCCTGGGTGCCCGAAGGCCGCGGCATTTTCCCCAACCTGAGCGTGCGCGAGAACCTCGTCATGGCCGCGCGCCCCGGCGTGCACGGCCGGCGCGACTGGACCCTGGAGCGTGTGCTGCAGGCGTTTCCGCGGCTGTCCGAGCGGCTGTCCCACGGTGGCCAGCAGCTCTCCGGCGGTGAGCAGCAGATGCTCACCATCGGCCGGGCGCTCATGACCAATCCCGACCTGCTGATCCTCGACGAGGCCACCGAGGGGCTTGCGCCCCTGGTGGCGTGCCACATCTGGCGCATGGTGGAGGAGATCCGCGCCAGCGGCATCGCCACCGTGATCGTCGACAAAAACTTCGCCGCCGTGAACGCCGTCGCCGACCGCTGCGTGATCCTGGTGAAGGGACGCGTGGCCTTCGAGGGCGAGAGCCGGCAACTGCGCGAAGTGCCGGAGGTGGCCCATGCGCACCTGGGCGTCTGACCCGGCGCGCCGGGTATCTGACCGCGCCCTGGCGCACGCCGCCGCCGCCAATCGCGCTCCGGCCCCGTGCGCCACGACCCCATGAGCGAAGCCGTCGGTTTCCTGCACGCCGGGGGCCACCGGCTGGAGTACCGCTGCATCGCCGGCCCTGCGTCCAGGCCGGTGCTGGTGTTCCTGCACGAGGGTCTGGGTTCCACCGCGCTGTGGAAGGATTTTCCCGATGCCGTGGCGGCCGCCACCGGCTGCCCGGCGCTGGTCTATTCCCGCTGCGGCTACGGCGGCTCCGACCCGCTGCAAGGGCCGCGCGCCATGGACTACATGCACCGCGAGGCGCTGGACGTGCTGCCGGAGGTGCTGCGCGCGCTGGACATAGCCGAACCCGTGCTGGTGGGCCACAGCGACGGCGCCAGCATCGCCCTCATCCACGCCGGTGCGGGGCATGCGGTGCGCGGCGTGGTGGCCATGGCGCCGCACGTGTTCGTGGAGGAACTCACCGTGGCCAGCATCGCCGAGGCGAAGGTGGCCTGGGCCACCACCGACCTGCCGCGCCGCCTGGGCCGCTACCATGAGCACGTGGAGGGCGCGTTCCGCGGCTGGAACGACATCTGGCTGCACCCCGATTTCCGCGCCTGGAACATCGAGAGCTGCCTGCCGCGCATCGCCTGCCCGGTGCTGGTGATCCAGGGCGAGGACGACCAGTACGGCACCCGTGCCCAGGTGGACGCCATCGTCGCGCAGGTGCCCGGCGGCGCGCGCGCGCTGCTGCTGCCGGGCTGCCGCCACTCGCCGCACGTGGATTGCCGCGAGGCAGTGATCGCCGCCATCGCGGCATTTGCCTGAATCGGGGAGGGCCTTCGCGGGTTTGCCTGCGGGGACCCGGCGCGCGCCCGCGAACCGCATACCCGCTGCAGTGCGTCGGCGCAGTCCCCGTCCCGGCCGACGGCGTTGATCGCCGCAAGGGCCGCGCCCCGCCCCGCGATGGCGCCCTTGACAGGTCCGCCAGATGGGCTACGCCGGACGTGGCCTCATGGCGCGCCCCGCGCAGATTCAGGCCATTCGCCGCATCGATCACCTCGCACCGGGCGCCTGCGCCCATGCCGCGCTGGCGGCGAAGCACGCCGGGGTACCGGCAGGCGCGGTTGGCCGATGATGCCGTGCGATTCGAGGCGGGAGGGGGTGTCTGACGAGCAGACGGCGAGCTTTGCGACCCGGTAGTCACCCGGAGGTGGATGGCGCGCCGGCCTCCTGGCGCCACTTGCCCGGTGAGGTGCCGTGCCAGCGTGCGAAAGCCCGCGTGAAGGAGGCCTGCTCGGCATAGCCCAGCAAGCCGGCCACGCGCGCCAGCGCCAGCGCGGGGTTGGCCACGAGTCGCAAGGATTCCTCGCGCCGGAAATCGTCCACCACCGCGGCGTAACTGCGCCCCGCCTGCGCGAGGCGGCGCTGCAGCGTGCGCACCGACAGGCCCATCAGCCGCGCCATGCGCGCCACGTCGGCGTCGCTGTCCGCGAGGGCGTCGCGCAGCCGGGCGCGCAGCGCCGACTCGAGCGGCATGGCGCGGGCGGTGCGGGTCGATTCCCGGGCCGCGAGCGTGGCCAGCAACTGGTGCAGCAGCGGGTCGGCGCGCATGATCGGCGCCTTCCAGTGCGCCGCGTCGATCTCCATCGCCGAGACGGGCTGCCCGCACAGGACCGGGCAGCCCATCAGGGCGGCACGCGCCGCGATGTCGTCCACCTCGCCCCTGAGCAGCACACGCGAGGGGACGAATGCGCCACCGGTGAGGCGGCGGAAACGCCCCGCCAAGACCGCCAGGGTGAACTCGTCCACATGAGGCTCCAGGGGCACGAGCGGGTGCACCGCCACTTTGCAGCCGCCGGGAATGGACTCCACTTCCACCCGGTTGTCGGTGGCGGCCAGCCGGTAATGCAGCACCAGCGACTCGAAGCCGCCGGCCACGGTGGCTGCGCTGCCGCACAGGTAGTCGATCATGCCGAACGCGCCGAAGGGAATCGCCAGGCCCGTTGCCGTGGCAAGAGCCGGTTTGTCGCAGGCGCGGCCCGCCTCCCGCCAGGCTTTTTCGTACAGCGCGGCAGGTACGAGAGTGCCGGCCTCGGCGGGGGGAAGGTCCTCGAGGCTCGCGGCGATTCGCGCGGTGTCCAGACCCAGTTCGCGAAAGCCCGCCAGCAGTGCATGCAGCGAGGTGGCCGGCAGCAGCGGTGGTTCAGCGGTCATGGCGCGGTATCACAAGAACATGGCGCCGCATGGCAATAGAAATGATGGCGCCAAGCGTAACATGGCCGCATTCCGGCTTTGTGCCGGGCGCGGCGACCATGCACCGGGCTTTCGCGGGCAGCGCGCCGGGAGCCGGAGCCGACACACAAGGGAGATGACGATGGAACGCAGACGCTTCATCCGCCTGGCCGGCGGCGGGGTGGTGATGGCCGTGGCAGCGGGTTCGCTTGGCGGTTGCACCGGTTTTGGTGTGCCCCCGTCGGCGGTTGCGGCCTGGCAGGGGCCGGGGCCCGATGCCGATCCGCGGCGCTGGGCGCTTTCCTACGCGATCCTCGCGCCCAATCCCCACAACATGCAGCCCTGGGTGGCGGACCTGCGGGTTCCCGGGGAAATCGCGCTGCGCCTGGACACGGAGCGCCTGTTGCCGGCCACCGACCCCTACGGACGGCAGATCCTGATGGGCGCGGGCGCGTTCCTGGAGCTGCTCGCCATGGCCGCCGCCCAGCGCGGTCACCGCGCGGAGATCACCCTGTTTCCGGAAGGCGAACCCGGTGAGAGACTGGACGGACGGCCCTTTGCCCGCGTGCGCCTGACCGCCGATGCTGCGGTCTCTCCCGACCCGCTGTTTGCCCAGGCGCTGGCGCGCCGCACCGACCGGCGCGCCTACGATGCGTCGCGACCCATCGCCCCTGGGCATGTGGCACGGCTGAACGCCGCCGTCGCCGGGCTGGGCGTGACCTTCGGCCTGGCGGGCCGGGCGGAGGCCGCCGGCAACGACGCCGAGCGGGTGGAAGCCATTCGCGCCATCGTTCGGGAGGCGTGGCGCATCGAAATGACCACCGAGGCGCCATTGATGGAGTCCGTGCGCGTGCTCAGGGTCGGCAGCGCCGAGATCGATCGTTATCGCGACGGCATCAGCATCACCCAGCCGCTGCCGGTCATGCTCATGCGGCTGGGGCTCTTCGACCGCACGAAGTTCCCGGCGCCCGACTCGCGGATCACCCAGGCGCAGATCAAGGACTTCAACGCCATCACCGCATCCACGCCGGCCTACCTGTGGCTCGTCACCGAGGGCAACACCCGCCCTCAGCAACTCCTCGCGGGCCGTGCCTACGTGCGATTGAATCTGGCCGGCGCCGCGGCCGGTTTGGCCATGCACCCGAACGAGCAGGCCCTGCAGGAATACCCGCAGGTGGCAGCTCAGTATCGGGCCATCCATGCGCTGCTCGGCGCTCCGGCGCCGCGTCACACCGTCCAGATGCTGGCGCGGGTGGGTTATCTGCCGGCAAACGTGGCCGCACCGCCCCCGGCGCCACGGCGCGGAGTGGATGCCCTGATCCCGGCGTGAGCAGCACGCTCCGACTCGGCACGGCCACGCCAGTCTTCAGCCGCCGGCGAGCCGGAATGGCGTGACAGAACGACCTTGCCTTCCTTGGCGAACCCCGACCCATGAATGCCAATCGTCGGCGAATCCTCGCAGGTGCTGGCGCCGCGGGCGTTGCACCAGCGCGGCCAGGCGCTGCATGAACTGCTGCGGGTGCATGACGATACGGGTCGTGCCGTCGCGAGTCGGGCTCTCCAGCCGCAACACCACCTGCTCCTTGGCGTTGCGGCTCGGGCGTTCGTTGGCGAGCGCGGGGCGGGTGATGTAGCGGCACAGCGGTTCGAGTTGACTGCGCTGATCCGCCCCACAACGCGCCGCGCCGTGCAGGCTGAAGCCGTGCGTATCGGCGCACGGCACCTTCCCGGGCGGGACAGGCGAGACGCGTGCCGGAACGCAATCGTTCTTGTCGATGTGGACGTGCTCGATGACTCGGTGCTTCATGTTGTCGATCGTATCGTGTCCCTTCACGAAGCCCCGTTCCCTGGGGCCATTGAGGGCCCTGGCCTTCGCCTCCTTGGCCGTCTTGCCGCCGGTCAGCGAGTCAGGCGTGATCCTCACGTAGCCGGCGTCGGGAGAGCGCGGACGGGGTGTGCGGGCCACGGGGCGTTCGGCGAAGCAGTGATCGCAGCACCCAGGACACCTCGGGCGCGGTGAGGCCGGCAAGCCCCGGCACCACGCAGCACACCCTCTACGTGCTGGACGAGCGCAGCGTTGGCCTGCACACGGCCCACGTGGAACGGCTGACCCGCATGCCGCACCGGCGGTTGGATGCCGAAAACACGGTGGTGGTGATCGAGCACAGCCTGGACGGGTGGGCCGAGGCAGACTGGACCGTGGACCCGAGGCCCCAGGACGGCGACCGCGGCGGCGAAGTGGTCACCCAGGCGCCGCCGGAGGCGCTGGGCGTATAATCATTGCGTCAAGGGTGCTTCTGCGCCTGGCGGCGCACGGGCGCCTGTTCGAAGCACGGGGAACACAGTGTCGACATTCAGGAAAAGGCGTTTGAGATTCGCATTCGCTTCCTGGGAGCCTTGAGAGGTCTTGCGCTCGCTCGCTGAACATGTGAGGGCCGGCGTCGGCGCACGGTCGCCACCGCTTCGGCCTGAGGAAACACCGCCGCGGTTTCCGAGGTTGTTGGCCGTCTGGGCGCTGGCCTACGGAATCGCGTTGGTCTTCGCGCTGAGCTTTCAGGAGCTGGTGTTGCCGCGCATGCCAAGCCTGCACGCGGGCCACGGGCTGCTCACGAACGACGCGTTGTACTTCCATCAGGAAGCGGTCAAGCTGGCTGGCCTCGTCGCGTCGCAAGGCTGGGGTGCCCTCCATCTGTTCTCGCTGGACGCCGTCACCGGCAACATCA
>JBIIUM010000336.1:0-2519 GCA_044339985.1 Burkholderiales bacterium | reverse complement strand
TGGCGCGCTGGGCGCGCATCGCCAAGGACACCGGGGTCACCGTGGGGCAGTGAGGGCGTCCGAGCGCCGAGCCCCTTTGCGCGGATTGTTTCTTGCATCAAGGGCCCCGGGGAATCAGACGCTCCACGTTCCCGCTGTCGATTTCCGGGGAAGCCATCCGAGCCTGCCGCCCGATGCGAGGGGCGAGCAGTTGCGTGTGGCGCAACTCGCCGGGAAAGCGCCCCCAGGCGGCGTGCCGGTGTTACTGCGCGGCGGGTTGGCCGGGCTAGGCTGACGGGGCGGCGGCACCCGCGGAGGGAGCGGGTTCCAGCATGCCGCGCATGAGCGCGTTGAGCATGACCTCGGTCCTCTGCTGCACGTCCCGCCACGGTACGTTCTTCCCACTGGGCGGCGTGATGTGTAGCGCCGCGATGCCATGAAGGGCGCACCAGAGCGTCTGGGCCACCAGATGGGCGTCCGTGAATTTCTGAACGAACAGGCCTGCGTCGATGCACTCCTGGATGCAGCTGAGGAATAAGGCGTAGGAGTCCTTGTTCGGGTCTTGCGCCGCCTCGGCGGGGTCTTTGTCCGGCATCGGGGTCATGAACATCAGCCGGTAGTGATTGGGACGCTCGAGCGCGATGCTCATGTAGGCCCGCCCGAAGGTCCTGATCCGCTCCACCAACGAGCACTTGGCGAGCGCTGGCTGAAACGACGCCAGCATGTAGGCCATGTCGTCCTCGACAAGGGCGCGGACCATCTCGTTCTTGTCGGCGAAGTACTTGTAGATCGCAGCAGGCGAGTACTCGATAGCCTCGGCAACGCGCCGCAGGGTCACTGCGTCGTAGCCCTCTTGAGCAAACAGGCAACGGGCTGCCTCGAGGATCCGTCCTCGAATCTCCTCCCGCTCCCGAGCCCGTCTTTCTACCGTGCCCATAACCATCCCCAACGCAAAAAAAGTGTTGACACGATAAACAATGTTCACTAAAGTGACAACCGTTCACCAAACAAACAACACATGTAAGTCGAACAGTGTTTATGTCTCAAGGCAAGGTGTTGAAGCATAGCGCTTTTTGGGTTCAGTCCATTCTCTTCATCACAGGGATAGGTGCTGCACCCCTGGGGCAGGTACTCACCGGGAGTCCTGCTTCCGGCAACAAGTCCGGTTCACTCAACCAAACTGGGAGTTTCATCATGAACGTGCAACAAGGCAACCAACTCTTCGTCGCTGCAGTTACCGCCTTCGCCCTGCTTGCCGCTCCCGCGGCCTTTGCCGCGGAATCCGTGCGGTCGCCCCTGCTGGTGGCGGGCAAGACGTGGAACGGCGGCTTCGCCGGCCCGACCCGCATCACGCCCGGCGGCAAGGCAGTGACCTCCCGCAGCTTTGATGCCCCGGCACACGACACCTTCGCCGGCCCTGTGATGCAGAAGTCGGCGATGGCAATCCAGTCGGGCAAGGCAACGCCCCTTGTCCGCAACGGCCCCACGGTGAAGTACTCCGACCACAGCGCGGCCCGTACTTTTGCCAATTGAGTACCTCTCGGGCCGGGCTTTGCCCGGCCCGCCACGCTGAAGTGATCCAGCAGGCGCAGGACGACCCGCCATCCGCCCGTATCCGGCCTTACGTCGATTGTGGTGTTGTTACCCTGGCGGAGTTGAGGTTGCGGAGCACATGCGCAGCAATGGGTAGCTGTTCGAGAGGGACCGGGCGGTCTGGGTAAATCGGGCGGAGATTGCCCGCCACTGCTTCGGTCACGCCGGCAACAGGCTGCGCGCCCGCAGTTGCCCGCAACCGCCTTCCACGTCCTGGGCTGCGGAATGGCGCAACTTGGCAAGCACGCCGCGCCGGTGCAGGGCGCGCACCATCTGGACGGCTCTTTGAAGTTCCGGCCGGCGCAAGGGGCTGCCGGGAATGGGATTGAAGGCGATGAAATTCATCACCGCGTATTGACCCGCCAGCAGCCGGGCGATGGCGTCCACCTCATCGTCGCCGTCGTTGACGCCCGCCAGAAGGGTCCACTGATACTGCACCGGGTAGCCCGTGGTCCGTGCGTACTCGCCAGCCAATGCCACCAACTCGGCGGGCGACAGGTGCGGCGCGCGTGGCAGCAACTCGGCACGCAGCTGGGGCTTGGTGGTGTGCAGCGACAGGGCTAGCGCCGGCTTCACCGGGCCCTCGGGCAGTCGATCGAAGGCGCGGCGGTCGCCCACGGTGGAGAACACCAGTTGCTTGTGACCGATGCCGCCGGCAGTGCCGAGCCAGTGGATGGCATCGAGCACGTTGTCCAGGTTGTGGGCGGGTTCGCCCATGCCCATGAACACCACCTTACGAACCCGGTGGCCGCGGGCCCGGGCCAGGACCACCTGGGCCATGATTTCGGCGCTGCCAAGGTGGCGCTTCACGCCCTCGCGGCCGGTCATGCAAAAGACGCATCCCACCGCGCAGCCCGCCTGGGTGGATACGCACACACCCTCGCGCGGCAGCAATACGCTTTCCACAGACTGGCCGTCCGAAAGCTGCACCAGAAGCCGCGTGGCGC
>JBIIUM010000118.1:0-9934 GCA_044339985.1 Burkholderiales bacterium | reverse complement strand
GCACAACTCGAGTGATAGAACAACACCGGATCGCCAGGCTGCATGAGATCGCGCATGAAGTTGCGCGCCTGGTAGTTGCGCACGCCGAACCACGGCACCGTGCGGCGTGGCATCGCGGCCAGGTGGTCGACGCTCACCTCTTCGGGCTCGGACTTCATCAGCCAATGACGCACGGCGCACTGCTCCCTGGAGCAAGGAAGGGATGCGGCAAAAAACGAGAGGCGGCACGTGCCGCCTCTCGTCTGCCGCTTCGGGGTGCCCCCCGCAAATGCCGTCGGGTCGGGTCCCTTGAACCAGAGGTTCAAGAGTGGCCACGTTCCGAGTGCCGCAGGTGCGTCCGGCGTAGGACGCTCACAAAAGCACTCGAGGAGCGCAGCGCTACGAATTGCATTGGTTCAGGAAACATCGACCCGGGTCGAACACCGCAGGGAGCGAAACCTGCAACAGCCGTGGCCTTCAAGCCCCGCAGCCAGCGCGCTAGAACAAACGCTCCTGGCTGGCCAACGAGGCGTCGATGGCCGACTGCATGGCCGCGATTCTACGCGCCAACTCACCCGCATCAAGCCCGGTGCCGGGCAGCTTCATGGTGAGCAGTTCGTGGGCGATGTTCAGCGCCGCCATCACCGCCACCCGCTCCGTGCCCACCACCTTGCCGGCATCGCGGATGGCGCACATCTTCTGGTCGAGATAGGCCACCGCCCGCAGCAACTGGTCTCGCTCCCCATCGGGCACGCTGATGCGAAATTCGCGCCCCATGATCTTCACGTCCATGGCCTTGGCGTCCTTGCTCATGGGGTGACCTCCGGGCGGTTACTCGGCATCCTGGGGCAGCCGGCCCAGCAGGCCTTCGAGCCGGGCACGGGCGGCCGTGACGCGATCACGTAACAACTTGTTGTCGTTGTTGGCGGAGGCGATCTGCTGGCGCAGTTGGCCGTTCTCGTCGCGCAGCCGCTCGGTGAGCCGGATGAGCTGGCGCAGCCGGTCTTCGAGGGCGTTCAACTCGGCATCCATGGACCTCACTATATGGAAAGAAAATCAACCCGGTCAACGCATAACGCGCACTGCCTGAGACCTTGCGGAAGGTTTGGGCAAGGCGTCTAAGGCCAAAGCCCACGCCGGCGGGATTACCATTGCCACAGCCTTGAGGTGCCTGGCCTGGATTCTCCGGCCGGGATAATCGGGAAACAGGTGGCGCCGCGCGGAGCAACCCTCCGCAAAGCCAGGCCTGTGCTGCCCCCGCAACGGTGGGCGAGGAAGGGCGGTTCACGATGCCACTGCCGGCCTGTCCGGGCGCTGCGCGCCGGATGGGCGGGTGGGAAGGCGAACCGCCTCAGGCTCGCGAGCCCGGAGACCGGCCTCAAGCGCGACCGGCGACGTTCCGCGGGGTGGCGGACGCTGCGGGCGGCATGGCCTCGCGCGGTGCCGCCCGGTGCGATTCATCCCCTGGCGTGGTGCGCGCCTTCTTCACATCGGGTCCGCGGCGGGTGGACCCCAAGGGAGGATGCCATGTCTCGATGCCGCTTTGCCTTTGCACTGGTGCTGCCGCTTTCATTGCCTGCGGTGGCGCAATCCAATCTTTCCACCCCCGATGTGGTGGTCACCGCGTCGCGTTTCGTGCAGCCGCGGCGCGACCCGGCCGTGGGGGTGACGGTGATCACCGTCGAGGAGATCCGCGCCAGCGGCGCGCTCACCCTTCCCGAGGTGCTGTCGCGCCAGACCGGTTTCACCGTGCGCGACAGTTCCGGCAGCCCCAACCGCCAGATCGACCTGCGCGGCTTCGGCATCACGGGCGACCAGAACACGCTCATTCTGGTGAATGGTCAGCGCCTTTCGGAAAACGAAACCACACCGGCGGACCTGGCCTCCATCTCTCTGGCCAGCGTGGAGCGCATCGAGATCCTGCGCTCCAGCGGCGCGGTGCTCTACGGCAGCGGCGCCACGGGCGGCACGGTGAACATCATCACCCGTGGCCCACAGCCCGGCGAGCACCAGGGCCGGGTGGCGGCCACCGCCGGCAGCTACGGCACGCTGGGCGTCTCCGCGGGCGCCAGCCTGGCGGGCGAGCGTCTCGGTCTGAGTGTGAACGCCGCCTCTCTGGCCGCAGACAACTACCGCGTCAACAACGATCTGCGCCAGAACAATCTGTCGGGCGAAGTCACGTGGTTTGGTGACCGCGGGCCTGTGGCGCTGCGTTTTGCCAGCGGCAACCAGGACCTGCGCCTGCCGGGCGCACGCACCGAGGCCCAACTCCAATCGGACCGCCGCGGTGCCACCACGCCGAACGACTATCTGTCGCTGGAGAACTCCCGGGTGGCCCTGTCCACGACCCAGGCGCTGGGCGCGGTGGAGGCGGCGCTGGACATGGGCCATCGTGAACGCCGGTCGCGCTCGTTCCAGTTCGACAACTTCAACGACGTCAACGGCCGCGTCACCAGCGTCTCGCCCCGGGTGCGGGTGCCCTTCTCGCTGGGTCCTGCATCAAGCCAGCTGGTGGCGGGCCTGGACTGGGACGAATGGCAATTCGACAATCGCATCGCTTCCTTTGGCTATTTCGGCACCTCCACGCAGCGCAATCTGGCGGGCTACTTCCAGGACACCCTGGAGTTCCCCACGGGCACCACGGTGAGTGTGGGCGCGCGTCAGCAGCGCGTGACCACGTCACTCGCCGAGCAGTCCTTCGGCCGCCAGGACGCCAGCAAGGAGCGCACGGTCAATGCCTGGGAAATGGCGCTGCGCCAGACGCTGGACGAGCAGTGGTCGGCATATGGCAAGGCGGGCCGCAGCTTCCGTATCGCTGTGGTGGATGAAATCCGCGGCTTCGGGTTCGTGCCGCCGGCGCTGCTCGAGCCGCAGATCTCGGTGGACCGGGAGATCGGCTTGCAGTGGGCCAAGAGCGGCCACCGCCTGCGGGTGGCCGCCTTTCGATCCGATCTGCAGAACGAAATCATGTACGTGCCTTTCGCTCCCCCCTTCGGCGCGAACGTGAATCTGCCGCCCACCCGCCGCGAGGGTATCGAGCTGGAGGGGGGCGTCCAGCTGTCGCCGGTCCTGGGCATCGGTGGCACCTACACGTTCACCAATGCCCGGTTCCGCTCGGGCAGCGTGGGCGGGGTGGATGTTGCTGGCAACGATATTCCGCTGGTGCCCCGGCATCGCGCCTCCGTCACCCTGTCCTGGCGGCCTGCCGAGGCCTGGCAGGCGAACGCCGTGCTCACCTACGTGGGCACCCAGGTGTACGACAATGACCAGGCCAACACCTTCGGGCGGCGCATGCCGGCCTACACGCTGCTGGATCTGAACGCGGCCTGGAGCGGCGGTCCGTGGACAGTGCGCGCCGCGCTGCTCAACGCCACCGGCGAGAAGTACTACACCTACGCCATCGCCTCCGGCAGCAGCTTCAGCGCCTACCCGGCTGCGCTGCGCACGCTGCTGCTCACGGCCGAGTACCGCTTCGGCCGCTGACCCGCGCCGCCACCCCGGGCCGTCCGGGCGCGGCGCGTTCTGCTATCGTCCGCCCATGTCGACGCTGACGAGCGCGCGGCTCTACCGCCGCCTCCTCTCCTACGTCCGTCCGCACTGGCGGGTGTTCGCCGCCTCCCTCTTCGGCACCACGCTCGCGGCGCTTACCGAGCCCGCGCTGCCCATGCTCATGAAGCCGCTGCTCGACGGCACGTTCGTCGACAAGGACCCGTGGCTGATGAAATGGATGCCGGTGGCGCTGGTGGCGCTGTTCCTGGTGCGCGGCGCGGCCAGCTTCATCGAGAACTACTGCTCCAACTGGGTGGCCACGCGGGTGGTGCTCGACCTGCGCGACGCCATGTTCCGCCGCCTCATGGCCTTGCCGGTGCCCTGGTACGACGAGCAGGTCACCGGCACGCTGGTGTCGCGCGTGGCCTATGACGTGACCCAGGTCACCTCCGCGGCCACCTCGGCCGTCACGGTGGCCGTGAAGGACAGCCTCACCATCCTCGGGTTGCTGGCCTGGCTGTTCTGGCTCAACTGGAAGCTCACCCTCATCACCCTGGTGGTGGCGCCTGGCATCACCCTCATCGTGCGCATCTTCAGCCGCCGGCTGCGGCGCGTGGGCCGCGAGGTGCAACATGCCATGGGCGAGGTCACCGCCGTGCTGCAGGAGGGCATCGACTGCCAGAAGGTGGTCAAGATTTTCGGCGGTACCGGCTACGAGACCGACCGCTTCCACCGCGCTGCCAACCGGGTACGCAGCTTCTCCATGAAGTACGCCGCGGCCTCGGCCGGCAACACCTCGCTGGTGCAACTGCTGGCGGCCATCGCGCTGGCCTTCGTGATCTCCGTCGTGGCGGGGCAGTCGGCGGCCAACGAAACCACCGTGGGCGGTTTCGTCTCCTTCGTCACCGCCATGCTCATGCTTCTCCAGCCCTTGAAGCGCCTCACCGGCGTAAACGAATCGCTGCAGCGCGGCCTGGCGGCCGCCGAGAGCATTTTCGGTTTGCTGGACACCGAGCCCGAGCCCGACACCGGCACGGTGCGACTGGCTCGCGCCCGTGGCGACATCGCCTTCGAGGCCGTTTCCATGCAGTACCGCCGCGCCGAGCGTCCGGCCCTTGACGACGTGAGCCTGACCATCCGCGCCGGCGAGACGGTGGCGCTGGTGGGCCCCTCGGGCAGCGGCAAGACCACCCTTGCACACCTGATTCCGCGCTTCTACCAGCCCACGGCGGGGCGCATCCTGCTGGACGGTCACGATCTGCGCAGCCTCACCCTGGAGAGCCTGCGCGGCAACATCGCGCTGGTGTCCCAGGACGTGGCGCTGTTCAACGACACGGTGGCCGCCAACATCGCCTACGGCGCCCGGGCCGGCGCCTCGGAAGCCGAGATCGTGGCCGCGGCCGAAGCCGCCCACGCCATGGGCTTCATCCGCGAGATGCCCCAGGGCCTGCAGACCGTTGTGGGCGAGAATGGCGTGCGCCTCTCCGGCGGCCAGCGCCAGCGTCTGGCCATTGCCCGCACCCTGCTGAAGAACGCGCCGGTGCTGATCCTCGACGAGGCCACCTCGGCGCTGGATTCGGAGTCGGAGCGCCAGGTGCAGGCCGCCCTCGAGGTGCTCATGAAGGGCCGCACCACCATCGTGATCGCGCACCGCCTGTCCACCATCGAGAAGGCCGACCGCATCGCGGTGCTCGACCGGGGCAGGGTGGCCGAGGTGGGCAGCCACGCCGAGTTGCTGGCGCGCGACGGCATCTATACGCGGCTGCACCGCATCCAGTTCGCGCGCACGGATTCGCCGGGAGAGGCGCTGCCGGGCCCCCAGGCCGGTGCGCCGGACCCGGACCACGAACTGGCGTTGCCGCCGCGCGATCCCTACTGAGCGACCAACGCAGCCCCGACGCGATGGAGGATCGTCCGGGCTTCGATCAGATTGGTACCGACGTCGATGAGCTGGGTGGCGTAGCCACGCCGCAGGCCGGTGCCACCCGCCGTGCCGGCAGCATGGTGACGCGGTTTTTCGAGCCCTTGCCCTTGCGCACCACGATGTCGCGGCGCACGAAATGCGCGTCCTTTACCCGCAGGCGCAGGCATTTCATAACACGCATGCCCGTGCCGTAGAGCAGCCGCGGGATCAGCCCGCAGGTGCCGGAGGTGCGATCGAGCAGCCCGGAAACCTCATCCACGGTAAGCACCACCGGTAGCCGCCGCGACGCCTTGGTCTGGGTGATATCGTCCCGCCACGGCAGCAGCGTGCCAAGCGCCTCTTCATAAGAAAACAGCAGCGCGCTCTTGGCCTGGTTCTGGGTGGAAGCGGCCACCTTGTCCACCACCGCCAGATGGGTGAGGAAGGCCCCCACCTCGCCCGGGCCCAGGTCGCGAGGGTGCCGGCGGCCGTGATATAAAACAAAGCGCTTCGCCCAGTAGACGTAGGCGTGCTCGGTGCGGATACCGTAGTGCTTGAGCCGGATCTTTTCGCGGAACTGGTCCAGAAGGCGGGGAGGGGAGTCGGGCACGGCGGCCTACGGCACGAGGTGGGTTTGAGGGGCGGTTTTAGGGCCTACTAACGGGCGGGCGGGGGCTGAAAAATCAGGGGGATAGAACTGGTGACTGATAATACATACAGTATTTTGGTGCTTTGTAAAGGGACTTTTAGGACCCCTATTTCTCGTTAGCTCCCACGGAGGCAGCAATGGGGTCCTTCTACACAAGCCACACGTTAAAAGGTCCGTCGCGGGAAGAGGTTGTGTCTTGGCTTGGAGATCGTCCGGCATATGTATCGAAGTCCGAGCGGTCGTTCGTCACCGTGCTAGACGAAGCCTGCGAATCTCAAGACGGAGCAATCCTGGCCGCGCTAGGCGCAAGCCTGTCTGAGCAATTCAAGTGTCCTGTGCTCGCCGTCCTCAATCACGATGACGACATCTTGTACTTTGAGCTCTACGAGAACGGCGAAAAATCTGACGAGTACAACTCGACTCCCGCGTACTTCAACGAGGATGCTGAGGATGACGCGCCGTGTGGAGGCGACGCCACTCGCTTGGCATCAGCCTTCGGTGCGGTCGATCCCAAGGCCATCGAGAGCGTTTTGCGTAGAGCCGATTACACTTTCGCCTCAGAGCGTCATCTGCATCTTGCTGCGGCACTGGGAGTTCCGGAGTTCTCAGTCGCCATTGGCTATGGCTACGCTGCGGAGAACGATCCGCGCGTTGTCGAAGGTGGCTATGTGTCCACATGAGAACCAAGAAAGCTAACCTGCGCATCCACCTGACCGTCAACGGCGTGCTTCGCCCGCCGCCTCCGTCAGGTGATGCTTGTCGTTAGCCCCACGGAGAAACTATCCTATGCAGTTTGAAGAAAAAATTCTCGTTAATGCACCAGTAGACAAGTTGTATTCGCTCTACGCAAACGTTTCGGGCTGGTCCTCTTGGGACCCTGACGTAAAGTCATCCTCTATCAACGGGCAATTTTCTTCTGGGGCTACCGGCACACTTCAGCCATCAAGTGGCCCCAAGGCAAAAATCACTTTCACCGAGGTAGTGCCAAATTGTTCGTTTACTGTTGAAAGCAAGCTCCCACTGTGTGCCATGCGTTTTGAGCATGAGCTTGCACCTCTCGGCAACCAAGTTCAGGTACTGCACCGTGTTTCTTTCGTCGGCCTTCTTGCCCCTTTGTTTGGTCGGCTTATCGGCTCTCAAATACGTAAAGGCTTGCCCCACACACTTGAAGGGTTGAAACGTGCTGCCGAACGCTAGGGCTAACCCATCATTCGAGGGGACGCTCAAAAAGCTGCGCTTTTTTAGTTCGTGCGCTGCGCGCACCGCCCCTCAATTCAAACGTTAGACCTCACAAATGAACCTTCAGACCACCATTCCTGAAGCAATGTGGGCAGCAGTAGCCAGCGCCTACGAGGCAGAGAACTACTCTCACGCAATTCTTGAGGCGACATACCTCATCAGTTCCGTTCTTCGCGAGCGCGCCGGAGTAGATGGCGACGGTTCAGCCTTAGTTGGTCAAGCGCTGGGTGGTGATGATCCGAAGCTAAAGCTGAATCCCTTGCAGACCGATTCGGAGAAGAACGTTCAGAGAGGTATGGAGCAGATCCTAAGAGGTGTCTATCTCGGAATACGGAACCCAAGGAGTCACGAGCAAACGACCGATGACAAAGAAACCGCTGACGCGATCATCCACTTTCTTGGCTACGTGTTCACTCTGCTGAACTCATCCAAGGAGGCATTCACAATAGAGTCATTTGTAGCAAAGGTGTTCGATAGTGAATTCGTGGAGTCCTCTCGATACGCTGAATTGCTGGTCGCCGAAGTCCCAAAGCTAAGACTTGCGGACGCACTCATTGCAATCTACCGAGTACGAAAGAAGGCAGAGTTACGAAAGCTTCGCTACCTCGTGCCGAAGCTGCTCGGAGCGCTGAGCCCCGCGCAGTTGTCTTCGTACCTAAATGTGGTATCTGAAGAATTGCGTACTGCGACTGATGACTTAGCGATTCGAACGTCACTCCAAATGCTTACGCCAGAAGTCTGGCTTAATCTATCCGAGTTGCCACGCCTGCGAATCGAGAATAAGTTCATCACCGGCATACGCCAAGGCGAAGTTACGTCTAGCGGGAAAACAACACAGGCGTTGGCCACTTGGTCAAACAGTTTTCTAAAGTCCTTCACAACGCGCGCTGATGCAGCGAACGCACTAATTTCACGCTTTGAGGATCAGGACCCCGATGCCCGCCACTACGCCGCCAAGTTCTTCATGCGCGCGCTTCCGGAGGTAATGTCCTCTCCCGCGCAGACGACACGATGCGTTCGCGCAATAGTCTCGGCAGTCGAGGCGGACGATGCCAATGTTCGGTCCTACCTGGTGTCAGCCGTTCTTGGATACCCGCAAGAGTGGCAGACGAAACTCGCTGAGGCGTTGAAGGCGATGACGGATGAGGACAACCCTGCTGTCTACCTAGACGACGGAAGCCCATTTCTGTCTGCACCTACCAAGGACGAAATGGACGATGACATCCCCTTCTAGACCGACGCGAGTGAGGTCTAACCCCTCGCTCAAGCGGAGCGCCAACGGCAGGCCACCAGGCCCGGCTCGGTGGTACGGTGTACATTTTCACCGCCCCGGGCCTGGCGTCCTGCCGTTGTCGCCCGCTTAGCTCGAACGTTGGGCGGACAAGCAATGGCCAATCGAGTCATAGGAGGAGAAGGCATGGAACGTTTTCGACAGGTGCATCGTTTCGCGGAGGTTCACGGCAACGTAAGTGGCTTTCCAGACTTCGAGCAGGGCTTGAATGGGGGCGGCGATCTCGTCTACGGTGTGCTTCTTCTGAGCGCGCCCGGAGCGGTGCGGCGGGTGGTCGCCGCGTCCACTCTCGGGTATTCCGGTGCGGACGTCGGAAGTCGCGTGCGTGCCGCGCACCGCTACGCGTCAGCAAACGGTTTCGTCAGCGGGTTTCCAGATTGGGAGCACGACACATCGAATGGCCAACTCGTGTACGGAACCATACTGCTCTCAGCCTCTATCGCTGAGCGCCGCGTTGTCGACGCTGCTACGCTTGGATACGCGGGTGACGATGTCGGCGAGCGGTATCGAAGTGCGCATCGCTATGCTGTGGCCCAGGGGTTCGTAGGTGGATTTCCGGACTGGGAGCAGGACACGCAGGGTGGGCGACTCGTGTATGGCGTTGTTCTGTTGAAGTCGGGGGCTCGGCGGGAGGTGGTCGAGGCCGACCGACTGGCAATCTTTACGAACTTCACCTTCGCTCCTACCATTACCCAGCAGCAGAGGGACCGGTTGCTTGAGAGGCATGCGTTCGCCCACACGCGCATCAACGCATGTGGCTTACTTACGCCCGCCCAGGCGAGAGACCTCAAGCAGGTGTACCGATCCTCGATTGCGCACGACATCGATCCAGATCCTAACAACAATGCCTCTGCCGTCCTTGGCGGTCGCCAGATCTGGGTCAACTTCGCGAACCTCTTTCCGAAGGGAGGCCAGGAAATCGCGCAAACGCTGATTCATGAAATGATGCACTGCGCCGGGTACACGCATCCCGAACGAACTCCTGGCGACACACCCTTCGACGGCGGACCGTACTACTCGTCGCCTCCGTTGCAGGCCGAGATTTGCATCGCTGGCCAGCAGAGCGACGCGCTCAAGGCTGCCACTGCGAAGCAGGCAAGCGAGCACTGTACATGCGTCGATGGCCTGTGCTCGGTGCGTTCACGTTAAGCTCGCGTACAAGCGTAGAGTGAATGCCCATTCAGCCTTGCGCGTCGCGATAGTGATGCCCAACAACGCCTTCCAGCGGACGCGCCTCCGGCGCGCTGCTGAAGGCGGTCGTTAGCCCCTTCGGGAGTGCCCATGCGTTATGTCGTGTCAGCAATGCTTGTTGTAGTCGCCGTCATTCACTTGCTGCCGCTATCAGGCGTGCTTGGGAGCGAACGTCTCACTGCGCTCTATGGCC
>JBIIUM010000117.1:0-9937 GCA_044339985.1 Burkholderiales bacterium | reverse complement strand
TCGATCATCAGGAGCATGCGCGCCCCCCTCAGTCGCCGCGGCGGGACAGCCCCGCCATGGCCAGTTCCGCCGCCCGCAGGATGGCCCGGGCCTTGTTCTGGGTTTCGGTCCACTCCGACTGGGGCACGGAATCGGCGACGATGCCAGCGCCGGCCTGCACGAACAGCCGACCGTCCTTGATGACGGCGGTGCGGATGGCAATGGCCAGGTCCATGTCGCCGTTGAAGCCCAGGTAACCCACCGCGCCGCCGTAGATGCCGCGCCGGGTGGGCTCGAGTTCGTCGATGATCTCCATGGCGCGCACCTTGGGCGCGCCCGTGAGGGTACCCGCGGGAAAAGCAGCGCGCAGCACGGCGATGGCGTCCAGCCCCTCGGCGAGCTGGCCCTCCACGTTGGAGACGATGTGCATGACGTGGGAATAGCGCTCGATGGCCATGTTCTGGGTGACCTTGACGGTGCCGGTGCGCGCCACGCGGCCCACGTCGTTGCGGCCAAGATCCATGAGCATCACATGCTCGGCGCGCTCCTTCGGATCGGCCAGAAGATCCTGCTCCAGGGCGAGATCTTCCTCTCGGCTGGCGCCGCGCGGGCGGGTGCCGGCGATGGGGCGAAGCGTCACGGTGCCGCTCTCCAGACGCACCAGAATCTCGGGGCTCGCGCCCACCACGTGAAAGCCCCCCAGGTCGAAATAGAACATGTAGGGCGAAGGATTGAGGGCGCGCAACGCCCGGTACAACGACAGCGGTGAAGCGCCGTAGGCGTGGGACAGGCGCTGGGACAACACCACCTGCATGATGTCGCCCTCGAAGATGTAGCCCTTGGCCTTGTCCACCGCTTCAAGGAAGGCGTCTTCGGCGAATTCCGACTGCGGCCGGGCGGGCGCAGAGGGGGTTTCCTCGGGCACCCGCACCGGCTCGTACAGCGCGGCGCGCAGCTGGTCCAGTTGGGCGAGGCCGCGTTTTCGTGCCTCGGGTTCGCGCGGATCGGCATACACCACGAGGTAGAGCTTGCCCGACAGGTTGTCCACCACCGCCAGGCGGTCGGAGAGCATGAGCAGGATGTCGGGCGTGCCCAGGGCGTCGGGCTTGGCATCGTCGTCAAGACGTTTTTCGATGTAGCGCACCGTGTCGTAGGCGAAGTAGCCCACCAGCCCTCCCGCGAAGCGCGGCAGTCCGGGCACCTGGGCAGCACGGTAGCGCGCCTGCAAACCCCGCACCCACTCCAGCGGATCGTCCTGCTCGCCTTGCCAAAACAGATTGGCGCCACGCCATTCGCTGCAAACGCGGCCGCGCACTTCGAAGCGCGTTTCGCAAGGCAGGCCGATGAAGGAGTAGCGCCCGAAGCGCTCGCCGCCCTGCACCGATTCCAGCAGGTAGGAGAAGGGGCGGTTGGCAAGCTTGAGATACACCGACAGGGGCGTGTCGAGATCGGCCAGGGTCTCGAGCACCAGGGGAACGCGGTTGAAGCCTTCGTGGGCGTACTGCTGGAATCGGTCGGGGTCCATGGGAGATTGAGGTGGCGGCTTGCGAAACGGCGGGACGGGGCTGCGGCGCGTGGGCCGCGCTCACAACGGCTAGCGGCGCCAGCGAACGCGGCTCGCGGCCAAGGCGCCGTTGCGCGGGAGGGCGGGGATCATGGCACGGTGAGGGCGGCGGGGGCGAGGGTGGCGGCGGGCGAGAGAGCGGCACCGCCTTCGAGCAGCGCCAGAGCCAGAGCATCGATCGAAGGGACTATAGCATCCGCGCCCAGAGCATCCGCCGGCCCCGAAGGACGGTAACCGTAGGGCACACAAACCACCGGGCAGCCCGAGGCACGCGCGCAACGCACGTCCACCTCCGAATCACCCACCATCAGCAAAGCGCCGGGCTGCACCTCCAACCGCGCGGCGGTGTGCAGCAATGGCTCGGGCCGGGGCTTGCGCGCCGCCAGGGTGTCACCGCCCACCAGCACCGCCAGATGGTGATGCAGGTCCAGGGCCGACAACAGCGCCGCCGCGAAACGCGCGGGCTTGTTGGTGACGCAGGCCAGCCCGAAACCAGCCGCGGCCAGGCGCCGAAGGCCGTCCGCAACGCCGGGATAGGGGCGGCTGCGCCGCGACAGGTGAGCGGCGTAATGCTCTGTGAAGAACTGGATACCCCGAGCGGCCTCGGCGGGGTCGGCCACACCCTCGCGGGAGCCCGCCAGCAGCCTCTCCACCAACCGCGACACACCGTCGCCCACGAAACCGCGCACCCTGGCTTCATCCACGGGGGGCCGGCCCAGCCGCGCCAGCATGGCCGCCGCGGCGTCGGCCAGGTCGGGCAGCGAATCCACCAGCGTGCCGTCCAGGTCGAAGGCCACGGCGCGGATGGCGCGCGGGTCCAGCGCAGCGCCAGGGCCGGGGGACGGCTTCATGACTGCGCCAGCGCCAGTTGCGCGCGCATGGCGGCGATGGTGGCGGCGTAGTCAGGCGTGGCGAAGATGGCCGAGCCGGCCACGAAGGTGTCGGCGCCGGCCCGGGCGATCTCTGCAATGTTGTCCACCTTCACCCCGCCATCGACCTCGAGCCAGATGTCGCGTCCCGAAGCCTGTATGCGCCGGCGCGCCTCGCGCAGCTTGGCAAGCGCGCCGGGGATGAAGGCCTGGCCGCCGAAGCCCGGGTTCACCGACATGATGAGCACCAGGTCCACCAGTTCCATGACGTGGTCGAGGTGATGCAGCGGGGTGGCGGGATTGAACACCAGCCCCGCCCGGCAACCGCAGTCGCGAATCAGCGCCAGCGTGCGGTGCACGTGCTCGGAGGCCTCGGGGTGGAAGCTGATGATGTTCGCGCCCGCCTTGGCAAAGTCTGGCACCAGACGGTCCACGGGCTTCACCATGAGGTGCACGTCGATGGGTACGCTTACATGGGGGCGGATGGCCTGGCACACCAGCGGACCCACCGTCAGGTTGGGCACATAGTGGTTGTCCATCACGTCGAAGTGCACCACGTCGGCGCCGGCGGCCACCACGTGGCGCACTTCCTCGCCCAGGCGGGCGAAGTCGGCAGACAGGATGCTCGGGGCGATGCGGTGCACGGTGAACTCGCGCAAGGCGATTGAAGAGCCAGCGATTCTACCCGTCCGGCGAGACGCCCTTGAGGGGGCGCGCGATTTCGGTTGCAATAGCGCCATGGAACCGCCGAAGCGCCATCAGATCACCGTCACCGCACGCGCCTCCTTCGTGCCCGAGCAGTCCGACGAGCAGGAGGGCCGCTACGTGTTCGCCTACACCATCAGCATCCTCAACAGCGGCACGGTGGCAGCGCGGCTCATCAGCCGTCACTGGATCATCACCGACTCGGACAACCAGGTGCAGGAAGTGCGCGGCCTGGGCGTGGTGGGCGAGCAACCGCTGCTGGCGCCAGGCCAGAGCTTCCAGTACTCGAGCGGCGCGGCCATCGCCACGCCGGTGGGCACCATGCGCGGCAGTTACCACATGGTGGCCGAGGACGGCACCGCCTTCGAGGCGTCGATCCCGGAATTCATGCTTTCCATGCCGCGCACGCTGCACTGAGAGTCATTGCCGATCCTCGTCCTCGCGAGGCGGCGGGCGCTTGCCGCGCGGCCAGGTCCACCACACGATGAACAGGCCAATCCCCAAGGCGACGGCCGCTTCCAGCAATATCCAACCCATGTGCCCTGCCTTCGCCCTGACGCGTAACCCCCGACCCCCGGCGGGGACCGGGCGCCACTCTAACGCCGTGGGCCGCCGTTTTGCCACAGGGGTGTTGCTGCTGGCGGCCGCCGGTTGCGCAACGCCGCGGCCACCGGCCATGCCGGAACCGGCGGCGGCGGCGGCAACGCCCTGCCCTCCCCCGGCCGTGCCCGCACCGGCCCCAAGCTGCCCGGCGCCGGCGCCGGAAGCCACCACGCCCAGGCCTGCCCCCGCCGTGCGGCTGGAGCCGGTGGCTTTCCAGGACCTGCCCGGCTGGGCCGATGATGACGTGGCGGCCGGCTTCCAGGCCTTCCTGCGTGGTTGCCCGGCGCTCAGGAATCCGCCCTGGGCTGCGTTCTGCGCCAAGGCACAGGCCCTTGCCACGGCCGACGCGCAGGCCCAACGGCGCTTCCTGGAAGCCAACGCGCAGCCGCACCGCGTGCTGTCGTCCGAGGGCGTTGCCGAGGGGCTGCTCACCGGCTACTACGAGCCGCTGCTGCGCGGCAGCCGCAACCGCGATGGCCGCTACCGCGTGCCGCTGTATGGCCCACCCGACGATCTGGTGTCGGTGGAACTCACCGATTTGTATCCCGAGCTCAAGGGGTTGCGCCTGCGCGGCCGGGTGGTGGGCCGCAAGCTGGTTCCATACCACACCCGGGCAGATATCGACAACGGCACCGCATCGCTGCGCGGCCGCGAGCTCATCTGGGTGGACGATCCGGTGGATGCCTTCTTCCTGCAGGTGCAGGGCTCGGGGCGGGTGCGGCTGGACAGCGGTGAACTGGTGCGCGTGGGCTATGCCGACCAGAACGGCCACGCCTACCGCTCGGTGGGCCGGCTGCTGGTGGAACGCGGCGAACTCGCCCTGGACCAGGCCTCCATGCAGGGCATTCGCGCCTGGGGACAGCGCAATCCCCAGAAGCTCGCAGCCTTGCTGAACGAAAACCCCTCCTACGTGTTCTTTCGCGAACTGCCCCCTGGCGACGGCGGCCCGCCCGGCTCCCTGGGGGTGCCGCTGAGCAATGGCCGCAGCCTGGCGGTGGACCCCCGCGCCGTGCCGCTGGGGGCGCCAGTGTTCGTGTCCAGCACCTGGCCCGGCACCACAAAGCCACTCAATCGCCTCATGGCCGCCCAGGATACGGGCGGCGCCATTCGCGGCGCAGTGCGAGCGGATTTTTTCTGGGGCTTTGGCGAGGAAGCCGGCGAACTGGCGGGCCGCATGCGCCAACCACTGCTGCTGTGGGTGCTGCTGCCGCGAGCCGAGGCGGCGCCCTGACCTTCCGTCATTGCGCTCGCCGCGAAAAAGGGTTGGCGTCGAAGGACATTTCCACCACCAGGCGGCTGCGCACGGGTCGGCCGTCACGCTGCCCGGGCAGGAAACGCGTGGCGCGAAACACGTCGATGGCGAAGGCATCAAACACCCCTGGCGGATTGGAATCCACCACCTTGGCCTCCACCACCACACCAGACTCGTCGATGAGCAACAGCAGGGTCAACTGACCATTGCGCCCCATGCCTACCGCGTCGGGATAGACCAGCGCCACCGGTTGCTCCGGCCGCGGCAGCACGTCGAGCATGCGCGCCGGCAGGAATTCGGCAGGGGCAGGCAGCGGCACCTGGAAGGCACCCGGCTCCTGCGCTGACGGTGGGGCTGCCGGTTGCGAAGCGGGAGCAGCTTCGGGCTCAGGAGCAGCGGGGACGGGAGGCGTCTGCGCCATCTGCACAGATGGTTCGGGTGGCGCGGCGCGGCGGTCCATTGCATGCTCCGCCGCCGCTGGCGGGGGAATCCCCGCGCCGGGTGCGCGATTCGCCGCCGCCAGGGCCTCCTCAGGCACGGGGAAAACCGCCGGCAACGTCTCGGACTGCACCTGCCGAACTGCCACGAGCCGCGCCTTGAGGGCCATGCCGCTGGCGCCCGCGGCACCCCACGGCGCTCTGGCAGGCTGGGCCCAGAGCAGAATGGCGTGCAACAGCAACGACAGGCTCAAGGCCACCGCCAGTCTGCGACCGGCAGCGCCATCATGGTCGCCGGGGGCCGGTGCAGCGGGCCCGCTACCGGACGGGAACACCGCGCGATCAATCGCTGCTCATTTCGCCGAAACGGCTTTCGATCTGGGCGGCGGTGATCGCGCCGGGGACCCGGCTGCCATCGGCAAAAATGAGTGTCGGGGTGGCGTTGATGCCTTTTTTCTGGCCCCAGGCCATCACCTCGTCCACGGGGTTGGGGCAATCGCCGCTGCCTTTGGGCGCGGCGCCGCGCAACATGTAATCGTCCCATGCCTTGAGCCGGTCGGGAGAGCACCAGATGGCCTTGGCCTTGGCAACCGCCTTGGGGTGGAGCTGCTCGATGGGGTAGACGAGGAGATAGACAGTCACGTTGTTGAGTTTTTCCAGCTCCTGCTCCACCCGCTTGCAGTAAGGACAGTCAGGGTCGGTGAACACCGCGATCTTGCGAGCGCCGTTGCCCTTCACCTTGCGGATCGCCTTGTCCAGGGGCAGGCTGGAGAAGTCCAGGGCCGTGGCGCGGCTGCGGGTCTTCTCGGTGAGATCGCTCATGCCTCGCGTTTCCACCAAACTGCCCTGCAGCAGAAAGCGGAACTGCTCGTCCGTGTAGATGATGATGGGATCATCTCCCCGGGGAATGAGGATCTCGTACAACCCCGTTTCAGGAATGAGCTTGACGCTGTCAACGTTGGCCTTGGGGAACTTGGCCATGAAGGCCTGGCGGACCGCCTGCTCATCGGCGTAGGCCGAAGCCGCCGCGAGCAACAGGGCGCCCGCCAGGGCGCACGCAAGGGTTGACCGGTTCATGGCAAGCTCCCAAAAAAACGTCATTAGAAACCAATCTTGCCCGCTCAAGCGAGCGCGTGCCGGGCAAGCAACCTTCTCAACAACGGCAGCTGCCCGGTGATCCACAGCCCGGCATTGCGCAGTTGCGCCGCGCCGGGCAATGCACTGGAAAACAGCCGCTGCAAGCCATCGGTGACAGCCAGCGTTGCAAGGGCATCCTCGCGCCGCGCGCGCTCATGACGGCGCAGCAGGGGTAGCGCACCGCAGTCACGCTGCGCGCCGCGCTCGCCGAGCACCTGCGCAAGCGAGGAGACATCACGAAACCCGAGGTTCACTCCCTGCCCCGCCAGCGGGTGCACGTGATGGGCGGCATCACCCACGAGGGCGATCCGGGGTTTCACGACGCGCCGCGCCAAGTGCGCATGCAACGGAAACATGCGCGCAGGGGAGATCACAGACAACTCCCCTGCCAGGGAGTTCGCCGCAGCCGCCACCCGGGCGGCCAACGCCTCGGGGCTGGCCTCCAGCAGCTCGTGCGCCACGCTCTCTTCGGCCGACCAAACCATGGATACCCTGTTGCCCGGCAGGGGCAACAGGGCCAACACGCCGTCCTCGCGGAACCACTGCCGCGCGGTTTCAAGGTGTGGCACATCGCACTGGAAGTTGGCCACCACGGCACGCTGCGGATAGCCCCGCCCTGGCGCCTCGATGCCAGCCACGGTTCGCACCCAGGAATCGCGCCCGTCGGCGCCCACCACCAGTGCGCTCTGCAGTTCGGCGCCATTCTCGAGCCGCAGGCTGGCATGACCTGGCGTAACCACCAGCCCCACCGGCCGCGCGGGAGCCAGGATGGCGCAGCCGCCGTCTTCCGCAAGACTGGCCCACAGCGCCTGGGCCAGGGCGCCGCTTTCAACGATGCTGGCCAGTTCCGGTGCGCCCAACCCGGCTGCGTCGAAGTGCAGCCGTGCGGGATTTCGGTCCCCGAAGATCTCCATGTGCCGCACTGGCTGGATGCGAGCGGGATCGAGCCGCTGCCACGCCCCCAGGGACTCCAGCAATGCGCGGCTGCCCGGACTGATGGCGTAGATGCGCGTATCCCACTGCGCCGGGGCGGGAGCAGGAACGGCCTCGGTCACCAGCGCCGCGCGCAACCCGGCGCGCGCACACGCCAATGCCAGCGACGTGCCCACAAGGCCGGCGCCCACCACGGTCACATCCACGGCGGACCCCCCTTGCGCGCTCGCAGGGCATTGATTAACGAGAGTTTCCTTGACAAGGAAAGCGGGGCTTCGGTAGATTGCGCGCCCTGTCGCAAGGCACGTGGCGAATTAGCTCAGTGGTTAGAGCAGCGGAATCATAATCCGTTGGTCCGGGGTTCAAATCCCTGATTCGCCACCATCTGCCTGCGCCTACCGCCGGCGCTTCGACTGGTGCCCCCCGCGCCAGCAGGCTGGCCTTCGGACCGCGGCCCATGCGACCACTTCTTTCTCTCGCCTTCATCCTTGCCCTGTTGGCGGCGCCTTTGTCGGCGGCGGCGCAGCGTATCCTGCCCACGGACATCCGGGTGGGGTTGCTGGAGGAAGTGCGGTACCCGAACATCCTCATCAGCAACCGTTGGCACCGTCTGGCGCCTGGTTCAACCATCCACACCCGGGACAATCGCATCCTCACCCCCAATGGCGTTCGAGGCCGCGGATGGGTTGCCTACAACTTCGACCACTTCAAACAGGTCCGGGGCGTGTGGATGCTCACGGAGCCGGAAATCGCCACCCTCGAGTCGCGCGGCTACGAATTCCGCGACGATTGAGCAACCGAGAGCGTACCGCCGTGCCTGGAAAGCTCTACATCCGCACCTTCGGCTGCCAGATGAACGAGTACGATTCGGCACGCATGGCCGACGTGCTGCGCGAGGCGCACGGGCTGGAGCCCACCGACGACCCCGAGCAGGCGGACGTGATCCTGTTCAACACCTGCTCGGTGCGCGAGAAGGCTCAGGAGAAGGTGTTCACCGATCTTGGCCGCGTGCGCCACCTCAAGCGCCGCCGGCCCGAGGTGATCATCGGCGTGGGCGGCTGCGTGGCCAGCCAGGAAGGCGAGGCGATCGTTCAGCGGGCACCCTTCGTGGACCTGGTGTTCGGGCCCCAGACGCTGCACCGCCTGCCCGGCCTCATGGCGGCGCGCGCCGCCAGCGGCCGCGCCCAGGTGGACGTGAGCTTCCCCGAGATCGAGAAGTTCGACGGGCTCCCGCCACCGCGTGTGGAGGGGGCCCAGGCCTTCGTCTCCATCATGGAAGGTTGCAGCAAGTACTGCAGCTTCTGCGTGGTGCCCTACACCCGCGGCGAGGAAGTCTCGCGCCCCTTCGATGACGTGCTCACCGAGGTGGCCGACCTGGCCGACCAGGGCGTGCGCGAAGTCACGCTGCTGGGCCAGAACGTCAACGCCTGGCGCGGCCGCCTGCCCGAGGGCGAGGAGGGCGATTTCGCCCTGCTGCTGGAGTACGTGGCCGAGGTGCCGGGCGTCGAACGCATCCGCTACACCACCTCGCACCCCAGGGAGTTCACCCAGCGCCTCATCGACGCCCACGGCCGCATCGGCAAGCTGGTGCCCCACGTGCACCTGCCCGTGCAGTCGGGCTGCGACCGCGTGCTGGCGGCCATGAAGCGGGGCTACACCGCCGCCGAGTATCGCGACATCGTGCGGCGGCTGCGGGCGGCGCGCCCGGAGGTGTGCATCTCCTCCGACTTCATCGTCGGCTTCCCCGGCGAGACCGAGGCGGAGTTCGAGCTGACCCTCGCCCTGGTGGAGGCAGTGGGCTTCGATGCGAGCTTCAGCTTTGTCTACAGCGCCCGCCCGGGCACGCCGGCCACGGCGCTGGACGACCCGGTGCCCAGGGCCGCCAAGATCGCGTGGCTGCAACGCCTGCAGGCGAAACTCGAGGAACAGGCCTTCGACATCAGCGCCGCCATGGTGGGCAGCGTGCAGCGCGTGCTGGTGGAAGGCCCCTCGCGCAAGAACGCAACCGAGCTCGCCGGGCGCACCGCCAACAACCGGGTGGTCAACTTCCCGGGCCAGGCGCGTCTGGCAGGCCACTACGTGGACGTGACCATCACCGCCGCGCTGCCGCACTCGCTGCGCGGCGAGATCGTGGTGCGCGAGACCGCGCCCGCCGCGTGAACGCCGACATCCCCGCCCTGGAGTTCGCCCTCGATCCGGTGGACAACCAGCGCCTCGCCAACCTGTGCGGTGTGCTGGACGAGAACCTGCGCCAGATCGAAAACGCCCTCGATGTGGGCATCGCGCGGCGCGGCGAGGTGTTCCGCATCCACGGCCCCGCCGAGCGCAGCTGTCTGGCAGCCGACCTGCTGCGCAGCTTCTACGAGCGCGCGGCCGTGCCGCTCGAACTGGAGGACGTGCAGCTCGGGCTGGTGGAGGCCATGGGCGGCGCGGCCGAGGTGGCCGACGCGCCGCTGCT
>JBIIUM010000116.1:0-9995 GCA_044339985.1 Burkholderiales bacterium | reverse complement strand
CAAGCGCCTCAATGGCCTCGGGATTCATGTTGGTGCGCGGCTGGTAGCGCCCGGGACGCAACTGCGCCGGCGACAATTCGAGCAGTCGGTCGCCCTGCGGCGCAGGCGCAGCCTGCTCGCCAAGCAAAGCGTCGAGGCCTCGGCCGAGCCCCTTCGTTTTCACCATCCCAGAACTCCCTTCATACGGGCTTCAAGTTGCAGCCTGCTTTCCAAGGATCTCGCCCGCCAGCGCCAGATAGGCAAGGGCACCCTTGGACTGCCGGTCGTAGCTCAGCGCCGGAACACCGTAGCTCGGCGCTTCAGCAAGCCGGACGTTTCGCGGAATCACGGTGCGGTACACCTTGTCGCCAAAGTGCTGCTGGAGCTGTTCCGAGACCTGCTGACCCAAGGTGTTTCGCGGGTCGTACATGGTGCGCAACAGGCCTTCGATGTCCAGCTCGGGATTGAGATTGGCTCGGACTCGTTTGACCGTGTTAACCAAGTCGGAGAGACCTTCCAGCGCGTAGTACTCGCATTGCATGGGAATCATCACGGCCTGGGCGGCGACCAGGGCATTCACGGTGAGCAAGTTCAGGGCGGGCGGGCAATCGATCAGGACGAAATCATATTGGTCACCCAGCGCCGCCAAACCCTCCTTCAACCGCACCTCGCGACGCTCCAGGTCCACCAGCTCCACCTCGGCGCCGGCGAGTTCGCGATTGGCCGGGATGACGTCGTAGTTGCCGGCCTGGGAGCGAACCCGTACCGCATCAATGGCTTTTTCTCCAAGAAGGACATGATAAACGGTGGCTGTGAGCGCCCGCTTATCAATACCACTTCCCATGGTGGCATTGCCCTGAGGGTCTAGGTCAACCAGCAGCACCCGGCGACCTGCCAGCGCCAGACCAGCGGCAAGATTGACGGTGGTGGTGGTCTTTCCCACCCCTCCCTTCTGATTGGTGATGGCGAGGATGCGTGCCACAGACGATCAGCCTATTTCTATGGCGGCGCGAACCACCACCAGGTGACGGGATTCCACGCCCGGAACGTCAAGCGCGAGCACTCGCTCACACGAAAATCCTTGTGGCATGGCAGCAATTTCCTCGTGGGGGTGAAGCCCCTTCATGGCGAGCAGACAACCGCCCGGCGCCATCAGATGGCCAGCCAGACGCAGAAAATCGGGCAGCTCCGCGAAAGCTCGCGAAATCACGGTGTCGAACCGCCCTGCCGATTCCCACTGCTCCACCCGGGTCCGCTCCACGCTGGCATTGGCCAGCTCGAGCTCCCCGATGGCCTGGGTAACAAAGGCTTGTTTCTTGTGGTTGCTGTCCAGCATGACCACCGAAACATCGGGTCGGGCGACGGCGATGGGAATGCCCGGCAAACCGGCGCCGGTGCCCACATCCAGAACACGCTGACCACGGAGATGGGGAACAACCGCAAGGCTGTCCAGCAAGTGGTGACTGACCGACCTGGTTTCGTCACGAATGGCCGTGAGGTTGTATACCCGGTTCCATTTGTGCAGCAAGGCCAGGTAGCGCAGCAACCTGGCCTGCTGTTCGGCCGTGAGCTCGAGGCCCAAGGACTCACAGCCTTCCGCCAGAGTTTGTGCCGGCGTCTTCAACGCGTACCGCTGGCCAGGCGGGCATTCCCTGCCAGACCACCTCCTCGCTTGAGGTGCACCAGTAAAAGCGAGATGGCAGCTGGTGTCATGCCATCGATCCGGGATGCCTGCCCAAGGGTTTCCGGACGATGCCGCTCGAGTTTCTGCCGCACTTCCACCGACAAACCCCGCACCGCCTGGTAGTCCAGATCCGGCGGCAACGACAGGGTTTCGAGCTGTTCGCGGCGGCTCACTTCGTCCTTCTGACGCTCGATGTAGCCCTGATACTTGACCTGCACCTCCACCTGGAAAGCCACCTCCGCATCCGCTACGGCCGGACCCGCACCTTCGAGGCCCATCAGCCCCGCGTAATCCACACCCGGACGCCGCAGCAGCTCATCAAGCCGGTGCGCCTCGGCGGGCACTTGCCCAAGCAGCGATTCGAGCGCTGCAGCCCCCGTCAACCGCGGATTAACCCAGGTGTTTCGCAAGCGCTCACGCTCTCGGGCAACCGCTTCACGCTTGGCTTCGAAGCGCGCCCAGCGGACATCATCCACGAGCCCGAGGGAGCGGCCGGCATCCGTGAGGCGCAGGTCGGCGTTGTCTTCCCGCAGGCTCAGCCGGTACTCGGCCCGGCTGGTGAACATGCGGTAGGGTTCCGTGACGCCCTGGGTAACCAGATCATCCACGAGAACGCCGAGATACGCCTGATCGCGCCCGGGCACCCAGGGCGCCTCGTTGCGGGCAGCCCGCGCGGCATTCACGCCAGCCAGCAAACCTTGTGCTGACGCTTCCTCGTACCCGGTGGTGCCATTAATCTGGCCCGCGAAAAACAATCCCCCGATGGCGCGTGTTTCCAGGGAAGCATGCAGGCCTCGAGGATCGAAGTAGTCGTATTCAATGGCGTAGCCGGGGCGCAGGATGTGGGCGTTTTCCAGCCCCCGGATGCTGCGCACCACCGCCAGTTGCACATCGAAAGGCAGGCTGGTGGAGATTCCGTTGGGATAGATCTCGTGGGTGTCGAGACCCTCTGGCTCCAGAAATACCTGGTGGGAGTCCTTGGCCGAGAAACGTACCACCTTGTCTTCGATGGAGGGACAGTAGCGAGGCCCAACGCCTTCTATCACCCCGGAAAACATGGGGGAGCGGTCAAGGGAATTGCGGATCAGTTCATGGGTTCCGGCATTGGTGTGGGTGATCCAGCAGGGCAACTGGCGCGGATGCATGGCGACCGTGCCCATGAAGGAGAACACCGGAACCGGATCGTCTCCGGGTTGCTCTTCCATCACCGAAAAATCGATACTGCGGCCATCCAGGCGGGGCGGCGTCCCAGTCTTGAGCCTGCCCACCGGCAGCTTCAGTTCCCTCAATCGGGCTGCAAGACCCACACAAGCGGGGTCGCCGGCCCGTCCGGCAGGGTGGTTGGTGAGTCCCACGTGAACCAGGCCGGAGAGGAAGGTTCCCGTGGTCAGCACCACGGCGTCCGCTTCAAAACGAATGCCCAGTTGTGTGACCACGCCTGTCACGCGGTCGCCTGCCAGGGTGAGGTCTTCCACCGCCTGCTGAAACAGCGTGAGGTTCGGCTGCGTTTCCAGGCGACGCCGGATGGCGGCCTTGTACAGCGAGCGGTCCGCCTGGGCCCGTGTGGCGCGCACCGCTGGCCCCTTGCTGCTGTTGAGAGTCCGGAACTGGATGCCCGCCTCGTCGGTAGCGAGGGCCATGGCACCCCCGAGCGCGTCCACTTCGCGCACCAGATGTCCCTTGCCGATCCCCCCGATGGAGGGATTGCACGACATCTGCCCGAGGGTCTCGATGTTGTGGGTGAGCAGCAGGGTGCGGCTACCCATACGGGCCGCCGCCAGGGCGGCCTCAGTACCGGCGTGACCTCCGCCAACCACGATGACTTCGAAACGCTCAGGGTGCAGCATGGGATCGACCTGAAAGGCTGGCGGCAAAAAAGAGCGCGCGATCATACCGCAAATCAATGGCTTTCCCCGTCGAAGCCGACCGCTGCGGCGCAATGTTTCACGTGGAACATGCACAGGGACTCGGTGTCGCTTCAAGCACTGGCCGGCGTGGCATTGTTTCACGTGAAACAACGCTCTCCCACACGCTTTCGCTACCGGAAAGACTCCAGGCCTGCCTTTGCTGCGAGCAGCAGCACGACACACACCAGTACCCCTCGGACCAGTCGCGCTCCGAACCGAATCGCCATGGTGGCACCCAGCCAACCGCCACAAACGTTGCCCACCGTCAAAGGCACGGCTGCCAGCCACAGTACCGAGCCCGAGGCGGCGAAAACCGCCAGCGCCCCGGCATTGGTTGCCAGGTTCACGACTTTCGCCGCTGCACTCGCTGCCACCGGATCCAGACCGACCCAACGTTGCAGCGCTAGAACCAGGAGACTGCCCGTTCCGGGACCAAAAAACCCGTCGTAGACGCCCACTCCCCCGCCGAGCAACCACTGGCCGTGCCCACCCGCCCGCTCACGGCGCTGCGCGCGGGACTGAACCGATCCACTGGAAACCAGCATCCACGCCAGCACGACGATCACCAACACCAGCACCAGCGGCCTCAGCACCGTTGCCGGTATCTGCATCGCCGCAGCCGCTCCAAACGCACCACCGGCGGCGCCCCAGCTCGCCATGGGCCACCAACGACGCAGACGTACAAAACCCGATGCCCGATAGCGCCAGAGCGCCGTTACCGTGCCGGCCATGGACGACAGTTTGTTGGCCCCCAGCAGCGCCTGAACCGGCACACCAGGAAAACCAGCCAACAACGCCGGTACCTGCACCAGTCCTCCACCGCCGCCGATGGCATCAATCCACCCGGCCAACACGCCCGCCATCAACAGAAAAAACAATCCCGGCCACGATTCCAGCACGCTACTTCCCGATGCAGAACCGCGAAAAGATTTCTCCCAGCAACGCGTCGGCACTCATGCGACCACCCACCGCCTCCAGGCTGCGGTGTGCCAGTCGCAACTCCTCCGCCACCAGATCCACGGTTGCACCCTCAAGCTCCAGCGCCGCCGTAAGGTGCCGGCACGCTGTATCAAGTGCGTCCAGGTGCCGCTGCCGCGCGAGGAACAAGCCCTCGCCCGCCCCCTCGCGCCAGCCGGCGGCTTTTAGAATCGTCTGGCGCAGGGCGTCGAGGCCTTGCCCCGTGTGTGCTGATACACGCAGCACATCTGCCGGCGGCAATGCAGCATCGGCGGGCAGCAGGTCGGCCTTGTTCTCCACCCGGATTTGCAGCACCTCCGGCGGCAGACCCTCCGGATCTTTCCACGGGGCCGGTGCGCCTGCCTCGGCCATCACCAGCAACACGTCAGCACCACGAGCGGCGGTCCGCGTGCGCTCCATGCCGATGCACTCCACTGGATCGCTTGATTGCCGCAGGCCGGCCGTATCGGTCACGTGCACGGGCACACCATCCAGCACCAACTCACAGCGCACCGTGTCGCGGGTGGTCCCCGGAATGTCGGTGACAATGGCTACTGTTTCTCCCGCGAGACGGTTGAGCAAGCTCGACTTGCCCACATTCGGTGCCCCCACCAACACCACCTGGATACCGTCCCGCAGCACCCGGCCGAGGCGCGCCGACTCCCGTACGGATGCCACGTCATCCAGCGCCTGCTGCAACCGCTCGCGCACCTGATACTCGCGCAGCACATCCAGTTCCTCTTCCGGGAAATCGATGGCTGCCTCGAGCAACACACGCAAATCCACCAGTCCGGACATGAGCTTGGCCACCTGCCGGGAAAAATCGCCCTGCAGACTCCGCATGGCTGCGCGGGCCGCGCTGGCAGTATCTACATCGATGAGGTCGGCCACCGCCTCTGCCTGAGCCAGGTCGAGCCGACCATTGATGAAGGCGCGCAGCGAAAACTCGCCCGGTTCAGCCACCCTCGCGCCGAGCGAGACACAGCGCTGCACCAGCGTCTGGCGTGGAACCGCGCCACCATGGCAGTGGAATTCGACCAAATCTTCGCCAGTGTAGGAAGCTGGCGCTTGAAATCGGAGGATCAGACCCTGGTCGAAAGGTTCGCCCGAATCGTCTTTGAACAACGCCACTCGGGCGGTTCGCACCGCTGGCAGCTTTCCAGCCACCGCTTCGGCGATGTTCTCTGCGCGCGGACCCGACAACCGGACGATCGCCACCGCCGCCCGGCCCGCAGCCGTGGCCGGAGCAACGATCGTGTCAGCGCTTGTTGGCCCCAAGCCCAGCCTTTTCCAGCTGGTGATTGATGGCCCACTGCTGCGCGATGGACAGGATGTTGTTCACAAGCCAATACAGCACCAGTCCTGCAGGGAAGAAGAAGAAGAAAATGGAAAAGGCGATGGGCATGATTTTCATGATCTTCGCCTGAACCGGGTCGGGTGGCTCGGGATTGAGACGAGTCTGAATGATCATGCTGAGGCCCATCAGCACCGGTAGCACATAGAACGGGTCTTGAGCTGACAAGTCCTTGATCCACAACATGAAAGGAGCTTGGCGCATTTCCACGCTACCCAGCAGCACCCAGTAAAGCGCGATGAACACCGGGATCTGAACGACGATCGGCAAGCAACCGCCCAATGGATTGATTTTCTCGGTCTTGTACATCTCCACCATTGCCTGGTGGAGCTTTTGCCGATCTTCGCCGTGCACTTCCTTCAACTTCTGCAACTTCGGGGCCAGAACGCGCATCTTGGCCATGGACCGGTAGGACGCTGCAGAGAGCGGATAGAACGCCAGCTTGATGAGGATGGTGAGAAGAATGATCGCCACACCCCAGTTCTTCACCCAGTCGTGGATGTGCGCCAATACCCAGAACAACGGTACGGCAATCACCGTCAGCCAGCCGTAATCCACCGTGAGGTCAAGCCCGGGCGCCAGCGCTGCAAGCTTGTCCTGCTCCTGGGGCCCCACGTAGATCGGGACCGCGCTGACCACTGCCTCACCGGGGGCCGCCGAACCGGCGGGCACAATGACGCCCGCCTCGAACAGCCCCTCCCCCAAAGACCGTGCGTAGAACTCGCGGGGCACCCCCTGCGCCGGTAGCCACGCAGAAACAAAATAGTGCTGCACCATGCCGATCCAGCCTTCCTGCACATCCTTCGGCAGCGTGACTTTGCCTTTGGCCACATCAGAGAAGGCGATCTTCTTGTACTTGTCTTTCTCGGTGTAGGCGGCCATTCCCGTGAAGGTGGGTACCCAGCGGGAATCGCCCTTTGGCGGTTTCTCGTCTCGAACGAGCTTGTAATAGGCGAATGGCGAAAGCGTTTCGGCGCCGGTGTTACGCACCTCCTGGCTCACGTCGATGACATAGCTGCCACGCGTGAAGCGGTATCGCTTCGTCGTCTTCGACCCGCGCTGAGGCTCCGCTTCGGTCAATGTGAGTACAAGCTCATTCTGCGCGGGCTCGAGGGTGAGCGCGGTCGCATCAGCAACGAACGGCGTTTTGTGGGTGGCGAGTCCGGCGCCCACTAGACCGCTCTGTGCCACATAGGTGTGCTCGCCGCCAGGCTGCAACAGCACGAAGGGCTCGGCCGGGTCGTCCACGCTGCCGTGCCGAAGCAGTGACACCTTGCGAATATCGCCGCCGATGGTGCCGATCTCCACCAGCATGACATCGGTGCGCACCGTCACCGTCGAATTCTTTGCGCTGTCCGCGCCATAGGCTGGGGGCGTGGAGGGGGATGCGCCTACCGGCGCTGCCGCCTGGCCTGCGACTCCGGGTTGGCGTTGTGGCACTGGGCTCAGCTCTTCGCCGGGCATGCCCTTGGCTGGCGCTCCTGCGACCTGCGGTTTTGGTCCATAGGCTTTCATCCAGTTCTCACCCAGCATGAACAGTGAGACGCACAGGACGATCAGAAAAACGAGACGGGAGGCTTCCATCAGTATGGCCGCTCAGGGAACCGGATCATGGCCACCGGGATGCCAGGGGTTGCAGCGGCAGAGGCGCCGTGCCGCAAGCCAACCTCCCCGAATCACACCATGGCGCCCAATGGCTTCTAGGGCATAGCTCGAACAGGACGGGAAAAAACGACAACTCGGCGCCAACAATGGGCTGATCAGGATCTGGTAACCCTGGATCAGACCGCTCGCTCCCCGGACAGCGAGGCTGGCAGGCTCAACAGGTGCTCCAGTTCGATTCTCGCCTCGTGCTCCCGCGACAGCGGTGGCGCCTGCTTCGTGCGAACCACCCAATCCCACCCGGAGAGCCTCTCTTGTCTCAAGCGAAAAACTTCTCGAATCAGTCGCTTGATGTGATTACGCCGAACGTTGGTGCCGGTTGCGCGGCGCGCTACGATGATTCCCAAGCGTGCACCGCTACGACCGTTCGCCACGCGATGGACGGCGAAGTAGACGCCCTGTCCGCGACGTCCCGCTTTGAACGCTCGTTCGAACGCCGCAGCGTCCGCAAGCCTTGCCGGCTTGGGAAATCGCGCCCGGGGCCGTCTGGCCGGCTTCAGACTGCCAGCCGCGCCCGCCCTTTGGCGCGACGGGCATTGATCACCGCACGCCCGCTACGGGTCTTCATGCGCACCCTGAAACCATGGGTCCGTTTGCGACGAGTAACAGATGGCTGATAAGTACGCTTCATGACCTGCTCCAAAAAAGGCCGCGTATTAGACGCGTGCCCGCAAGCCCTTGTCAACTCAGCAAATCGCCTGCCGGGCCCCTGTGGATAACTTGGCGCGCTACTGCTAGACTCCCGATCTCCCCTGTGGTGCCGAAATCCTGGCGCCCTGTTCGGTAAGACCGACCGTGTTTTCCATCGGTAGGCAGACTGAAATGGACGATACCCAACCACCAGTCATGCCCACCAGACCACTCCCATGACGATCCCCCACATCTCTCCCACGCTATGGGATAGCTGCCAGACGGAACTGCGCAAAATGCTCTCCGAGCAGCAGTACCGCACCTGGATCGCACCGCTTCAGGCAAACATTGCCGAAGAAGCGTTGCAGTTGGTGGCTCCCAATCGCTTCGTGCTCGAGTGGGTTAGAGACAAGTTCCTGAATAGGATAGAGAACCTCGTTATCGAGCTGACCCGGGGGCAAGGCAGCGTGGCTCTGGTCCTGCGCGAACTAGGCCAACGCCAGCCGGAAAACCCGGGTCAGGCCAACGCATTCCCCGAAACAGCCCCCCCAAAAAGTCCCAAGCCTGCTGCTCGCCCCGAGGCTTCCAGCCCGTCGCTGCCTGGACCCTCTCCAGACAGAGGGCGGCTCAATCCGCAATTCACCTTCGATTCGTTCGTGGCGGGTAAAGCCAATCAACTGGCGCGTGCTGCGGCCATCCAGGTCTCCGAACACCCTGGCACTGCCTATAACCCCTTGTTCATTTACGGTGGCGTAGGGTTGGGTAAAACCCACCTCATTCAAGCCATCGGTAACGCGGTTCTAGCCCACCAACCTCAGGCCCGCATTCGCTACATCCACGCCGAGCAGTACGTTTCTGACGTGGTACGCGCTTACCAGCATAAATCCTTCGACGGCTTCAAGAAGTTCTATCACTCCCTGGACCTGTTGCTCATCGACGACATCCAGTTTTTCAGCGGCAAGAATCGCACGCAGGAAGAATTTTTCTACGCGTTCAATGCCCTGATCGATTCGCGCAAGCAGGTGATCATCACCTGTGACACCTACCCGCGGGAAATCGAGGGTATGGAAGACCGCCTGATCTCGCGCTTCGGATGGGGTCTCACCGTGGCCATCGAGCCGCCCGAGCTCGAAATGCGCGTGGCCATCCTGCTTCGCAAAGCCGAATCTGAGGGGGTTACGGTGCCGGAGGACGTGGCGTTTTTCATTGCCACCCACATTCAATCGAACGTACGCGAACTCGAAGGGGCCCTCAAGCGGGTCTTCGCCTTCTGCCGTTTCAAAGGCTTGTCCGTTTCCGTCACCGCCGCTCGCGATGCACTGCGCGACCTTCTCGCCGTACAGGTCCGGCAGATCACCCTGGAGAACATCCAGAAAACGGTGGCGGACTACTACAAGATCAAGGTATCCGAGATGTACTCGAAAAAACGCTCGCGCAACGTGGCCCGGCCACGCCAGATCGCCATGGCGCTGGCAAAGGAACTCACCGACCTCAGCCTGCCTGACGTGGGAGACGCTTTCGGGGGGCGCGACCACACCACGGTCCTGCACGCCTGCCGCAAAATCGCCGAGCTTCGGGCCACTACCGCCGACATCGCGAGAGACTACGATGCGCTGGTACAGGTGTTGCGCGGGTAACCCTTGGACCATTTGTGGATGAATGACCCTGACCACACCCTCTAACGGCAACCATTACATTTTGTCCACAGGCTCTACAGCGGTTTTCCACCACCCCGCCCTGCCCCGCGAACCGCGCCGTCGTTGGCTTTGCAGCGCTTGTCCCCACGTTTTCGCCTGTCTTATTTAACTCACTTACTGAATAC
>JBIIUM010000335.1:0-2557 GCA_044339985.1 Burkholderiales bacterium | reverse complement strand
GGCGGTGCTGGCGCGATCCAGCTACTACCAGGACTGGAAGTCCACCTACGGCCCGCAGGCCTGGGCGATCCTGGAGAAGTACACCGGGCCGCTGGGCTGAGCGGCGGGACCGATCCATGAACGAGGACCCGCAGGACCGCCGCGTTGCCGTGGTGACGGGCGCGGCGCGCGGCATCGGCGCCACCATCGCCGGACGGCTGGCGCGCGCCGGCTTTCGCGTGGTGGTGGCTGACATCGACGAGGCGCAGGCCGCAGCCTGTGCTGCCACCCTGGCCAGTGAGGGCCTGGCTGCCCACGGCCTGCGGCTGGACGTGGCCGAGGAAGCCTCGGTGGCGGCCGCCTTCGCCCAGTTGGACGCCCAATGGGGCCGCTGTGACGTGGTGGTGAACAACGCCGGCATCGCCAGGACCTTTCCCTTCCTGGAGTTTCCGCTCGACAGCTGGAAGGCGCATCTGGATGTCAACGTCACTGGCGTATTGCTGTGCGCCCAGCAGGGCGCGCGGCGCATGCAGCAGCGCGGCTGGGGCCGGATCGTGAACGTAGCCTCGGTGGCGGGGATGCGCGCCGTGGGCGTGGGGCGCACGGGCTACGGCACCTCCAAAGCCGCGGTAATCGGGCTCACCCGTCAGATGGCGGTGGAGCTCGCCGCCCACGGCATCACGGCCAA
Source organism: Burkholderiales bacterium (assembly GCA_044339985.1). Taxonomy (GTDB): domain Bacteria; phylum Pseudomonadota; class Gammaproteobacteria; order Burkholderiales. The sequence continues at coordinate 1,890 of JBIIUM010000335.1, read as the reverse complement.
CGCAGTGGCGCCGGGCCCGGTGGACACCCCCATGACGCGCGTGCTGCACACCGACCGCTTCCGTGAGGACTATTCCAGCGCCATTCCCCTGCGCCGCTACGGCACCCAGGAGGAGGTGGCCGCCACGGTGGCCTTCCTTGCCTCCGATGAGGCTTCCTACATCACCGGCGCGGTGCTGCCCGTGGACGGTGGCTTTCTAGCCTCGGGGGCGCACCGCTGGTGAGCGGGGCGTGCGGCGTGGTGTGCCTCACGAGGGCGTGAGGCTGAACCAGCGCGTGCGTCCCTGGCGGCCCCCCCTCGCGGCGGGTGACGGCATCGTCGGTCGGTGCTGCGAACCGGGAACTGAACCGCTGCCTTCAGGCGATCGGTGCGAATCCGGCCGCGGACAGGACGAGGCCGACGGCAACGGCCGCCACGATCAGCACGGGCACGCTCACGTTCAGGCGCAGCAGCGCGGCCAGCGCGGCGGCGCATAGCGCCAGCGCCGTCCAGTCGGGCGCGTGGCCGACGCCTTCCGGCCACATGACGTGCCCGGCGAAAAACATTGCCAGGCTCGCGATCACCCCCACCACCGCCGCAGACACTGCCGCCAGGGGTGCGCCCACCCGCAGGCTGCCGCGCGACGATTCCACCGCCGGGCCGCCCGCGAGGATGAACACGAAAGAGGGCAGGAAAGTGAAGAACGTGGCCACCACGGCGCACAGCATGCCGCCAGCGGCCGGCCAGGCCGGCCCCAGCACCTGCAGGTTCCAGCCGCCCATGAAGCCCACGAAGGCCACCACCATGATGAGCGGGCCTGGCGTGCTCTCCCCCAGCGCGAGGCCGTCGATCATCTGCGTGCCGGTGAGCCACCCGTGGCCGGACACCGCGCCCTGGTACACATAGGGCAGTACGGCATAGGCGCCGCCGAAGGTGAGCAGTGCCGCCTTGGTGAAGAACCACGCCATGGCGGAGGGCACGTCGCGGTAGCCGAACGTGGCCGCCAGCACCAGCATGCCGGTCAGCCACAGCGCGCCACCGCCCAGCAGCACGGCAGCCAGGCGCGCCCGGGAGAAGCGCGCGTGGGGCGCAACGGGAGAGTCGTCGCCCAGCACAGCTGGCGTGGCGCAGGTCTCGGCCGGGCGCTTCGTGGCGGCGGGCGGCGGCATCAGCAGCGCCGGTGATCGCCGCCCCAGCCACCAGCCCAGCGCGGCGGCGCTGGCGATCACCCCGGGGAAGGGCAGTTCCAGGAGGGCGATGGCCGCGAAGGCACCCGCGGCGATGCCCCAGGGCACGGGGCCGTGCAGGGTGCGCCGCCCCATGCGCACCGCCGCCTGGACCACGATGGCGGTGACCGCGGGCTTGATGCCGTAGAAGGCGCCCGCCACCCACTTCACATCGCCGAAGGCGGCGTAAATCCACGATAGCGCCACCAGCAGCACCAGCGAGGGCAGCACGAACAGCACGCCCGCCACGATGCCGCCCCAGGAGCGATGCAGCAGCCAGCCCAGATAGGTGGCCAGCTGCTGGGCTTCCGGGCCGGGGAGCAACATGCAGTAGTTGAGGGCGTGAAGAAAACGCCGCTCCGAGATCCAGCGGCGGCGCTCCACCAGCTCCTGATGCATGAGCGCGATCTGTCCCGCGGGCCCGCCGAAGCTCACGAAGCCCAGCTTGAGCCAGAAGCGCAGCGCCTCCGTGAAGCCCGGTGCCGTTGGCGCCGCGGAAGATGGGGAGGGCGCGTCAGCCACGCGCATCCCCCGCAACGTGGGGTGCCAACGGTACGGCGCGGGTACGGTGCGGAGGCTTGGGGGCTGGTTTCACGAAAGCTCCGTGGCGGGGCGCAGCGAAGCCACTGCCTCGGGGCGGCGGGGCAGGGCGGATGAAAGGCAGGCGTCGCGGCGGACAATGCCA
>JBIIUM010000334.1:0-2561 GCA_044339985.1 Burkholderiales bacterium | reverse complement strand
GCGGCAACGCCGGGGCCGACAATCTGCTGGGCGGTGCGGGTGGCGACTCGCTGTACGGCAACGATGGCGCGGACACCCTGAACGGTGGCATCGGCAACGACTACCTCAACGGTGGCGCAGACAACGACACCCTGGACGGTGGCATCGGCAACGACTACCTCGACGGTGGCGCAGGCAACGACACCTACTTGTTCGGCCTGGGCGATGGGCAAGACACCATCATCGATGAGGACTTCACTTCAGGCAATCGAGATGTCCTGGCATTCGGTACGGGTATCGCTGCAAACCAGCTCTGGCTGCGGCGCGTAGGGGGTTCAAACCTTGAAGTGAGCGTCATCGGCACGAGCGACGGGGTCACCGTGCAGAACTGGTATTCGGGCGCACGGTATCGCGTGGAGCAGTTCAAGACCGCCGACAACAAGGTGCTGCTGGACAGCCGCGTGGAGAATCTGGTGCAGGCCATGGCAGCCTTCGCGCCGCCAGCGGCGGGCCAGACCAGCTTGCCGCAGAATGTCCAGGATGCCCTGGCGCCGGTGCTGGCGGCGAGTTGGCAGTAGTGGCGCAGTGCATGGATGTGCACCCCGCCGCAGGGCGGGGGGCTGACCGGATCCGGCCGATTCCGTGAGTGCGCCACCCCTGAGCGGCACACACCCGGGCGAGCAGTCCGCGCCCGGGGAAAGTGGTGCTGCGCCCCTGCCGGACACGGGCTTGATCGGCCTAGTGATGCTGGCACGTTTCCACAACGTGGCGGCAGACCCTGACCAGCTTGCTCACGACTTCCGCGTGGCGGGCAGGCCCTTCGACGTGACAGAGATCCTGCTGGCGGCCAAGCGGCTGGGGCTCAAGGCCCGGCGGGTGGTCACGGAGTTTGGCCGCCTGGAGCGCACGCCATTACCAGCCCTGGCGCGAGATATCCAGGGTGGGTTTTTCGTCGTGGCGCGCGTGGATGACGACCAGGTATTGGTTCAAGACCCTCGGGTGGAGCGCCCCCAAGTGGTAAGCGCGGCGGCACTGGGCGAGCGCTGGGGCGGGGAGTTGATCCTGTTCGCCTCGCGCGCCTCGCTGGCGGGCGAGTTGGCGCGCTTCGATTTCACCTGGTTTATCCCGGCGGTGGTGAAGTACCGCAGGCTGCTGGGCGAGGTGCTGCTGGTGTCCTTCGTGCTGCAACTGTTCGCGCTGGTGACGCCGCTGTTCTTTCAGGTGGTGATGGACAAGGTGCTGGTGCACCGGGGCTTTACGACCCTGGATGTGATCGCCGTGGGGCTGCTGGTGGTGGTGATCTTCGAGAGCGCGCTTTCCGGGCTTCGAAGCTACGTGTTCTCGCACACCACCAGCCGCATCGATGTGGAACTGGGAGCCCGGTTGTTTCGCCATCTGCTGACGCTGCCGCTGGCGTACTTCCAGGCGCGGCGGGTGGGCGACACGGTGGCACGGGTGCGCGAGCTGGAAAACGTGCGCCAGTTTCTCACCGGTAACGCAATCACGTTGGTGCTGGACCTGCTGTTTTCGGTGGTCTTCCTGCTGGTGATGCTTTACTACAGCGTGTGGCTCACCTTGATCGTGGTGCTGTCACTACCGTGCTACGCGCTGGTGTCGCTGCTGGTCACGCCACTGCTGCGCGCCCGCCTGAACGAGAAGTTCAACCGTGGCGCCGAGAACCAGGCCTTTCTGGTGGAGGCGGTGAACGGTATCGATACCCTCAAGTCCATGGCGGTAGAGCCGCAGATGACGCGCCGCTGGGATAACCAGATGGCGGCCTACGTGACGGCGGGTTTTCGCACCAACGTGCTGGCAACCCTGGGCCACGAGAGCGTTGCGCTGATTGGCAAACTGGTAACCGTGGCCACGTTGTGGTTGGGGGCACGGCTGGTGATTGACGGGGGCTTGACCGTGGGCCAGCTCATCGCCTTCAACATGCTGGCCGGGCGGGTTTCCACACCTGTGATGCGCCTGGCGCAGTTGTGGACTGACTTCCAGCAGACCGGCATTTCGATGCAGCGCCTGGGCGACATTCTCAATGCCCGCACCGAGCTGGCCAGCGCCAATCGCAGCACCCTGCCGCCGGTGGCGGGGCGCATCGAGCTCGATCAGGTGGTGTTCCGTTACCGGCCCGACGGGCCGGAGGTGCTGCGCAACGTTTCGCTGCGCGTGAAGCCCGGCGAGGTGATCGGGATCGTGGGGCGTTCTGGTTCGGGCAAGAGCACGCTGGCGAAGCTGGTTCAGCGGCTCTATCTGCCCGAGCGCGGGCGCGTGCTGGTGGACGGGGTGGACCTCGCCATGGCCGACAGCGCCAGCCTGCGGCGCCAGATCGGAGTGGTGCTGCAGGAGAACATGCTGTTCAACCGCACGGTGCGAGAGAACATCGCCCTGGCCGACCCGGGCCTTCCCATGGAGGCAGTGATCGGCGCGGCGCGGCTGGCGGGGGCGCACGAGTTCATTCTGGAGCTGCCCGAGGGTTACGACACAGTGGTGGGCGAGCACGGCGCCACGCTCTCGGGCGGCCAGCGCCAGCGCATCGCCATCGCCCGGGCGCTGATCACCAACCCGCGCATCCTGATCTT
>JBIIUM010000333.1:0-2563 GCA_044339985.1 Burkholderiales bacterium | reverse complement strand
AAGGGGGGATTGATCGCCTGGGAGCGCGCGGTTGACCGCTCAAAGTACGGGGAATACAGTGCCAACTCGCGGGAAATGTCGTTTGAAATTCCTATTCGCAGGTCGATCAACTAGTCTCCAAATGCCCAAATGACTGAGGTCATAAGGAGAAGACGCTCTGCAACTTACCGCTAGCGTTGCTGCCCCTGCTCTGGTGCGACGGGAGGACGGCACGACCGCCGCTCGCCGAAGGAACTCTCATCAAGCAGATCACATTTACCGGTGCACCCCGCCGCAATCTTGGATCGAGGAGAAGCGCTTTGCCCACTGAAGTGCCCGGACCAGATGCACCGCACGCCATCGTGATTGGGACCGGCTTGGGCGGTCTGGCGTCCGCAATCCGCCTCAGTTGCCGCGGCTATCGCGTCACGATGCTTGAAAAGCTCGACGCCCCCGGTGGCCGCGCCTATGTGTGGCGGCAGGATGGCTTCACTTTCGACGCTGGACCCACCGTCATTACGGCGCCAGTGTTCTTTGAGGAACTGTGGCAGCTTGCCGGACGTCGATTCGCCGACGATGTGAACCTCGTGCCGGTCGAGCCGTTTTATCGCGTGCGCTTTGATGACGGCGACACGTTCGATTACACGAATGATTTGGACAAGATCCGCGCGCAGATCAAGCGCATTGCCCCGAGGGATCTGGCCGGCTACGAGCGGCTTATGCAGGAATCCGACATGGCGTTTCGTCTCGGCTTCGAGAAACTCGGCTCGATCGCCTACAACAAGCTCGGCGATCTACTGTATGCCGTCCCCTCGCTGGTCAAGCTGCGCGGCTGGCGCAGCCTGCACGGACTGGTGGCCAATTGCATGGAAAGTCCGAAGCTGCGCTCGGTGTTCACCTTGCAGTCGCTGCTCATTGGCGGCAATCCATTTTCCGTGACCAGCGTATACAGCCTCATCCACGAGGTCGAGCGCCGCTGGGGCGTGCATTGGGCGATCGGCGGCACCGGTGCGATCGTGCAGGCAATGGTAAAGCTGCTGCGCTCGCGCGGCGTTGAGATTCGATGTAATGCGGAGGTGAAAGAGATTCTGGTTGAGAGGCGCAATGGACAGGCCACCGCCGTCGGCGTGCGTTTGGCCGCTAGCGACAACACTAGCGGCCAAACGCTCAAGGCCTCGATTGTTGTGTCCAATGCGGACACTACCTGGACCTACCGGTACCTGATCGCGCCGGAGCACCGGCGTCACTGGACTGATCGCAAGATCGAACGCCAGAAGATGTCGATGAGCTTGTTTGTCTGGTACTTCGGACTGAATCGTCGCTACGATGACGTGCCGCACCACACGATGGTGCTGGGGCCCCGCTACGAGCGTCATTTGGAGGACATCTTTAAGCGGCACGTACTGGCGGATGATTTCAGCCTCTACCTGCACCGTCCCACCGCGACCGACGATTCCGTTGCGCCGCCTGGGTGCGATGCCTTCTACGCCCTGGTACCCGTGCCACATCTAGGCAGCGGCACGGACTGGATCACGGCAGCGGAGTCGTATCGGCAGCGGGTTGCCAAGCGCCTGAATGACACCGTGCTGCCAGGCTTCGAGCAGCACGTTGTGAGTTCGCGCATCACCACGCCCCGCGACTTTCAAGACCGGTTGCTGTCGTACAGGGGCGCGGCCTTCGGCGCCGAACCCATCCTGCTGCAGAGCGCGTACTTCCGTGCGCACAACCAAAGCGAAGATATCGCTCAACTTTACATGGTTGGCGCCGGTACGCACCCGGGCGCTGGTGTGCCGGGAGTCTTGATGTCTGCCCGCGCACTCGATACCGTGATTCCCGACCCGCAATTGTCTTCTACAGAAGCGAGATTGTGTTCCCCGCCACGCGATGGCCTCTCTTCAGAAACACCTCTTAAGTAACTTATTTTACACGGTAGGCTTTAGGCGGGTTTCGGGACGGCGATGCGTTGCATGCCCAGCTTTCTGGCGCGCTGGGACAGGTGGCGCAACCGGTGTTCGCGGTAGCGTTCCTCGTAGAAGGCCTGACCTTGGTCGGTGTACTCCTCGCCCTTGGTCAGCATCGTGTGGACGAGCCGTGCCAGCTTGTACGCGGCGGCGGTGATGGCCTTGGGCTTGTCCATGCGTGCGCACAGTCTGCGGAAGTACGCGCCCAGCGCCGACTGACTGGTACGCAGCGCCGCTGCCGCCAGCCGCAGTGCCTGCGCCGCCCGGTTGGCGCAGCGCTTGGTCTTGCCGCTCATCACCTTGCCCCCGTGATCTTGGTGCCCGGGCTCAGGCCCAGCCATCTGGCGAAGTGCTTGTCGCTGGCAAAGCGCGACATGTCCGTGCCGGTCTCGCTGATGACGGCCAGCGCCGTGGTCACATCGATACCATTGATGCGCGTGAGGTCCACGCCGCACATCTTGAACAGTTGCGTTCGCTGATCGAACTTGGGTGCATTGCGAGCCCGGCGCGCATCCTGCTGGCGGCGCACCCGGAGTTGCTCACACCGGTGCTGGGCATCGTGCACCGGGTCATCACGGGGTTTCTGCTCGGCCAGGCGGGACTGAAGCGCACCGCCGCCGACG
>JBIIUM010000332.1:0-2571 GCA_044339985.1 Burkholderiales bacterium | reverse complement strand
AACCCGACACGCCGGTGACGCACACCAGCCGGCGCAGCGGGATGGACACGTCCACGTTCTTGAGGTTGTGCTCGGTGACGCCCTTGAGCTCGATGCGCGGTCCGCGCGGATCGGGCGCGCTGGCGCGCAGCCCGGCGTCGGGCCGTCTGCGGCCTGACAGGTAGGTGGCGGTGAGCGAATCTTCGCGCGCCATCATGGCCTGCGGATCGCCGAAGTAGACGATGCGCCCGCCGCGCTCGCCCGGTCCGGGACCCATGTCCAGCAGCCTGTCGGCGGCGAACATCACCTGCGGGTCGTGCTCCACCACCACCAGCGTGTTGCCCGCGTCACGCAGCTTCTGCATCACCGCGATCACCCGGCCCATGTCGCGCGGGTGCAGGCCGATGGAGGGCTCATCGAGCACGAACAGCGTGTTCACCAGCGAGGTGCCCAGGGCGGTGGTGAGGTTGATGCGCTGTACCTCGCCGCCGGACAGGGTGCGCGACTGGCGGTCGAGGGTGAGGTAGGCAAGCCCCACCTCGTCCAGGTAAGACAGCCGGCCGCGGATCTCGCCCAGCACCAGATCGGTGGCCTCGTCGCCCAGCACCGGCAGCTGCAGCGACGCGAAGAAGTGGCGCACCCGCTCCACGGGCAGCACCATCAGGTCGTGGAGGCACAGGCCTGGCAGCGCCTCGAGGGTGGCGCGGTTCCAGGCCACGCCGCGCGGACGGAAGCGGCGCGCCGGCTCCAGCACCGCGTCGGCACCGGCGCGGCTGCCCACCCGCCACAGCAGCGAGTCGGGCTTGAGGCGCGCGCCCTCGCAGCTGCCGCAGGGCGTGTAGGCGCGGTACTTGGAGAGCAGCACGCGGATGTGCATCTTGTAGCTCTTGGTCTCGAGCCACTCGAAGAAACGCCGCACGCCGTACCAGGTGCCCGGCCACGACTTGCTCCAGCTGCGCCACTCGGGCTCGCCTTCCAGAACCCACTGGCGGTGCTCGGGCGGCAGGTGGCAAAAGGGCACGTCCGTGGCCACGCCGCGGATGCGCGCGTACTTCATCAGGTCGTCCTGGCACTCCTTGAAGCTGGGCGTCTGCCAGGGCTTCACCGCGCCGCCGGCCAGCGTCTTGTTCTCGTCGGGCACGATCAGGCCGAAGTCGATGCCGATCACGCGCCCGAAGCCGCGGCAGGTCTCGCAAGCGCCCACGGGCGAGTTGAAGGAGAAGGCGCTGGGCGTGGGCTCGACGTAGTGCAGGTCGCAGTCGGGGCAGTGCAGGTCGGTGGACCAGCGCCAGGGGCTTGGCGTGTCCGCGGGCGCCGGCTCCGGCGGGTCCGCGTCGGGGACCGGATGCACGGCGATGCGCCCCTGTCCCACCCGAAGCGCTGCCTCCACCGCTTCGGCGATGCGTGCGCGCTCCGCGCCGCCGGCCCGGAAGCGGTCCTGCACCACCTCCACCGTGTCGCCGTGGCGCGCGTGGATGCGGGTGTAGCCCTGCGCCTCGAGCAGCTTCAGGACCTCGGCCTCGTCGAAGTTCTTCGGCACTGTCACCGGGAAGGTGACGATCAGGCGCGGATCGCCGGTGGCGGCGGCGCGTGCCACCAGTTCTTCGGTGACCGCCTCGGGCGTGTCGCGCTTCACCTCGCGACCGCATCCCTTGCAGTGCAGGTGCGCGGCGCGGGCGAACAGCAGCTTGAGGTGGTCGTTCAACTCCGTCATGGTGCCCACCGTGGATCGCGAGGTGCGCACCGGGTTGGTCTGGTCGATGGCGATGGCCGGCGGGATGCCCTCGATGCGGTCCACCTGGGGCTTGTCCATGCGGTCGAGAAACTGGCGCGCGTAGGGCGAGAAGGTCTCCACGTAGCGGCGCTGGCCCTCGGCATAGAGCGTGTCGAACACCAGCGAGGACTTGCCCGAGCCCGACACGCCCGTCACCACCAACAGCTCGCCCATGGGGATGGCCAGGTCCAGGTTCTTGAGATTGTTCTGGCGGGCGCCGCGGATGACGATGGCGCCAGGGGTTTCGGCGGGCTTGTTCATGGCGGGCGGGATCGGATGCGGTGGCCGGCGCGGGGGAGTCCTGCCGTGCCCGGAGAGGCTTCGGATTCTACGCGCGGGGGTGGGCGGTTTCCGCCGTTCGCGGCGTCGCGGGGGCCTGAGGGGTCGCACGGCGGGATGCTGAGCGGCCGCCGCCGCCCCACCGCGCTAGACTGCCGCTCCGACACCTTCCCCTCCGGACATGGCCGTGAACCCTCCCGGTAGCACTCCGCCCCCCGCCGGCACCGTCCGCGATGCCGTGCTCGGCTTCCTGCGCGACGCGGCCATGACCACGGTGTTCGGCAACCCGGGTTCCACCGAGCTCAAGTTCTTCCGCCACTGGCCGGCGGACTTCCGCTACGTGCTCGGTCTGCAGGAATCGCTGGTGGTGGCCATGGCCGATGGCTACGCCCAGGCCACCGGCCGGCCGGCCTTCGTGAACCTGCATTCGGCCGCTGGCGTGGGCCATGCCCTGGGCAGCGTGTTCACGGCCTGGCGCAACCAGACGCCGCTGGTGATCACGGCGGGGCAGCAGACCCGTGCGCTGTTCGGTGCCGAGC
>JBIIUM010000115.1:0-10083 GCA_044339985.1 Burkholderiales bacterium | reverse complement strand
AGCCCAGATCGCGCCGCACGGCGGCCACCTCGTGGAGGACCTCGTCGAGTCGGTGGGCCATGCCGTGCTGGGCGAGCTGGTTCTTCAGGGTCCCGGTCATGCCGCCGGGCACCTGGTGCTCGAACACCCACTGGTCGTACTCGTTCATGCGGCCCACGGCGAAACCCGCCGTGCGGGCTACCTGCTCGAAGTGCTCCGCCACGGGTGCGAGCAGCGACACGTCCAGGTCGTGGGTATGACCGGCAAGCTTGAGGTTGCGCAGCGTGGTGTCCACCGAGGGCAGGGACGAGCCGTTGGCCAGCGGCCGCGAGCAGGTATGGATGATGTCCACGCCCAGGGAGATGGCCTCGAGGTAGGTGAGCGGCGCGATGCCGATCACGTTGTGGGAGTGGATCTCCAGGGTCTTGCCGTTGCAGTTCGCCTGGATGGCGGGGATCAGCGTGCGGGCGCGGGCCGGGGTGAGCACGCCGGCGGTGTCGTAGATGATCAGCCGGTCCACGTCCGGACTGTCCGACAGCAGCGCCGCCTTGCGGGCGTAGAACTCGTCGGTGTGCACCGGCGAGAGCGTGTACATGAGCGCCGCCACCACCTCGGCGTCCCAGCGGCTGGCCACCTTGGCGAGGCGATGGGTCTTGCCCACATTCCAGTGCAGCACGTCGTAGATCCAGAAGCTGCGGATGCCGTGGGCGCACAACCGGTCGACCCACAGGTCCATGAGGCATTCGGGCGCCACTGACATGGAGATGATGCCGGTGTTGCGCAGCCCCGCGCGAATGCGCGAGCGCGGCATGGACTGCACGATCAGGTCCAGCCCCTGCCACGGGTCCTCGGCAAAGTTGCGCACCATGATCTCGAACATGGAGCTGCCCACCAAGTCCACCACGTCGTATCCGGTGCGGTCGATGAGCGGCGTCACGGGCAGCGCCATACCGGCGCGCATCTGCATGCCCCACAGGCTCTGCTGCCCGTCGCGCATGGTCTGGTCGATGATGCGCACGTGCGCCATCAGCGGGATCCCTCTCCGGCACTCGTGCTCACTGCTGCACCACGTAGAGTGGGGTGTCGTGCTCCACCATCTCGCCGTCCTCCACGAGGCAACGCACGATCCGGCCGGAGATGCCCGCCTTCACCGGGGTGAACAGCTTCATCACCTCGATCAGGCAGACCGTGGTGTCAGGCTCGATGGATTCGCCGTCCTGCACGTAGGGCGGCGCGCCCGGCTTGGGTTGCTTCCAAAAAACGCCCAGGTTGGGCGCCTTGATGATCACCTGCCCAGCGGCCAGGGCGGCGGGACCCGCGGCAAGGGGCGCGGACGCGGCGGCGGTGGCAGCCGCAGGCGCGGCCTGGGCGGCAGGCGCGCCGTGGGCAGCCGCCAGTTCGGGCGCGGATGCCGCCGCCGGCGCAGCCGCGGCCCCGCCCTGCGAACCCATGGGCCCCTTCTTGGAAATGGCGAGCCGGAGCCCCTCCACCTCCAGGCGCATTTCCTGCCAGTCCGACTGCTCGAACAGCCGTACCAGGTTGCGGATGTCTTCCTTGTTCACGGCCACGTCTTCGTCTCCCCGTTGGTCAAGCCGCCACGGCCATCTGCCGCCGCGCCGCGCAGGCCGCCAGCAGCGCCGGCAGCACGTCACGCACCACGATGAATTCCAGTCCCGCCGCCACGGCGGCCTGCACGCCTGCGCAGGTGTTGAGCACGCTGCCCGCGGCCCCGCGCGCACCGACCAACAGGGCGGAGGTGCGATCCGGATCCTCGCCGCCTTCCAAGCCGTCGAGATCGCGCGTGCCCGGCGGGAGCTCGCTGCCGACACGCAGCACGCGCAGCGGCGCGGCGGCTTTTGCCCAATCGAGCAGCGCGGCGAGGCCGGGATCCGAGTCCTCGGAGGGCTGTTCCACGGGCAGCGCGCCGTCGAACACCCGTCCGCCGGTGCCGTCCACCGTCACCGTCCGCCCGGGCAATGCCGCCAGCGAGCCCTCCCCGCAACCCACCACGCAGGGCACGCCGAGCTGGCGGCTCACCACCGCCGCATGGCTGGTGGAGCCGCCCTTCTCGGTGACGATGCCCACGGCCACCAACATACCGTGCACGTCTTCGGGGCTGGTAGTGGGACGGGCGAGAATCACGGCGTGTCCTTGTCCATGCAGGCGCTCGGCCTCGTCGGGAGTGGTGACCACCACGCCCGCGCCAACGCCTGGGCTGGCCGCCTCGCCCGTCGCCAGCACCGTGGCGGACGAGGGACCGAAGCCCGGTGGCAGGTGGGGACGCAGCAGCATGCGCACCTGCTCGGCAGACACGCGCGACAGCGCCTCGCCCGGGTCGATGCGCCCTTCGCGCACCATGTCCACGGCGCAACGCAACGCCGCCGCCGGCGAGCGCTTGGCTGCACGCGACTGCAGCAAGTAGAGGCGGCCGCGTTCCACAGTGAACTCGATATCCTGCACGTCGCCATTCTCGCGCTCGAGTACGGCGCAGGCGGCCAGCAGTTCGCGCTGCACCTCGGGCAGCTGCCGACCCAGCGCATCCAGGCCCTCGGGGGTGTGGCTGCCGGACACCACATCCTCGCCCTGGGCGCTGACGAGGTACTCGCCGTAGGGGACCGGCTCGCCCGTGAGGGGATTGCGGGAGAACAGCACGCCCGTGCCGGACTGCCCATCGGAGTTGCCGAAGACCATGGCCTGCACCGTCACGGCCGTACCCATGGCGTCCGGGATGCCGTTGTGCTGGCGGTACTTGCGCGCGCGCCGGCCGTTCCAGGACTCGAACACCGCTCGGATGGCGGCTTCGAGCTGCGCCAGGGGATCGGCAGGCACATCGCCGCAGCCGCGGGCGGCGATGGCCGCGCGCCATTCCACCGGGCTCGCGGCCGGGTCCAGCTCTTCGATGGTGGTCCGGAGCACGATGCGCGCGAACATCTCGCAGAAGCGCCGGTGGGTATCCCGGGCAAAGGCCGGCGACCCGGTCTCGCGGGCCAGCGCCAGTTCGGTGTGGTCGTCGATTCCCAGGTTGAGCACCGTGTCCATCATGCCGGGCATGCTCACGGGCGCGCCGGAGCGCACTGACACCAGCAGCGGCCGCTCGCCACCTCCGAAGCGCCGGCCTGTGGCCTGCTCGATCCAGGCCATCCCCGCCATCACCTCGTCCATCAGGCCCGCGGGCATGCCACCACCGTCCTCGAAGTAACGCCGGCAGGTCTCGGTGGTGATGACGAAGGCCGGGGGTACGCTCAGGCCCAGGCTGCACATGCGCGCCACGCTCCAGGCCTTGCCGCCGATCAATTCGCGCGGTGGCAGCACCGTGCCGTCGAGGCGGACGGTGTGGCGCAGGGAGGTCATCGGGTCGCCATGCCCCGGCCACACTCTCCCTGCTTCGAAGAAGCGGGGGGTGGGGTGGCGGGCCTCGACGGTGCCGCGGGATCAGTCATCGCGCTTGCGGTCGAGCACACGGATAAGATCCTCGTGCAGCTCGAACCACACAGTGTGGTAGGAGTCGATCTTCGCCCCGCTCACGAAGGCGATCTCGCCGGACTCGGCCTTGTCCAACGCGAGCGCCAGCCGCTCGGCGTAGCGCTTCAGGCGGGGCAGTTTCGCCGCCAGGCCGGCAAGCATGGGTTCGGCGCGCTCGTGCAGATCGCCCAGGCGATCGATGATGCGGTTGTCATGGTCGGTATCCGAATGATCGTTGGGCACGGTCTCGCCGGCCACGGTCATGGTCTGCCAGTCGGTGATGAGCTGCTTGAGCTCCGTATTGATCCCCTCGAAGCGCTCGTACCCCGCCGACAGCGCGGCGTCCGCCCGGCACCCTGCGAACTGGGCGGGGTACTCGGCCGCGAGCGCCTGCTGCCCCTTGGGCGTGAGCATGAAGGCACCCTTGGCGCCCATAGCAAGGCCCTCGCCCACGGCGGCCTCGAGACCCGCCTGCACCTCCGCCTCGGCCGCGCCGAGCAGCTCAGCCACCGCCGTTGGGGTGCCGAACTTCTTGATGGCGAGGCCGTGCATCGCATCGAACTTGGTCATCTTCGCTCCGTCTCGTTTACCGTCGCGCGGCAGGGTATCGCCGCGCGCCCACTGCCGTGTTCCGTCACTGCGCGGCCGCACGCGAGACGATGGTGTCGCGCACCTCGCGGCGCAGAATCTTGCCCGCGGCGCTCTTGGGTAGCGCCTCCCACACCTCGATCTCCTTGGGCACCTTGAAGCTGGCGAGCTGGCGCGCGCAGGCCGCCAGCGCCGCCTTCGCGTCGGTGCCAGGGCGCGCGCTGATCACGGCGTGCACCCTGTCCCCCCACTTCTCGTCGGGCAGACCCACCACGGCCGCCTCGATCACGCCCTCCACAGACAGCAGCACGTCCTCCACCTCGCGCGGATACACGTTGTAGCCGCCGCTGATGAGCATGTCGTTCTTGCGATCCACGATGGAGAAGTAGCCCTGCTCGTCCACCACGCCGATGTCGCCCGTGTGCAGCCAGCCGTTGCGCATGGCCTTCGCCGTCTCCTCGGGTCGCTCCCAGTAGTGCGACATGAGCTGCAGGCCACGGCACACGATCTCGCCGGGCGTGCCGGCCGGGACCTCGCGGTCGTCCTCGTCCACCACCTTCGCCTCCACCAGCGTGTAGGGCCGCCCGCAGGAGCCCAGGCGGTGGTGTTCCTCGGGCTTGAGCACGGTGATCACCATGGGCGACTCCGCCTGGCCGTAGGTCTGGGCGAAGACGTGGCCGAACACCTCGATACCCCGGCGCAGAAGGTTGGGCGCGATGGGCGCGGCGCCGTAGCACAGCCGCGTGTAGCGGTGCTTCACTCGTGCCGCGCCGGGCTGCTCGAGGATCATGGCCAGCATGGTGGGCACGATGAAGGTAGCGGTGGCGCTGGTGCTCTCGGTGAGTTCGAGGAAACGGCCAGCGTCGAACTTCGGCAGGATCACCGAGCAGGCGCCACGCAGCAGGTGGGGCAGGAAGAAGGCGCCGCTTGCGTGGGCGATGGGCGCGGCGTGCAGCATGGTGTCGCCAGGCCGGATATCGGGCAGCAGGTCGATGAGGAAGTTCGCCACCTCGGCAACCTCCCCTCGGGTGGTGAGGGTCACCGCCTTGGGCTTGCCCGTGGTGCCACCGGTGAAGCCCAGCCGCAGCGGCGCCTCAAGGGCACGGTCCACGGCGCAGGGCCTTGCCGAGGCGTCGTGCATGAGCTGGCGCAAACGATCGGGCCCGATGACGATCTCGCAGTCGAGCCCGGTCCACTCGTCGCTGCAGATCACCGCACGGGCGCCCGAGTAGGCCAGCTTGTAGTCGTGCTCGCGGCGCGTCTCGCGCAGGTTGAGCGGCACGCGCACCAGTCCCGCCTTGGCCAAGCAATAGTAGGCCACCAGGCATTCGATGGAATTGGGCAGCAGCACCGCCACGCGGTCGCCGGGCCGCAGTCCCAGCGCCAGCAGGGCATTGCCGAGCCGGTCCGTGGCCTCGTCGAAGCCGCGGAAGCTCAGCGCCTCGCCTTCGCAAGAAAGCGCGGGGGCATCCCCGTACCGCCTCGCGGCGGTACGGATCATTTCGCCGATCTGCACGTGCGGTGCGGGCGCCTCAGGCGCCGCGAGCCCTGGCGATGTCGGCGCGCTTCAGGCCGCTGCCCTTGCCCTTCAGGTGGCGGGACTGCTTCTGCGTGTGCAGGTACAGTTCCTGGGCGGCCTTCTCGTGGCTGTGGTACTTCATCCAGTAGTCGTCCACGAAGCGGTACTCGTCGCTGCAGGCCACGGGCGTAAAGGCGCGAACCGCGGCGTTGTACTCGTCCTGGGTGAGCGCGCCCTTGCTGGTGCGCCACTTGCCGGTCTTCTTGAACAGCGAAGAGCCGGGGTAGAGCTGGCCCGAGGTACGGGTGTAGTCGCCGTTGGTGAGGATGCCAAAGGGGATGGGCGAGTACATGCGCTTCGGGGCGTTGTGGTGCTGGCCCATGGTGTAGTCGTTGCAGGCCTGGGACGGCAGGCTCACCAGGCCCACCAGTTCGGTGAGCGCGTCGCGGCCGAACTCGTCGTTGAGCAACGGGATGAAGCGCTTGGCGCGCTCGTCGATCTCCATCCAGTCGGACTGCTCGTACACCCCGGCCAGGTGGGCGAGGTCCTTGGGGATGTTGAAGTACACCAGCGCGCCGGCCTCGAGCATGTGGGCCCGGCTCCAGGCGGCGATGATCTTCCACAGCTTGCCGTTGGCCTCGGTAACCTTGTCGGTGAGCTCATTGAACTTGGCGATGAGCGCCTCGGCGCTCTCCATGGCCACGGGCACCCGGCCCTCGGTGAGCGGGTCGGAGGTGTAGAGGCCGATACGCACGATGTTCTCGGCGCGGAACTCGGGCTCGGACTCGAAGCTGCCCCAGTCGTCCATGAGATAGAAGTGGGTGTCCTTCACCACCATGGGCACGGTGAGGTTGTTGTACTCCATGCCGGCGCACACTCCATCGAGCCAGGGATAGTCGCCCTCGCCCAGGTCCATGAAGTCGCGAACGATCAGCTCGAGGCTGTCGCCGAACTTGTAGGGTCCCTGGTTGCAGATGCCGATGCGGCACTCGCAGTGCGACAGGAACTGGAATGCCGATACCGTGGCGAGGAATTTATTGGCCGCCGTGTGCAGGGCATCGCCGGCCGTGCAGTCGTAGAGGTCGGCCTCGTAGACCTGCAGCTCGCGCTCGGGCAGCAACTGGCTGCGGTGACCGTATTCCTTGTTGGTGATGTGGCCGTCGTTGCGGTGGTAGGAGAGTTGGATCCGCTTCCAGCAGTCCATCACGTAGATCAGATCCTCGACGCCGTCCTCGGGGCGCAGCAGGCCCATGTTGATCAGCCACTCGCGGCCGCACAGGTAGAAGCCCGGCAGCGTCCAACCCATGGTGAGGGTGTTGGTCTTGCCGCCGATGGCGCGCGCCCTGTCGCCCAGCTCCTCCATGCTCATACGCGACTCGATCTTGCGCAGCAGCGAGGGATAGCGGTAGTAGGCGTTCAGGTAGGACAGCATCATGTACGAAGGCACCGGGAAGAGCTTGGACTCCTGCGTGGTGCGGGTGACGCACAGCCAGTAGGTCTCGTCAGAGAACATCTGGACGAGGTTGTTGGTCTCGAGCAGCTGGGCGTAGTTGACGGGGTTGCCGATCATTTCTGGTCTCCGGAGCGGGGGGTCAGCCGACGAGCTTCCAGACCTCTGCGGTCTTCTCGATGCCCTTCTGGTAGTCCTGTGCGGTCTTGGCGGGGGCGGTGACGTTGAGCTCGATGCGGTCGCCGTTGCGGATGCCCGCCACCTTGGCGTTCATCAGGCAGGGGATACCGTGCTCGCGCGACAGGATGCCCAGATGCGAGCGCACCGAACCGCCCATGCAGACGATGGCCTTGAAGTGCTCGAGGATGGGCGCGGTGAGAGTGCCGCCCGAGTCGTCGATGACCGCCACCGTGTCCGGCGGTACGCCGTTCATGAGCAGCTCCATCACCTCCTCGGTGGTGTGGATGTAGAGCGCCGTGCCGGAGACGTTCTTAGGGTAGGTGACCACGTTATCGCCGTGGCCCACGAGCTGGCGGCCGTCCCTGACCTCCGCTGTGGCCTCCTTCTGGTCCTGGCCGGCGAGGGGTTTGTACTTGCCCGGCTCCTCCTTGGCGGAGATCACCGCCGAGACGTCGAAGCGGTAGCCGGTGGCGAGCACCTCGGCCTCCACCTTGCGCATGTCCGCTTCGGTGACCAGATCGTACGACTTGTCGAAGACGAAGCTGTTCCAGTCCCCGCCCATGGCCGCGAGCTTCTCGCGCACCAGCTTTCGGATGGCGCTGTGGTAGAGCTTTGTGATGTTGGTGGCTTCGGCTTCGCCGTACTTGTTGCGATCCCAGAAAAACGAACTCACGGCGTCTCCTCCAGGGTTTCGGGTTCTTGGTTCTCGTGCCTTGCAGCGGCGGCGCCGGACGGGTCGGGGGCCGTTACCGCGGGAGCCGAATATGGCCCGCGAGGCGACGCGACGTCAATCGTCGTTCGACGAAATTGTCCGACAATATTGCGTGACAATCCGGCCCGTCCAATTGTGCGTTGCGGCAGCCGGATCGATACTTCGCGCTCGCTTCATTGCGCGAACCCGAACGGTGCGGCGCACCATCGCTGCACCGCGGCCGAGCAGGGTGATACATTCCTCACCTAGACGCCGCGAGCCTGCGGCTGTGCGCCTCGCTCCGATGACCACCGCCCCTTCCGCCGCCGCCGATGCACCGCTGGTGCGCTTCGCCGCCGTGCACAAGAGCTACGACGGCGAGGTCTTCGCCGTTCGCGGTCTCGACCTCGATGTGCGCCGCGGCGAGTTCCTCACCCTGCTGGGCCCGTCGGGATCGGGAAAAACCACGACGCTGATGATGCTGGCCGGTTTCGAGATACCCAGCGCCGGTGAAGTCCTGTTCGAGGGGCGCCCTATCACCGGCACGCCGCCGCACCGGCGCAACTTCGGCATGGTGTTCCAGAACTACGCCCTGTTCCCCCACCTCACGGTGGGTGGCAACGTCTCCTATCCGCTGGAGGTGCGCGGCGTGCCCAGGGCCGAGCGCGCGCGGCGCGCCGAGCAGGCGCTCGCCATGGTCAAACTGGAGGGCGTGGCGAGCCGCCGCCCCGACCAGCTTTCTGGCGGCCAGCGCCAGCGCGTGGCACTGGCCCGGGCGCTGGTGTTCGAGCCGCCGCTGGTGCTCATGGACGAGCCGCTGGGCGCTCTGGACAAGCAGCTGCGCGAGCACATGCAGGTGGAACTCAAGGACCTGCACCGCCGCCTGGGTACCACCTTCATTTACGTCACCCACGACCAGGGCGAGGCGCTGACGCTGTCTGACCGGGTTGCCGTGTTCGCCGGCGGCGAGCTTCAGCAGGTGGATACCCCGGAGGCGCTGTACGAGCGCCCGGCGAATCGCTTCGTGGCGAGCTTCGTAGGCGACGCGGTGGCGCTCGCCGGAACGCTGCAGGCCGGCGGCGAGCTGGCCCGGGTGGCGCTGCCGGGCGGTGCCCAGCTGGAAGGGGTGAACGTGCAGGCGGCGGCGCCGGGCACGCCGGTGCTCGCGTGCATCCGGCCCGAGCGCATCGGCGTGCTCCCGCCGGGCGCGACGGCGGTCAACACCCTGGCGGCCACCGCTCTGGACGCCAGCTACTTCGGCGATCACGTGCGCCTGCGCTGCGCGCTGCCTGGCCAGGGGCCGATCGGCTTCCCCCTGCCCTTGCGGGCGCTGCCAGCGCCGCCGCCCGGCACTGCCGTGCTGCTGGAACTGCCGTCACGCCACCTGCGCCTGTACGCCTGAGACCGGATCTGCATTCCCCAGGAGAAGCCCGTGAAGCGACCCTCGAGCCTTTTTCCCGCCCTGCTGCTGGGCCTAAGCGCCCTGCCCACGGCAGCCCAGCAACTCACCGTGGTGAACTTCGGCGGTGCCAACGGCGCGGCGCAGAAGAAGGCCTTCTACGAACCCTTCGAGAAGGCCTCCGGCGCAACAGTGGTGCCCGTGGAATACAACGGCGAGCAGGCGAAGATCAAGGCGATGGTGGAAGCCCGCAAGGTCACCTGGGACGTGGTGGAGGCCGAGTCCCCCGACCTGGATCGCGGCTGCGACGAGGGCCTGTACGAGCGGCTGGAGTGGTCCAGGCTCGGCGGCAAGGCCAACTTCCTGCCCGCCGCCGTGCATGACTGCGGCGTGGGCATCTTCGTGTGGTCCTCGGCGCTGGCCTATGACGCCGGCCGGCTGAAGGAGGCGCCGCGGGGCTGGACCGATTTCTGGGACGTGAAGCGCTTCCCCGGCAAGCGGGCGCTGCGCAAGGCGGCGCGCTTCAATCTGGAGTTCGCGCTCATGGCCGACGGCGTGAAGCCCGCCGAGGTGTACCGGGTGCTGGCCACCCCCGAGGGCACGGAGCGCGCCTTTCGCAAGCTCGGCGAACTGAAGCCGCACCTGCAGTGGTGGGAAGCAGGCGCCCAACCGCCGCAATTCCTGGTGGCTGGCGACGTGGTCATGGCGAGCGCCTACAACGGCCGCATCGAGACCGCGCGCCGCGAGGGCCGCGACCTGCGGCTGGTATGGGCGGGCAGCATCTACGACTTGGACTACTGGTCCATCCCCAAGGG
>JBIIUM010000331.1:0-2581 GCA_044339985.1 Burkholderiales bacterium | reverse complement strand
CGGCGGGGTCGACGGCGGCCCGCACGGCCCAGCCTGCGGGTTCACGGCCGCTGGGCTTGGCGCCGGCCACCCTGCAGTTCCTGCTGGTGGTGGCGGGTTTCGGATGCTGTGTAGCCATGGCCATGCCTCAGGTGCACATGGTGGCCTACTGCGCCGACCTGGGCTATGGGCCTGCGCGCGGCGCGCAACTGTTGTCGGTGATGCTCGCCTGCGGCGTGGTGAGCCGCCTGGGCTTCGGCATGGTCTCCGACCGCATCGGCGGCCTGCGCACGCTGATGGTGGGTTCGGGCTTGCAATGTCTGGCGCTGTTGCTGTTTCTGCCCGCGCAAGGACCCGTGCCGCTCACCCTGGTGGCAGCGCTGTTCGGATTATTCCAGGGCGGCATCGTGCCCGCCTACGCCATCATCGTGCGCGAGCACTTCCCCGCCGCCGAGGCAGGCACCCGCGTGGCCATGATCATCACCGCCACCCTGTTCGGCATGGGCGCGGGGGGGTGGATGTCCGGCGCGATCTTCGACCTCACCGGCAGCTATGCGGCAGCGTTCTTGAACGGCATCGGCTGGAACACCGTCAACCTCATCATCGCCGCGTTCCTCCTGTACCGCGCCCGGGGCGCGGGCCCGGGCGGAAGGCTGGCGGTGGTTTAACCAACGGCTCCGTGCCGTGGGAGCGCGCCTCGGCAGGACAGGCCCGCCAGCGCCGGCCAGCGCGCCCTCCCGCCAAGAAGCTCGTGTGCCGAAGCGTTCAGCGTGTGCTGATTAGGCTGCGTTGACCCCATGAGGGTCTGCTCCTGGGCATGCTCAATGTGCCTGAGAGTACTGAGCAAACGACAATACAAATCGACATCCCACCGCACGCAGGATGGTGCCATTGAACGGTTCAACGACTGGCAAGCCGCCCTGCGTCGCCGCCACCACGTTCAGCCCGGGTCAGATTGGCGGGACTGCAAACCTTCCCCATAAGCTTGCCGTCGAGAGGATCGTTCGCGGCAGGGAACATGTGCCCGCCTGAAGTACCCGCAATGACGGTCTCCCCGCTTCCCAATTCACCACTGCGCATCTCGAACGCGGTGAAGGTAAGCTTTTCTCCGTTGCAGTCGAAGCGGTACGTCATCACGCGAGACTTGTGTGCGTACCAGTCCTGACCGAGAGTGCGCGGCTTGGAGTAGGTGTGAAGCGCTTGCGCTTCTACTTGCCCGTCCACCATGCGCAGGCTGTCAAGGTCCACGTACAGGGCCTCGTCAGCGTTGCGCACCACGGATTCCCACTGAGCAGCCGTGGCAATCGGCATCACGAACAGCGAGCAACTCACAACGGCAGTACTGGCGAGGGTTTTCAGGGGAAACATGGCTCGGCTCTGAAAAGAGATTGAACGCAACGTTTTGATCAGCGACGTGCGAGGAAGGGTGCGCAGACGCGCTGGACGAGACGCTCCACCGCGGGTTCGGACGCAGCGCGGAACATGGCGACCTCCTCGGATTTGTCCGACCACACCACGTCGCCCTGCCCGAAATTCGCGCTGTACAGAGTCCAGGCGGCGAGACCGGCTTGGGCAGAATCGCAATCGACGCGATAAGTGCTCACGCGGGACTTGTGCGGCAACACCGGGGTTCCGAGGAATTCGGTTTCGCGAAAATCTTCCATGACCGACACTTCGAGTCCGTCCTGAATCACGTTGACGGACTTGGGCTGGAAGAAAACGGTCTCGGCGCCCTGGGCAACGACCAATTGCCAACCACCAGGTGCGGCCATGGAGGACCCGGCGGCGAGCAGGGCGGCGGAGGAAAGCGCAGCGACGATGACGTTTTTCATGGTTGGTGTCCTTGATTGGGGGATCGGTTATTACTGATGGACGCATTCTGAAGCGTCGTCCATATGTTGTCAACCATATGTACAGGACGATAGTTTGCGCCCACATGAAAGTTAGTGTTTTGAAACAATGTGTTGCAACATTATAGCTGTTTTTATCATACAACTAATTCCAAAACAGACATAATTAGACCTGGACAACACCTGAACAGGTGGAGTCGGCTGGGTCTGTTCATTTGCCGTCCAGTACAACGCCCGCCCAGAGAATTTCTCCCCCGATTGCACCAAACCCCTGGAAAATCAGGTAACAGAGAGTGGGCCGGGATCGCGAACCGGCGATGCAGGCGATCAGCCAGCTGATCGACAGCAGCACGCTGACGTCCAAGCAGAACGGGTTGATCGAAATGGGGATCGACGAACTGACGCAATACGGCGCCGCAGTCTCGCCCGCCCGCGCCCCCATCAGCTCCCCCGGGAAAACCCGCACGAAAGCCGGTGCTGCCCGCGCCGCGGCATTCGGCGGGAAGACCGAGGGATTGAAGCGAACCCGGGCACCGTCAAAGGCCCCCTGCCTGCGAACAGCAGTCGCTGGTTGGTTTGAAGGGGGGCATTGCACGCACATGGACTGCGGGATGCGTGGCGGGGGAATGCGGGTCTGTTGAGTGTGCTTGCAGTTTTCTGGGTCGCAGACGCTGAACTGGGTCAGCCCGTTTCGCCGCGCGGGCTGAACGTCCGCGGAAACAGCACCGCCGTGCGCACCTTCAGGCGATAGA
>JBIIUM010000330.1:0-2597 GCA_044339985.1 Burkholderiales bacterium | reverse complement strand
GCCACGGGCATGCCCAGCCAGGGTGCGCCGCGACGCCCGCCATCCAGGGCGGCATCGGTGCGCCGCAGGCGGAAGTCCACATGTGGCGTGCCAAGGCCGGCGGCCAGACGCGCTGCAAGGTGCAGTTCTTCCAGCGTGGAATGGGGGCTCGCGAGAATGCCGATGCGGGCCGCGGAACCTTCGGTGCGGATGGCGCCAAGGCCCTGTACCACCGCCTCCAGCGCGCCCTGCCAGTCGGTTTCGACCCAGGCGCCGTCGCGGCGCACCAGCGGGCGGGTCAAGCGGTCGGTGCCGTTCAGCGCCTCATAGGAATAGCGGTCCTTGTCCGACAACCAGCACTCGTTCACCGCCTCGTTGTCTGCCGGAAGCACCCGCATGACACGGTTGCCCCTGACCTGCACCACCAGGTTGGCGCCCAGGCCGCAGTGCGGGCTTACGCTGCGGCGGCGCGCCAGTTCCCAGGTTCGGGCGGAGTATCGGAACGGCCGGGAGGTGAGCGCGCCCACAGGGCACAGATCCACCATGTTGCCTGACAGCTCGGAGTCCACGCTGCGGCCTACGAAGGCGAGAATCTCGGAGTGCTCGCCGCGTCCGGCCATGCCCAGTTCCATGACGCCCGCGATTTCCTGACCGAAGCGCACGCAGCGCGTGCAGTGGATGCAGCGCGACATCTCCTCGGCTGCCACCAGAGGACCGATGTCCTTGCTGGGCACCACGCGCTTGACTTCCCGGTAGCGGGAGGCAGAGCCGCCGTAGCCCACGGCGAGGTCCTGCAATTGGCATTCGCCACCCTGGTCGCAGATGGGGCAATCCAGAGGATGGTTGATGAGCAGGAACTCCATCACACCCTTCTGCGCCTTCACGGCCTGGTCGGAGCGGGTCCATACCTTCATGCCCTCCGTGGCGGGCGTGGCGCAGGCCGGCAGCGGCTTGGGCGCCTTTTCCACCTGCACCAGGCACATGCGGCAGTTGGCGGCGATGGAGAGCTTGCGATGCCAGCAGAAATGCGGCACGTACACGCCGAGCGCGCGGGTGGCGGCCATGACCATGGAGCCCTCGGGCACGGCCACGGGTTGACCGTCCACTTCGAGGTTGATCATCTTGGTGTCCGCCATGGCAGCCGCGCTCACGCCGCCTCGGCCAGCGGCGCGCCGTTTACCTGGCAGCGGCGGTGGTCGATGTGGTACTGAAACTCGTCGCGGAAGTGCTTGATGAAGGCGCGCACCGGCATGGCGGCAGCGTCGCCCAGCGCGCAGATGGTGCGGCCCTGGATGTTGTCGGCCACGGCGTTGAGCAGGTCAAGGTCTTCGGGGCGGCCCTGGCCGTGCTCGATGCGATGGACCATGCGGTAGAGCCATCCTGTCCCCTCCCGGCAGGGCGTGCACTGGCCGCAGGACTCCTCATAGTAGAAATAGGAGAGCCGCTCCAGGCAGCGCACCATGCAGCGGGTTTCGTCCATGACGATCACCGCGCCCGAGCCGAGCATCGACCCCGCCTTGGCGATGGAGTCGTAATCCATGTCGGTGGCCATCATGACCTGGGCGGGGAGCACGGGCATGGAGGAGCCTCCGGGAATGACCGCCTTGAGCCGGCGCCCGCCGCGCATGCCGCCGGCCATCTCGAGCAGCGTCGCGAAGGGCGTGCCCATGCGCACCTCGTAGTTGCCGGGCCGCTCCACGTCGCCGGACACGGAGAAAATCTTGGTGCCACCGTTGTTGGGCTTGCCCAATGCCAGGTAGGCGTCGCCGCCGTGGTTGATGATCCAGGGAACGGCGGCAAAGGTTTCGGTGTTGTTGATGGTGGTGGGCTTGCCGTACAGGCCGAAGCTCGCCGGGAAGGGGGGCTTGAAGCGCGGTTGCCCTTTCTTGCCCTCGAGGGATTCGAGCAGCGCGGTCTCCTCGCCGCAGATGTAGGCGCCCCAGCCGTGGTGGGCATGCAGCTGGAAGTCGAAACCGCTGCCGAGGATGTTCGAGCCCAGGTAGCCGGCCGCACGGGCCTCATCGAGGGCTTCCTCGAAGCGCTCGTAGCATTCCCAGATCTCGCCGTGGATGTAGTTGTAGCCCACGGATATGCCCATGGCGTAGGCACCGATAGCCATGCCTTCGATGACGATGTGGGGGTTGTAGCGCAGGATGTCCCGGTCTTTGAAGGTGCCGGGCTCGCCCTCGTCGGAATTGCACACCAAGTAGCGCTGGCCGGTGTAGTTCTTGGGCATGAAGCTCCACTTGAGGCCGGTGGGGAAACCCGCCCCGCCACGGCCGCGCAGCACGCCCTTCTTGAGCTCGTCGATCACGGCAGCGGGCGTGATCTTCCCGGTGAGGATGCGCCGCAGGGCCTGGTAGCCGCCGCGGGATTCGTAGTCCTTGAGCCGCCAGTTGGTGCCGTCCAGGCCCTTGAGGATGATGGCGTCGGGGCCGTAGGCATCCGCCGCAAAGGGCGGCCGGGAGGTGGGCATCACTTGGAGAGTTCCTCGAGCAAGGCGTCGATGCGCCCCGGGGTCATGCCGGCAAGCATGCGCTTGTTGTTGTGCAGCATCACCGGCGCATCCCCGCAGGCGCCGAGGCACTCGCCCTCCTTCAGGGAGAAGCGGCCGTCGG
>JBIIUM010000114.1:0-10221 GCA_044339985.1 Burkholderiales bacterium | reverse complement strand
TCCCGCGAGTTGCTTGGGCGCGAACTCAACGAACCCGAAAAGCTGGCCCTCCGCAGCCGTTTTCGCGAGGCCGCCTACGGGCGCACACCGGTGGCCGAGGAGCAGTGATCGCAGCGCTCCGCGGCGAAGCAAGGCGCCCCGCCCGCTCTCAGGCCGGCCCTTCCTCCCCAAGCCACCGGTAGGCCACGACAAAACCCACGGTGTATGCCGCGAACCCTCCCATGAGCGCCAGTTCGTGGAAATGGGCATAGGCGGCAAAGGCTGCCACGGCGATGGAGGGTAAACACACGAAGCCCGCCACGCGAGGATTGTTCACCGTCGGCTCGGACACCCGCCTCTCGAGCCGCTTGTAGATGCGCTGGTGAAAGTGGTCGAAGTCGGGCCCGCTCACTTGCCCGCGCTTCACCACCTTTCGCCGGTAGATGGAATAGAGGGTCTCCACCAGCGGATGGCACATCACCAGCGCGGGGAACCATGGCGACACTCCCGGCTGGCGGATGGTGAGCAACACCGCCAATTCCGCCAACAAGAAGCCCACCAGATAGGCGCCGCCGTCGCCCAGGAAGATCCTGCCACCGGGCCAGTTCCAGAGCAGGAATCCGAGCAGCGCGCCGGCAAACGTCAGCGCGCAGGCGAACACCATCTCGTCGCCGGTCTGGAAGGCCACCACGGCGATGGCGGCAGCGCTGATCACGCCCAGGCCGCCCGCAAGGCCATGGAACCCATCGACGATGTTCACTGCATTGGCGATACCCGCCACCGCGAAGCAGGTGAAGATCACGGCGAAGGGCACCCAAACCAGCGCCTCATCCAGACCCGGCACCCCGACACGATGCAACACGGCACCCAGGACCCAGCACGCCAGAGCCCCCGCGATCATGCTGGCAATCAACCGCTCGAACACGCCCACCCGCTTGGTGACGTCTTCCAGCAGACCGCCCAGGAATGCAGGCAGGCTGCATAGCAGCAGCAGGGCCAGTTCCCGCCCATAGGGCACGGAAAAAGCCGCCGCCGGAATCATCCACCCCGCCGCCACGCCTGCCAGCACCAGGAAACCACCGACTCGCGGTGCGGGCACAGCGTGAGCCTTCTGCGGGCCACCTTCCACGGCATCATGACTGAAGCGCCCGTGCAGATGCTCGTAACGCTTCACGAACCATCCCGCCAGCCACGCCACCAGCACGGCCACCAGGGCAACGACGAGATGGGACGGGGACAGGAACATTTTGCCGGCACTGCGCGGCCGAGGCGCCCCCGCCGAGTAGCAAGTGAGCCTGTTGGAAGGCGTAGACATGCGCGCCGCGCCCTCGCAGGCCTGCTGCGCATGGCTTGCATCCGCGGCGTAGAAGGCGATGACGCCATCCTTCAGCCGGCCCGACACCACGGGCACCGGCCCTGGACCCAACAATTCCCGCGCTGCTTTGGGCAATTCGGTATCGCAGCGCGCCGCCGCCACCCGGCACGCGGGACATCGCTCCAGGCTCACCCGCGCCAGCTTGCCGGTGAGAGCCTCACAGGCCTCCACCGTGGCGCGGCCCTCGAACACCGCCAGCAACCCCATGGCGCCGCCACTCTCCACCAACTCGATTTCCACCAGGGGGTACACGCGCGACTCCGGACGCGCCACCGCCAGCCATACCGCTGCCACCAGAAACATCGCCAGCATCAAGCGCGAGGCCAGCACGTGGGAGCCGGGGAAGCTAGGACGCCATGGGCGGCGGCGGCAGCCCGGCAGGCTTGCCACGATGCAGGGGCTGCCGCAGCCGCTGCAGCTTCCAGGCAGTGGCCGGATCCGTGGCGGCGGCGCGGAGGGCGTTGCGGGCGAACACGAAAAGTGCCAGCACGGCCCCCGCGGCAAGGGTGGCAATGATGGAAATGAGCCCCTTCTGCGGCTTCGATTTGCGCTCGGGCGGGATGGCGGCATCCACCATCTGGATGACCACCCCCTCTCGGGCTTCGTCCAGGCGAGCGAGTTCGTACTGCTTTGTCATGAACTCGAACAACGTTTCGCGGTACTTGAACTCCCGCAAGCGCCTGATGTACTCGTTGCTGCCGTCCTTGCCTGATGGGCCTTCCTGTTGCTCGGCGTTCGCCAGTTGGGCCTTGAGAGCATTCAATTCCCGCTCGGCGCCGCGCAGGTCGGGGTTGGCCTCCGTCATGGCACCGCGCATGGCGCTCAAGCGCACCTCCGACGCGGTAATCATCGCCTTGAGCCGCGCCAGCGCCCCCAATGTGGACTCGGGCGAGACCTTGAGGTTGCCCTCGTTCACGCCCACGGCGCGCAATGCGGTTTCGGCCCTGGTGAGGTCCTCGCGCGCTTGTGCGAGTTGCTTGTCGAAGAACAGCCGGCGCTGTCCCGCCTCGGTGACGGCAATTCGCTCCATCAGAGCCTGAAGCTGGCTCACGTAGGCATTGGCCAAGCGGGCAGCGCGTTCGCGGTCGTGGTCGTCCACCTCGACCGCGATGATGCCGTCCTTACCGGCGGTGATGCGGCTACGCTTGGCAAGCTGCTTGCGGGCATCCTGAGAGTAGTCCTCCTCGTAGACCTCCCGCAGCTTGAATTCGTCGACGAGCGCATCGGCCACGCTACGGCTCTTGAGCAGGCCCACGTACAGATCCCCCGGGTTCTTGAGACCCGGAAAGGCGGAGGCCGCGCCGCCGAGACCGCCCAAGCTCTGGAGCTGGCCGGCGAGGATGTTGGCCGTGCTCTGCTGTAGCTGGGGCGTGAGCAGCCGCGCTGTTGCCGTGAAGGTGGGCGGCACCAGGAAGGAAATCCCCAGCGCGCATAGACCCACGGCCACAGGACCGAAGATCAGAAGCTTGGCGTTTTCGGCCAGCACGAGCGTGAGGTCAAGCAAGTCGATCTCGTCGTCGCCTGTGTTCGAGTCTTCGGGCATGGCGGGTGGCATTTCAGGAATATCAAGAGGATTGGCGCTTCTTGTTGAAGTTTATATACGCTGTCAAAGGCTTGCGGGTCCGCATTCCTTCCCTGCATCAACGCAAAGCACCAGAAAAACATGGTTGCAACCATCAGTCGCCGTGTCTGCACGCTTCTGCTGACGGTCACCTCCGCCGTGGCTTGGGCCCAGATGGGGACCTCGGCCGATCCCCTCGCCCCGTCTTCGATCACGGTACCCACCATCTCGAACT
This sequence comes from Burkholderiales bacterium, assembly GCA_044339985.1. GTDB lineage: Bacteria > Pseudomonadota > Gammaproteobacteria > Burkholderiales. The sequence goes on along the minus strand of JBIIUM010000114.1, from coordinate 7,071 downwards.
CCGCTGGGCGGGAGACGCCTGCGGCCCCGTATGGCGTACCCCCCGCAAGGCGTGAGATACCCGGGGTACCCAGCATTGGAAACACCACCGGGCGCGAAGAGACTTCCCCATCCAGCGCGGCGGAACGGTCATCCCGCACCGACCGCCAGCGGGGCATGCCGCGGCCCGCGGAGCTCAACGGCTTCCAGCGATTCCTGCGGGAAACCACTGGCATGAACCTGCCCATGTTCGGCGCCCGATTGTTCGAGGACACGCCCAGCACCTTTTCCCCGCTGGACTCGGTGCCGGTGACAGCCGACTATCTGGTGGGCCCCGGCGACGAACTGCTGATCCGGGGCTGGGGCGCCGTGGAAATCGACTACCGTGCCGTGGTGGACCGCACTGGCGCCATCCGCATTCCTCGCGTAGGCGTGGTTCAGGTGGCCGGGGTTCGTTACCAAGACCTGCCCGATCACATCCGTCGCGCCGTGGGGCGCGTGTTCCGGAATTTCGAACTCACGGTCTCCCTGGGCCAATTACGCGCCATCCAGATCTACGTGGTTGGACAGGCCCTCAAGCCGGGCTCCTACACGGTGAGTTCCCTCAGCACGCTCGTAAACGCCGTCTTCGCCGCAGGCGGGCCGGGGCCAGCCGGTTCCATGCGGCGGGTGGAATTGAAGCGGGGCGGCCGGACGATCGCCCAGTTCGATCTCTACGATCTGCTCACCAAGGGTGACAAGTCAGCCGATGCCCAGCTGCTGCCCGGCGACGTGATCTTCTTTCCGCCCGTGGGTCCACTGACGGCGGTGTCGGGCAGCGTGAACACGCCTGGCATCTACGAGCTGAAACCTCAGGAAACCCTCGGCGACGCCTTGCGCTTTGCAGGCGGACTGTCGTCGGAGGCCGAGGGCCGGCGCGTGACGGTGGATCGCATTGAGGGCCGGCAGGTGCGCAAGGTGGACGAATTCGATCTCGACCCCGCCGGCCTGGCGAAGCCGTTGCAAGACGGCGACGTGGTCAACGTGTTCGGTATCGTTCCCCGCTTCGACAACTCGGTGAGCCTGCGCGGCAACGTGGCTCAGCCACTGCATCTGCCCTTCCGCCAGGGCATGCGAGTGCGTGACCTGATCCCCGACCGGGCCGCCTTGCTGTCCCGGGAGTACTGGACCGAGCGCTACCGGCTTACGGAGTCCGACGGGTCTGTCGTGCCGTTGCGCGATGACGCAACCGACCGCTACCGGCTCACGGAGGCGAACGGCGCAGTTGGCAAGACGCGGCAGGGGCAACGCCCGGCGGGCCGTTTCCAGAGCGATGTAACGTCCCAGGACCGGCGGACGGTCACGGATATCCGCCCGCCCGATGGCGAGGTGAACTGGGAATATGCGGTGATCGAACGGCTCGATCGCGGCGACTATTCAATCCGCCTGATCCCCTTCAACCTCGGCATGGCCGTGCTGGAGGGTTCCGACGCGCATAACCTGCTGCTCGAGCCCGGTGATGTGGTATTGATCTTCTCCAAGAACGACGTCCGGGTGCCGTTGGGTAAACAAACACGCTACGTGCGCCTCGAGGGCGAGGTGGCACAGGCGGGGGTGTTCCAGGTCCTGCCCGGCGAAACCCTGCGGCAAGTGGTGATGCGTGCGGGCGGCCTCACCGCCAGCGCCTATCTCTTCGGCGCGGAGTTGACCCGTGAATCCACCCGAAAGATGCAGCAGGAGAAACTCGACGCCGCAGCCGACCGCCTGGAGCGGGAGGCGCAGCGGCTTGTTTCCTCCCGTGCCCAGAACGCCCTCGCCCCAACCGATGCGGCCGCTGCTGCCACCGAACTGGAGGCGCAACGGGCCCTCATCGCCCGCCTGCGCACCATGAAGGCGCCCGGACGGATCGTGCTGGAGGTACCCCCGGCCGCGAACGACATCAAGGACCTGCCTGACGTACCTCTGGAGGACGGTGACCAGTTCTACGTTCCTCCGGCGTCCTCCACCGTTTCCGTGTTCGGGGCGGTCTACAACCAGAATTCGTTCCTCCATCGGCCAGGCAAGTCGGTGGATGACTACCTGCGGCAGGCAGGCGGGCCGACGAAGGATGCCGATGACGGCGAAATGTATGTGCTGCGCGCAGACGGGTCGGTGGTGAGCCGCAAGCAGGGCGGCACCCTCAGCGGCGGGCGGCTGTCGAGCCTGCGTCTGATGCCCAACGACGCTGTGGTGGTTCCCGAAAAACTCGACCGGACAGAGTTCCGAAGGCTCTTGAGGGACTGGACACAGATCTTTGCCCAATTCGGCTTGGGTATTGCCGCGCTACGGGTGCTCAAGGGGCTGTGAGACTCGCGGGTTGAAGGGCTACTGATCGGTTTCCGAATCATCGTGGTCTCGAATCCCGCGTTTGATGGAGGCGGTCTTATAACTACATAATCCATCGACAACTTTCCTATATCGACTCCCGATCATCGGGATATTGACTTGAGGGTCCCCATGAAAAAGCTCGCGTTTTCCATCTTCTTGATTGCTGTCGTATCGGCCAACGGTCTTGCTGCGGTTGCTCAGGCTCAAAATTCACCGCCGCCTCCAGTTGGCGCGGCGGGAGCGGTCGCGGGCTCGACGGGTGCTCTTACGGCGGCGGCCGTTGGTACGATCATAGGCGTCGCCGCGGGTATCGGCGGCGCTTCAGGAGACTCGGCTGCGGGTACGACTGGCACCGCGGGCACTACAGGCACTACCCGTTGATGCCTCACACGCAGGATTTGGCCCTGGCTTCTGCGCCGCAAAGCCAACTCCGATCCGTTCAATAGCATCCGAACCGCCGCAGGTGCCTTGTTTGTGCCCGCAGCGGCTCTTTTATGTATCGTGAGTAACCCGCACGACTTTGCAATGCGTCCTGTGGCAGGCCGGCTTATCCGGGTAGCGGCCATGGCGATCTTCGCCCCGTGGCTGGCAGGCTGCACGCCCACCGGCTCGGCCATCCTGCAAACCTTCACCGCACCCCTGCGCCCCGCCTCATCCGCAGCAAAAGCCGCGCTGAATCCGCAATACCGGTACCTGCGAGTCACTTCCGAGGGACGGGAGGTGCTCCTGGTGCTGGGGTACGTGGAATCTGACCCCCAGGGGCCAGTGGAGGTGTGGTACAGCGCTGGCCGCGAGGTGATCCGGCTTCAGGGGGGGCGGCTGGTGGGCGCGGCTGGTTTGCTCACGGAGTGGCGCCGGGTATCGATCCCGGTCCTGCCAGGCTGGCGTGAAATGGCGGCGGGGCATCGCTGGGAGCGCTCCCGGGATGTGATGCCGGGCTACCGCTACGGCGTGCGCGACCAGATGCTCACCCGGCAGATTGAACCCTCCCGAGGAAATTCTCTGGCAGGGCTGGAGACTTCCAGCCTGCTTTGGTTCGAGGAGCGGCAGGTGGGTACGCCAAAGCATCCGTCGCTGCGCCTGCCTCCGGCGCGTTATGCGGTTCAAGTAGACGCAGAAGGCGCAGAAAAAGTTGTTTTCGGCGAACAGTGCCTTTCCCCCGATCTATGTCTAAACTGGCAGTACGTTGATCAATCCTGAGCCGGGATTCGTCTGTGGCGAATCTGCCCATTCCCCGCCATCCCGACCGGTCTGTCGGAAGCACGCGCCGAAATGGGTCCCTTTCGAACAGTCTTGCTTTGCCTTGATCATTTTTTCTGACCATACGAACAGCAACGTGGAAACCACCCTGGCAACACCAACTCTCAAACCGTTGTTTCGGAGATACGCCGGGCGTGTCTTCGCGAGCCTCCTGGCTGGCGTAGTCAGCGCGGGAGCCCTCGCCAACGGGCAGTTTGAATCTGTCTCGGGCGAGGTCCGCGTGGGTCCTGACCGCGTCACCGCCAAGGAAGCCGTCAAGGGAGGACGGGCCCTGGGCGGTCAAACCGTGTTCACCGGCGCCAGCGGCCGTGCGGTGTTGCGTTTCGAGGACGGGCAGGTGCTGGTGCTCAACCCCAACACGGAGGTCAAGATCACTGCGTATCGTTTTGACCGCAAGCAGCCCGGCGGCGACAAGGTGTCCTTTGATCTGCTCCGGGGCGCCTTGCGGGCTGTCACGGGCCTGATCGGTGCGCGCAACCCGACCGCGTTTTCCATGCGGACGCCCACGGCCACCATCGGCATCCGCGGCACGGATTTCATGGTGGCGGGGCTGGAAACCACAGACACCGCCGAGCTGATCAATCTCGCCGACGCCGGCACTGTGACGAGCGATGCGGGTGGCGGCTTGCCGCCAATGATGGTGGCCCAAGCGTCACAGGGGTCCATCTACTGGCTCAAGGTCAACATCGGGAAGGTATCTGCCTCGAACCCCATGAGCAAGATGCTATTCGATGGCGCCTCCAACCCCTTGGGTGCGCTTCCCAAGGGCAAGGCAATCGGGCGCGTCGCGCCCAATCAGCTCCCGTCGGCGATCTCCTCGACGTTCACCGAATTGGGCGGGGTGACGGTTTCTGCCACCACTACCGGAGCCACGACCGCTGCAACAAACACCGGCGGTGCCGGTGGCGGTGCAACCGCTGGGGCTGGCGGCGCAGTGGGCGGAGCCTCGGGCGCCTTGACCGGTGCGGCCGTGGGAGCCGCGGCAGGCCTCGCCGCCGGCATCGCGGGTGCGGCGGGCGACACCACATCGGGAACCGCGGGAACCACCGGAACCGTCCAGTGATGCCCTGTAGCTGACGCCTGGGCTGCAGCCAGAATAAGCCGCATGGCCCGTACGCAATCGCCGAAAGAGCCCACGAGGCTCCTTCGGCGGTTTTGTTTGTATGGCTGCCGGCCGGCAGCCCGTTCGGTTACCACGCTGTCATGAGGCCCTGAAGCGCTTGGATGATCGGCCCTGTCGCTCCGCGATTCTCCTGACCCTCGGGCTGCACGGGCTGTGTGCCCCGGGGTCCCGGCTGCTACCTGCCGGAGTGCCCTCGTGGACCGCCAAGGGCGCGGGCAAACCGCAGGGCGCGGCCTGTATCCAGCCCTCGCCCACGCGCCGCACGAGTCGTCTTGCCGGGTTGCGCGGCTGGGCCGGCGGGTGGAGTTGTCCTGGCTGGTCCCTCGTCCTCCTCGCTGTTGCTCTGCTGGCCTCGGCCCCCCCCTGCCCGGCCGCACAGCCGGTGACGGCGCAAAAACGGCTGAATGCCTGGCTGCTGCAACACCCGCCAGGACCAGAAGACTTTCCGTTGGGCCTCAGTTGGCGGGTGCCCTCGGAGCGCCCCCCCCCAGCAGGCGCGCTGGCAAAGCCTGCTCGACCGCCTGGACGAGGGCTCTCGGGGCATCAGCGCGGCACCGGCCGCACGGACACGCCTCAAGGCGCTGCTCGCCGATCTGCCGCCCACCGGGCGGGTGCCCGTGGCACAGGCCGATGCCCGCTGGCTTGATGCAAACCCGGTCCGCGACCCGGTGATCCGGCCGGGGCACGAGGTGGTGGTGCCGCGTCGGCCTCAGACGGTGACGGTGATCACCGGCACGGGCGAGCGCTGCACCCCGGCCCACAGGTCAGGATACGAAGCGGCAAGTTACGTGGCCGCCTGCGATGCCGCGGCGGCGGCACGAGCCGACTGGGCCTGGATCGCCCAACCCGATGGCAGGGTGCAACGGTTCGGCATGGCGACCTGGAACCACGAGCGCCAGGACGAACCGGCGCCGGGGGCTTGGATCTGGGCGCCGCACCGCGACACCGGCTGGCCAGCGGACTTTTCGGAGGATCTGATCGCCCATCTGGCGACCCTCGGTCCTGCCCCGGACGAAGGCCCGGCCGGTGCCAGCACCCGTGCAAGCCTCGACCCCAGCGCCTGGCAAGCGCCTTATCGCTCCCGTGACCTGCGCCCCACCGCCAGCGACTGGGGCATGGTGGGACTGTTGCAAACGCCCACGGCGCGCATGCAACCCGCCGGGGCCTTCTCCTTCACCTACAGCCGCACCCATCCCTACGCCCGGATGAGCGTGGTGGCCCAACCCTTCGACTGGCTGGAGGCTGGCTTCCGCTACGTGGATGTGAACAACCAGCCCTATGGCCCCACCATCGCTGGCGACCAGACCTACAAGGACAAGAGCTTCGACGTGAAGGTGCGCCTCATGCAGGAGAGCGCCTGGCTTCCCCAGTTGGCCGTGGGCATGCGCGATCTGGCCGGCACGGGGCTGTTTGCCGGTGAATACCTGGTGGCCAGCAAGCGCACCGGCAACTTTGACTGGAGCCTGGGCCTTGGTTGGGGCTATGTGGGCGGACGCGCAAACCTGCGTAATCCCCTGTCAGCGCTGTCACCGAAGTTCGACCAGCGCCCTGGCGGGTTTTCCGGCTCGGGGGGAGAGTTCTCCGCCTCCCAGTATTTCCGCGGGCCGCGGCGCTGTTCGGCGGTGTGCAGTGGCAATCGCCCTGGGAGCCGCTGGTTCTCAAGGCCGAAATCGATGGCAATGCCTACCAGCGTGAACCCTTTTCCACCACCCTGCCCCAACGCTCACCCTTCAACGTCGGGGTGGTGTATCGGCTGGGCAACTGGGGCGAGGCTTCGCTGGGCTACGAGCGCGGCAACACGGTGATGGCGGGCATCACCCTGCGCTCCCAGCTCAATGAGGTGTCGATCCCCAAGATCGCCGATCCACCGCCCGTGCCGTTCCAGCCGGCGCGGCCCGCCCGCCCGCCCGACTGGAAAGTCACCAGCCGGGACGTGAAGCAGCAAAGCGGCTGGCATGTGGGGTCCATCGAGCAACGCGGCAACGATTTGCGAGTGGTGTTCGACGATGCCGAGGCCCAGTACTGGCGCGACCGCACCAACCGGGCCGTCTCGGTGCTGCACCGCGATGCTCCTGCCGAAGTGGATCGCTTCAGCCTGCTGATGAAAAACCGCGGCCAGGCACTGACCGAAACGATCGTGGACCGCGATGCCTGGGTGGCCGAGCGGTCCGAACCACTGCCGCCACGGTCCAAGCGCGCCGCCCTGACCACCGGAGCCCCCACCGCCCGGCCAGCCGACGCGGGCACGAGCGTGGTGTTCAAGGAAAAACCACCACGCTTCGACGCCGGGCTGGGCATCAATTTCCAGCAGATTCTGGGCGGACCGGACGCCTTCGTGCTCTACCAGCTCGGTGTGGCGGAACG
>JBIIUM010000329.1:0-2615 GCA_044339985.1 Burkholderiales bacterium | reverse complement strand
GCGACCGCACCGGCTCCCCAGGTCGTCGCAGTGGCCAAGGGCCGGGTGGACATCGAGGGGGGCTTGGTGCGACTTGCCGGCACCCGCGACGGTCTGGTGAAGGCCGTCTATGCCGAGGAAGGCGCCGTGGTCAAGGCAGGACAAGTCCTGGCACAGATCGACGATACGGCCGCGCGCCTGGCCCTGGCACAGGCCGAACGCGAACTGGATGAAGTGCTTGCAGAGCGACCGCTGCTCGATGTGCAGCTCGCGGCAGCACGCCGGGAGCGTGAACGCCTCGAGCGCCTCGTGCCCGACGAGGCGGCACCACGGCAGGAGCTCGATCTCGCCCGCGACCGCGTGAACGAGATCGAGGCGACGATGGGTCGGCAGGCAGCGCGGGTTGCGCTTGCCAAGGCACGGACCGCCACCGCGGCGCAGGAGGTGGCGCTGCGCGTGATCAAGGCACCGATCGGCGGCGTGATCGTCAGGCGCCAGGCGCGCATCGGCGACGGCGTGTCGACACTGAACGTGACGCCGCTCTTCACCTTCGCGCCGCAGACCCCGCGCATCGTGCGGGCCGATCTCGAAGAGCGCCATGTGGGCAAGGTCACCGTGGGCATGCGCGCCGCCGTGTTCCCCGAATCGGATGAGTCGCGCGGCTATGGCGCCCGCATCGTTCGTATCGGCGCGGTGTTCAACACCCGCCAGGCCGGTGACGACCCGACCGACAGGGTCGATGTGCGCGTCGTCGAGTGCGTACTGCTCCTCGACGATGCGCCGCTGCTGATCGGCCAGCGCGTGATCGTGCGGGTGCTGCCGTCATGAGTCGACTCGTTGCAACCGTGTGCCTGACCCTCGCCGTTGCCGGCTGCGCCATCCGCACGCCGATCGCCACACCCGTCGTCGACACCGGGACCGCGTTCCGGAACGAGACCGCATCGGCTGCCAGCGTTCTGCGGGATCGCTGGTGGACGCAGCTTGGCGATCCGCGTCTCGACAGCCTCGTGGACCGGGCGATCGCGGCGAGTCCGGAACTCCAGGCCGTGATCGCCCGGCTGCAGGCGCTCGAGGCCGAGCTGCGGGTGCAACTGGCACGCCGGCGCCCGTCGGTGAATGCCCTCGCGGAAGCGGAACGACGCAAGTTTCCCCAGGGCCCGGTGCTTCAGGGCGGAGGGGCACTCCTCGACACAGGCGGCGATGGCCCTACGATCTTCAACCGGTACGCCATCGGACTCGAGGCCTCCTACGAGTTCGACTTCTGGGGTGGCATCGCCGCCGGCGTGCGCGCCGCGCGCGGCGATCTGGAGGCCGAACGCGCCGACCTCGAAGTGGCGCGTCGGGTGCTGGTGGCGAACGTGGTCGACGCCTACCTCGATGCCGGTGCCGTGCGGGCCCGGCTTGTCCTGCTCGAGGAGCAGCGCGAAGTCGCGGGACGCATCGCGGCGCTGCGCCGGCGTCAGCTCGCCGCCGGGACCTCCACCCGCAGCGAGGTGAACCGCGCGGATGCCGAGATCGGTCGGATCACGGGCGGGATCCAGGACGCCCGCAAGCTCGACGCCCAGGCCGTGGTCCGGCTGGCGGTGCTGGTCGGCGAGTCCCCCACGACGTCCGCCATCCAACTGGTCTCCCGCCCGTTGCCGGCCTGCCCGGCGATCCGCGCCGGCATCCCGGCCAGCGTGCTCGGTGCGCGGCCCGATGTGCGTGCGGCCACGGCGCGCCTGTTCGCCGCCGGCGCCCGGTTCGACGAGGCCGAGGCCGCGCGCTATCCCAACGTCGTGTTCTCGGCGTCGCTCGGCCCGACGGCGCCCCGCACCCGCGATCTCGACGGAGACCGCGCGCTGGGCTGGGCCTGGGGTCCGCGCCTGGTGCTGCCCGTGTTCGATGCCGGCGCCCGAAAGGCGCGCGCCGCCGCAGCGCAGGCGCTCATCCGGGAACGTGAGGCGCAGTACCGCCAGACCGTCCTGCGTGCCCTCGAGGAAGTCGAGGTGGCGCTCGCTGGCCTCGCAGCCGACGACCGCGCGCTCGACGCCCGCCGGACGCTCCTCGATCTCGCCCTTACCGATCTGCGCCAGGCCGAGACGCGCCGCCGCGCGGGGCGGGAAGGCGTGCTGCCGTCGCTGGAACTGCAGATCAACCGGGCGACCGCCGCGGCGCAGACCATCGAGGCCGAGCGGGAGAAGCTCAGATCGTGGGTGGCGCTGGTGCGCGCGCTCGGTACCGGCCCGACACCCGACCGGGAAACCGCGACGCCGTGAGATCGACGGTTCGTGCGGCGACGCCGGCGCTGCTGCTACCTCCTGCTGGCCTGGCCGCAACAGGGGGGTTCGGATGCGCAACACCCGCAGGTGCTCATGCTCGCGCCTCAGCCCGGAAGCTCACGGAGCGTTTCGCCGGCGTGCGCCGCAGGCACCCCCTGACAGCAGGCTCGAAACCACCTGGATCACGTCGTCCGTCCCGAACGCGACGCTCGATGGAAGCACCGGCTCCAGTTCGAGCATCACGGGTTCACCGGCACGAAAAGCGACTGCCCCTACTCGATGCATCTCCAGGCACTGGGTGAACGCGCGCCCGGATATCGGCAGGTACCGTGGTCTGTCCCTTGGCAGTGATCGTGGACTCGGCCATGTGAACTC
>JBIIUM010000328.1:0-2631 GCA_044339985.1 Burkholderiales bacterium | reverse complement strand
CGAGACCTGGCCATCACCCCAGGCGCCGTGGTGCACGAGAACGCCATCGCCCAGCTGATCCGCTACGCACCGCTCACCCCGCGGGTGGGCGCCCGGCCGCTGCTGGTGGTGCCGCCCTTCATCAACAAGTACTACGTGCTCGACCTGCGGCCGGCCAATTCCTTCGTGCGCTTCGCCCTGGAGCAAGGCCTGCAGGTGTTCATGGTCTCGTGGCGCAACGCCACGCCCGGCCTGGCGGGCGCAGGCTGGGAGGACTACCTGCGCAGCGGCGTGCTCGAAGCCCTGGATGTGGCCAACGCGCTGTGCGGTACACGCGCCGCCAACGTGCTGGGCTACTGCGTGGGTGGCACCCTGGCGGCCTGCGCCGCGGCGGTGGATGCCGCCGCCCATCGCCGACGCTGGCACAGCCTGACGCTGCTGGCCACCCTGCTGGACTTCGAGGACCCTGGCGAGGTGGCCGTGTACGTGGACGAGTACTACGTGGCCGCCTGCGAGCGCGACGCCGAAGGCGGCTGCCTGGTGCCCGGCGCGCGCCTGGCGGCAGCCTTTGCCAGCCTGCGCGCCCGCGAGCTTGTGTGGCACTTCGTGGAGCACCGCTATCTGCTGGGCGAGACGCCCCGCCCCTTCGACCTGCTGCACTGGAACGGCGACGCCACCAACCTGCCCGGCCGCCTGTATGCCTGGTTGCTGCGCGCCTGCTACCTGGAGAACCGGCTGCGCCAGCCCGACCGCGAACGCCTGCTCGGCCAGCCCGTGGATTTCGGCCGAATCCGCCTGCCCGCCTACGTGTTCGCCGCCCTCGACGACCACATCGTGCCCTGGCGCTCGGCCTATGCCGGCGCGCGCCTGCTGGGCCACCCGCCGCGCTTCGTGCTGGGCGAAAGCGGCCATGTGGCAGGGGTGATCAATCCGCCCGTGCCTGGCCGACGCGGCTGGTGGAGCGATGGCGGTGCGCTGCCCGCCAGCCCGGCGGCCTGGCGCGATGCGGCGCTACACCGCAGCGGCAGTTGGTGGCACGATTGGGCTGCCTGGATCGCGCCGCTCGCGGGGCGGCGCGTTCCGGCACCCGTCTCCCCTGGCAGCCCGGCGCATCCGGTGATCGAACCGGCCCCGGGCCGCTACGTGCGTGAATCCGCGCGCGCCGCGGCGGGCTCCCATCCACCTCAACCACAGGAGTAACGAATATGACCAAGCGTCTGGTACTGGTGACCGGCGGGATGGGTGGCCTCGGCGAGTCCATCTGCACCGGCATGGCCGACAAGGGATATGCCGTGGTGGCCACCTATTCGCCCGCCAACAAGAGCTCGGGCGAATGGCTCGCTGCCATGCGCGCCCGCGGCTATAGCTTCGAGGCCGTGCCCTGCGACGTGGCCGACTACGACGACTGCGCCCGCTGCGTGCAGGCCGTGGAAGCCAAGGCCGGCCCGGTGGACGTGCTGGTGAACAACGCCGGCATCACCCGGGACATGACCTTCAAGAAAATGGCCAAGGCCGACTGGGACGCCGTCATCCGCACCAACCTGGACTCCTGCTTCAACATGACCAAGCAGGTCATGGACGGCATGGTGGAACGTGGCTGGGGGCGCGTGATCAACATCTCGTCGGTGAACGGCTCGAAGGGCGCCTTTGGCCAGACCAACTACTCCGCCGCCAAGGCCGGCATGCACGGCTTCACCAAGGCCCTGGCGCTGGAAGTGGCCCGGAAGGGCGTCACCGTCAATACCATCTCCCCCGGCTACATCGGCACCAAGATGGTCACCGCCATTCCGCAGGACATCCTGGATTCCAAGATCGTGCCGCAGATTCCCCTGGGCCGGCTGGGCAAACCCGAGGAAGTAGCCGGGCTGATCATCTACCTGGCCTCGGACGAGGCCGCCTTCGTCACCGGGGCCAACATCGCCATCAACGGCGGGCAGCACATGCAGTAAGGCGCGGGGCGGCAAGGCGCCCCCGCGGTCGCAAAAAAAAGCCCCGGCAGGCATCTGCCGGGGCTGAACCCTTATCTTGCGATAAAGGGGGAGGAGACGTTACGCGGCCCGCATCCGCGAGCCGATGGGTACCGGGCGGCCGGCACGAAGGGCAGACGCCCCGGGAGATGCGTCGGTGGCTTCGGTGAAGTGTCGGCAGGCGATCTGCACGGCGTCCATGGAAGAAATGGCTGCCCCCAGGGCGTTACGCAGGGCGGAAACCGTCATTTCGCCCCCCGGCAGAGCGCCATGCACGAGCGATTTCTCAGCGGCTTCGAGGGCTTCACGACTGAAGTGATCCAGACCACCATCCAAGAGTTTCACCATGTCGTTTTGAGCGGCCTGGAAAATCTCCATGACCTCCCTGGCGTAGTTTGACCCCAGGTCCACCGGAATTGCGCCATTGCGGAGCACACTGCCCCCGCCCGAGGCACCAAAGGAAGCCAAAAGGGCGTTCGTGCAGAGGGTGGCCATGCTGCTGTTGAGCGCCACGAGGCGCTGCACCGACTCCACCCAAACCCGTCCGGCCGCCGCCAGGGTCTCCAGCTGTGCCTTGTTCATTGCGACAACCAACTCCGGGGTGGCGTACACTTTCAACTCCTTGATCGGTCAGTAGGAACCAGTCACCGCCTCGGTCCCAATGGCAGACGGCGGACTGTTTTGC
>JBIIUM010000113.1:0-10283 GCA_044339985.1 Burkholderiales bacterium | reverse complement strand
CGCGGTTATTTCGCTAGAAGAGCCCCACAACCCTGCCGGAGGCGTCCAGGTCGATCCGGCTTGCCGAGGGCACCTTGGGCAGGCCCGGCATGGTCATCACGTCGCCGCACACCACCACGATGAACTCCGCGCCCGCCGCCAGGCGTACCTCGCGGATGTTCACCACGTGGCCCGAGGGCGCGCCACGGGACGCGGGGTCGGTGGAAAAGGAATACTGGGTCTTGGCGATGCACACCGGGTAGGCGCCGTGGCCTTCGTCCTGCAGCCGCTGGATCTGGCCCCGCACCTTGGCGTCGGCGCTGATGTCCGCCGCGCCGTAGACGCGCGTGGCCACCGCCCTCACCTTCTCCCACAACGGCGCCGAGTCCTCGTACACGAACTTCATGGCCGCCGGGCCGCCTTCGGCCAGCCGCACCACGGCATGGGCCAGGTCCTCGGCGCCCTTGCCACCCTCCGCCCAGTGCCGCGCGATCACCACCGGCGCGCCCATGGCCTCGATGCGCGAGCGCAGCAGCGCGTGCTCGGCGGGCGTGTCCTGGGAGAAGTGGTTCACCGCCACCACGCAGGGCAGGCCGTAGACCTCGCGCACGTTGCGCACGTGCCGCTCCAGATTGGCGAGACCGCGCTCCAGCGCATCCAGGTTCTCGGCTCCCAGCGCCTTGAGTTCCACGCCGCCGTGGTACTTGAGCGCGCGCACCGTGGCCACCACCACGCAGGCCGAGGGGCGCAGGCCCGACTTGCGGCACTTGATGTCGATGAATTTCTCGGCCCCCAGGTCGGCGCCGAAGCCCGCCTCGGTGACCACGTAATCCGCCAGCTTGAGGGCCGCGCGGGTGGCGATGACGGAATTGCAGCCGTGGGCGATGTTGGCGAAGGGCCCGCCGTGCACGAAGGCGGGGTTGTTCTCCAGCGTCTGCACCAGGTTGGGGGCGAGCGCGTCCTTGAGCAGCACGGTCATGGCGCCGTGGGCCTGCAAGTCGCGGGCGCGCACCGGGGTCTGGTCGCGGGTGTAGCCCACCACGATGTTGCCGAGCCGCTCGCGCAGGTCGCGCAGCGAAGTGGCCAGGCAGAAAACGGCCATCACCTCGGAGGCCACCACGATGTCGAAGGCGTCCTGGCGCGGGAAGCCGTTGGCCGGTCCGCCCAGGGACACCACGATGTCGCGCAGCGCCCGGTCGTTCATGTCCAGCACCCGCTTCCAGGTGACGCGGCGCGGGTCGAGCCCGAGTTCGTTGCCGTGGTGCATGTGGTTGTCCAGCAGCGCCGCGAGCAGGTTGTTGGCGAGCTGGATGGCGTTGAAGTCGCCCGTGAAGTGCAGGTTGATGTCCTCCATGGGCACCACCTGGGCGTAGCCGCCGCCGGCCGCCCCGCCCTTGATGCCGAACACCGGCCCCAGGGAGGGCTCGCGCAGGCAGATCATGGTCTTGCGGCCGATGCGGTTGAGGGCATCGCCAAGCCCCACGGTGGTGGTGGTCTTGCCCTCGCCGGCGGGGGTGGGGCTGATGGCGGTCACCAGCACCAGTTTGCCGTCGGGCCGGTCGCGCAGGCTGTCCAGGTAGTCGAGCGACACCTTGGCCTTGTAGTGCCCATAGGGCTCCAGGTACTCCTCGGGGATGCCGAGGATTTCCCCGGCCAGCGGAGTGATGCGCTTCAGGGTGGCGCGCTGGGCAATCTCGATGTCGGAGAGCAAGGCGGGACTCCTGGGGTCGTTGAGGGCGCCGCAGCGCCGTGGAAAAGCGGCGCGGCAGCCCGGAGGCTGCCGCAGGAGAAGAGCAACGTCGCCGTCGTGGCGAGGATCAGCGCAGCGATCGGCCGGTCTTGCCCAGCTCGGGGTGGATGAAGGTGGCGCCCGACGGGCCGATACCGGCGATCTGCACGATCACCTCCTCGTCCTTGGCGCCGTCATAGTGGGCCTCGCCGGCCGGATGCTTCATGTAGCTGCCCGCGGGCAGCGGCTCGGTATTCTCGGGCTGGAAGGTGGTCCCGGTGCCCGACCACCAGGTGCCCTTGATGACCGTGCACAGCCGGTCTTCGGGGTGGAAGTGCGGCATGCTCATGGTGCCGGGGGAGAACTTCACCCGGATCACGTAGGGACCGGCGCGCCTCAGGTCGCCCTCCAGCACCATGATCTTGATGCCCTCGATGCCGGGGTAGTCCTCCCACTGCTCCGTGCCGGGCAACAGCCGGACGAAACCGTTGGCGTCCACGTCGGCCCCCGCGTGCGACATGCTGCCGGGCACCACCACGGCGGCGGCCAGACTGGCGGCTAGCAGGGTGGAGCGGATCCGATTCATGGGAAAGGTCCTCGAAGGTGATGGTGGTTGGAGTGCGTCGCAGAGCGCCGCGAGTGTACTCCACACCCGGGCGGACCGGATGGTCCGCAAGGGCGACGCCAACGGGTTGCCAAAGGGCCTGGCGCCTGTGTCGCAGGTGCGGCGCATCATATTGAATTGGAAAAAGTCCCTTTCTGCATCAAGCCTTCAGACTTATGCGAGGTTGCCGCATATTGCATTGCAGCAACCAAAGGAGATAAGCATGCTGAACTGGTTACGAACCCTGGTAGCACCCCAACGCACTCAAACCCAGGCCACCGCACCGGAATGGCTCGCAGGCGCCGTGACGTCGACCGCCGTGGAACACCGCGTGCTGCGCGCGGAGCAGCGCGCCGCGGCCTTCGGCCTGCGCCTGCCCTAAGGGGGCCCCTGACAGCCCCGGTTACAATCGGGGGCATGCACACCGACGGCGCTGCCCGGGTTCCCGTCACCCTGCTCACCGGATTCCTGGGCAGCGGCAAGACCACCTTGCTCAACCACCTGCTGGCGGCGCCTCACGGGCGCCGGCTGGCGGTGATTGAAAACGAGTTCGGCGATGTCAGCGTGGATGCCGAACTGCTGGTGCGCCAGCCCGGCGAGGAAATCGTCGAGACCAGCAACGGTTGCCTGTGTTGCACGGTGCGCGGCGACCTGCGGCGCATTCTCGCAGACCTGGCCGCCGGCCGCCGCGAAGGTCGGCGGCGCTTCGATCAGGTGGTGGTGGAAACCACCGGGCTCGCCCTGCCAGCGCCAGTGATCCAGACCTTTCTGCTTGATGAATCGGTAGCGGCCCACTACCGGCTGGACGGCGTGGTGACGCTGGTGGACGGGGTGCATGGCGCAGGGCAACTCGCCCGGCACCCCGAGGCAGAGCAGCAGGTGGGCTTTGCCGACCGGCTCATCCTCACCAAGACCGACCTGGCCGCGCCGGAGCAACTCGACGCGCTGGCCGCCGCGCTCAAGGACCGCAACCCGGCCGCACCGGTGCATGCCGTATGCCGCGGCAGCATCGATGCCGAAGTGGTGCTCCACGTGGGCGGCTTCGATGCCGGAACGGCGCTGCAACTGCACCCGGGGTTTCCGCGCTACACCCAGCCGGCAGCCCATACCCAGGCGGTGAGTTCCTTCGTGTTCCGCGCGGAGCGGC
Source organism: Burkholderiales bacterium (assembly GCA_044339985.1). GTDB lineage: Bacteria > Pseudomonadota > Gammaproteobacteria > Burkholderiales. Next base: position 6,824 of record JBIIUM010000113.1, on the reverse strand, counting down.
CCTTCGACGCTGAACGCCTGGAATTCTTCCTCAGGACCATCGGCGACTGGTACGGCCCGGACCTGCTGCGCATCAAGGGTATCCTCCACCTGGCCAGCCAGGATTGCCGAACCGTGCTGCAAGCCGTCCACCGGGAGCGCACCATGACCCCGGGAGCGCCCTGGGCAGCGGGCGAACCGCGCGCCAGTACCGTGGTCTTCATTGGAGTGCGGCTGCCCCGGGAAACCCTGGAACAGGGCCTGGAGATGTGTCTCGCGGCTCCGGAGCATCCAGCCGCGCCAACAAATTTTGCTGAAAGATCAAAACCGTGATTGTTTTCGACCTGCTCTGCGACCGGGAACACCGCTTTGAGGCGTGGTTCAGTTCCACCGAAGACTTCGAGCGCCAGGCCGGCACTCCCATGCTGGCGTGTCCGGTATGCGGCAGCGGCGAATTGCGCAAGGCACCGGCCGGGCTGCACATGGCGCGGCACAAGCGTGGCGAGCGCGCCTCGCCGCCGGCGCAAGGCCCCGCGGAAGGGCTGGAGCAGGATCCCGGACATGTGGCGGCCTTCTCGCCTGCTGGCGCCGGCCTGCTGCAGGCATTTCGCAAGATCCTGGAAAAAGCCGAGAACGTGGGCGCACGATTTCCCGAGGAAGCCCGGCGCATCCACTACGGCGAATCGGCGCGGCGTTCGATCCGCGGCCAGGCCTCGCGGGAGGAAGCCGAAGCCCTGCGCGAGGAGGGCATCGAAGTGCTGAGCCTGCCGGCGGCCCTGAGCGAGGACCTGCACTGACCGGGCAAGGGCTTGCCGGGGGCTTGCGTCCGGCCTGAATACTGTACAAAATAACACCTGTGCATCCGGACAGCCCTTGCGGGCCGTGCGCGGTGCAGGCGGCGGGGTACGCCCCGCCACGTGTTCAAACCAGCGTCCCGTGGCTGCGCCCGACCCGGATCTGGCGTAGTCCGCGCAGGCCATACAGGTCCCAGTCCATGCGCCCGCTCACTGACCGCCAGGCCGAAATTCTCCAGTTCATCCGCGACGCCGTGGAGACCACCGGCCTGCCGCCCACTCGCGCCGAAATCTGCAGCGCCCTGGGTTTTGCGTCCCCCAACGCCGCCGAGGATCACCTGCGCGCCCTGGAGCGCAAGGGCGTGATCGAGCTCACCAGCGGCATCGCCCGCGGCATCCGCCTGGCCGAACCGCCCGGGCTGGCGGTCATAGGGCGGGTGGCTGCCGGCCACCCCATCCTCGCCGAGCAGCACATACAGGGCCGCCATCAGGTGGACCCGGCGCTGTTTTCGCCGCGCGCCGACTACCTGCTCAAGGTGCGCGGCCAGAGCATGCGCGATGCCGGAATCCTCGATGGCGACCTGCTCGCCGTGCACCGCACCGCCGAAGCGCGCAGCGGCCAGATCGTGGTGGCGCGCGTGCACGACGAGGTCACGGTCAAGCGCCTGCGCCGCCAGGGCGGCCGCGTGGAACTGCTGCCCGAAAACCCCGATTTCGAACCCATCGTCGTGGACACCCGCAACGAAGGGTTCGCCATCGAAGGCCTGGCCGTGGGGTTGATCCGCGCCGGCCGCCTGTCCTGACCGGCACCCTGCCCCATCGTCCGTCGCACGAGGCAATCACCATGAGCACCATCAGCGAAGTCTTCATGCACCCCCCTGTCGCCCGCACCCGCTCCAGCCGGCAACTGCGCCAGGCTGCCGAGCGGCTGCTGTGGACCCACCTGCGCGACAGCCGCCTGGGCGAACAGCGCTTCCGCCACCAGCACCTGGTGGAAGATCGCTATCTGGTGGACTTCGTCTGCCCCGAAGCCCGGCTGGTGGTGGAACTGGAAGGCGATCTCACCCCCGCGCTCCTCAGCCATGCCCTGCAGCGGCGCACCTTCCTCGAGTCGCGCGGCTACCGCGTGCTGCGCTTCGGCGACCGCGACGTGCTCATCGAAACCCGCGCGGTGCTCTCCGTCATCCGCGCCGCCCTGGGCCGCAAACCCTCCTGAGCCCGCGGTGAGCCTGCCCGCTGCCTGGCCGGCGGCCGCAAGCGGGAACGGCCAGCTCCAGGCCCTGCTGCAGGGGCCGCACCTGTGGCGCGGCCACGAGCTGGCCGCCGTCGCGGTGCCCAGCGTGCCCACCGGCCACGCCACCCTGGACGCCCTGCTCCCGGGCGGCGGCTGGCCGCGCGCCGCGCTCACCGAGCTGTTCTGCGTCCGCCCGGGCATTGGCGAGCTGTCGCTGCTCACGCCTGCTCTGGCCCGCCTCGGCCGCGAGGAAAACCGCTGGATCGTCTTGGTGGCGCCGCCCCACCTGCCCTATGCGCCTGCCTTCGCCCTGGCGGGCGTGGACCTGTCGCGCCTGGTGGTGGTGAACCCCCGCCAGAGCGACGACGCCCTCTGGGCCATGGAACAGGCCCTGGGCTCGGGCGCCTGCAGCGCCGTGGCGGGCTGGCCCGGCCGCGTGAGCGAGCGGGCCCTGCGGCGCCTGCAACTGGCCGCCGAGAACGGCCGCGCCGCCGGCTTCCACTACACCAGCGGCGCCGCCACCTCCAGCTCCCTTGCCGCCCTGCGCCTGCAGATCGAGCCTGCCGACACCGGTCTGCAGCTGCGGCTGCTCAAGGTACGCGGCGGCGGCATGGGCACCATCCTCACCCTCGCCGCCTGACACCGCGGTCCGCAAAGCGGTTTCCCGGTGCTCTGGCTGGCGCTGCACCTTCCACGGTTGCCGCTCGAGGTGTTCGAGCGCGCGGCACCGCTGCCAGGGCCGGCGGTGGTGGTGGCCGGAGACGGTCGCACGGTGGTGCTGCCCAATGCCGCCGCCATGCACCACGGCATCACGCCCGGGCAGAAGCTCCCGGCGGCGCTGGCGCTCGTGCCGGGTCTCGATGCGCACACCCGCAATCCGCCCGCCGAGCAGCAGGCTCTCGAGTCCCTCGCCCTGTGGGCCGAGCAGTTCACGCCCACCCTGCACCTGCAACCGCCGGACGGACTGCTGCTGGAGGTCGGCAGCTGCCTGCGGCTGTTTGGCGGCCTCGATGCGCTGGCAGGATGCGTCCGCGACGGTCTTGCCGAACTGGGCTTCGACGCCACCCTCGCCAGCGCACCCACGCCCGCCGGCGCCTTGCTGCTGGCGCGCAACGGCCTGGATAGCCTGGTGACCGAGCTGCCTGCCCTGCGATCGCGCCTGCGCATGCTGCCCGTGGACGGCATCGAGGCCGAAGCTGCCGTTCTCCAGAGCCTTTCCCGCCTGGGGGCGCGCACCGTGGACGACGTGCTGCGTCTGCCTCGGGAAGGCCTGGCGCGGCGCTTCGGCACCGCGCTGCTGGATGGTCTGGACCGCGCCCTGGGCCACCGCCCCGATCCACGTGCGCCCTTCGTGCCACCCGCGCGCTTCGAGAACCGGCTGGTGCTGCCTGCCCCCGTGCCCACGGTGGAGCCGCTGCTGTTCGGCCTGCGCCGCCTTGCCGTGGAGTTGTGCGGCTTCCTGGCCGGCCGCCAGGAAGGCGCCACGCGGCTGCGCCTGCGGCTGGAGCACGAAGACCACCCGCCCACGGGCGTGCGCCTGGAACTGTCCATGCCCAGCCGCGATGCCGCGCATCTCATGGTCCTCGCCCGTGAACGCCTGTCGCGCCTTGCCCTGCCAGGCCCGGTGGAGGCCTTCGGGCTCACCTTGGAGGAATCCGCCCAGCTCGCGCCCCGCAGCCTGTCCTTTCTGGCCGAGCCAGGCAGCGGCGCCGAGAGCCGTGCCGCGCTGGTGGAGCGGCTACGCGCGCGGCTGGGCCGCGACGCGGTGCACGGCCTCGCCCTGGTACCGGAGCACCGACCCGAGCTGGCCCACCGCGTGGCCGAGCCGGGCACCCCCGCCGCCAGCCTGCACCACGCACCGCGCCCGCTGTGGCTGCTGGCCACGCCGCGTCCGCTCGCCGCAGGGCCCCAGGGCCCGCGGCTGGACGGCCCGCTCGCGCTGCTCGACGGCCCCGAACGCATCGAGTCGGGCTGGTGGGACGAGGGCGACGTGCGCCGTGACTACTTCGTGGCCCGCGACAACGGCCGGGCGCGCTTGTGGATTTACCGGGAGATCGGCCCCGGCCCGGGCGAGCGCTGGTACCTTCAGGGAGTGTTCGCCTGACCATGCGTCCAGCCACGGCACCAGCCCACACCCCCGTTGTCCCACGGCATCGCCAATTTCCGGACCCCTTCATGCGCTTCTTCGCCCTGCTGCTCGCCCTGCTGCCCGCCATCCCCGCTGCCATGGCCGTGGAACAACCACCCTACACCGTGCTGCGCCAGTACCCTGCCTTCGAGATCCGCCGCTACGAGCCGCAGGTGGTGGCCGAGGTCACGGTGCAGGGCAACGCCGAGGACGCCGGCAATGCCGGGTTTCGCATCCTGGCGGGCTACATCTTCGGCAAGAACAAGGGCGCGCGCACCGCGCCCATGACCGCCCCGGTCACCCAGACCCCGCAGAAGATCGCCATGACCGCCCCGGTGGCCATGGCCTCGGCCGACCCCGGCGCCCACACCGTGCGCTTCGTGATGCCGCGTGGCTGGCGCCTGGACACCCTGCCCGAGCCCGAGGACCGCCGCATCGAGCTGCGCGAGGAGCCCGCGCGCACCTGGGCCGTGATCCGCTATTCGGGGCTGTGGTCGGAAAAGCGCTACCGCGACCACCTGGGCAAGCTGCGCGAGGCCATGGCCGCCGCGTCGGTAGCCGGCCACGGCGAACCGGTGTGGGCGCGCTACGACCCGCCCTGGACCCCCTGGTTCATGCGCCGCAACGAGGTGTGGATCGAGACCGACCCCGCGTCGCGCTGAGGCCGCCGGGGCGTGCCGCGAGGCCGGCGGAATGGAGGGCGCCCGAAGAGCGCGGACGGGGTGTGCGGGCCACGGAGCGTACGGCGAAGCAGTGATCGCAGCGCGCGGGACACACCTGAAGGAGAAATTCACCGGCGAACTGCTGCCGCGCACCTTCAGCCGCTACAGCGCCACCTTCGCCTGGATCGACCGCACCGCCGGCTGGCTAGTGCTGGCCGCCGGCAATCCTTTGCCGAACCAGACCTCGAGCGTGCCAACCTTGGCCTCCAGCCGCGGCTTGGCAAGAAGCGCCTGGATGCCGGTGACACGCTGGATCAATGCAGCGAGTTGTTCAGCCTTCAGCTTGTCCTCGTCATGAAAGTAACGGACCTGGGTCCTTTGGGGCATGGTTGCCGACGCGAGCTTCTCGATTCCTGGAGCCAAGATTGATTCGGATCGCAATGCCTTCACTAGATCCTCCGCATAGCGCTGACTCCCGCGGTTGTCGCGCTCAATCTGGATATAAACAAGCGTGCCCTTGGTGAGCGACTCCAGCGATGGTGCGGACCCCTCCGGCGGATTTGGTGCGGCAGTCGCTTCGGCTTCGATCTTCCTGATGACCTCTGCTCTCAGCTGTGTCTTGTCCGTGGGGGGGCGGAGCTGTATCGCGACCGCATCGATTGCCCCGTTGACCGCCGCATAAACGGGCGGCCTACTTCCGCCATTTGCCGCCGTCGCCGCTGCCTCAAGCGCGGTCAACGCAGCCCGTGAGGCCTCGAACTGACCGGGCTTCGTGGCGTCGAGGTTGTTGATGAACGGGGCGATAAGCGCTGCGTCGGCTCTTGCCTGGTCCTGCGCCTTGCGCAAGGCCAGCAGGTCCGATGGCGTGAGCCAGTCCTTGATGATCGGATAGGCCGTTCCCAGACTTGCGCCGAAGACAAAGACAAACAACGGCGACTTGATGATGTCGCCGATGACACCGACAAGCCTTTGCCAACCTGAACTTGGCGGCCTTCGGTCGTCCTTGAGAACAACGGTGATTTCGCGAGACACCTGGAGACCTCCGTGGAGTTCGCTTCGCAGCGCTGCCCCGACGCCGCTGGGTGGAAGGCTGGCGGGTTTGGCGATCCAGCCGATCTCGAAAGCGCAGCAGTGACGCTCCGCGCCGTCCTCGAAGGCCAACGGGCCGCGCTGCAGCCGAGGGACATGCGGACAAGTTTAGCTGCCCAGCGGGCTTGGCTCACCGGACGACGCTTGCGACTCTTCTCAGCGCTGGGGCCGCGGGCGATCCGCCGTGTTCTCTGCACCCGCCTCATCCGGTGTACGAATCGGATTTTCAAACCACCTTTCCTGCAAGCCGGTTCCGTATTCCCCGTGCCTTGACCGGTCAACCCCACGCCGCCAGGCGCGCAATCCCCCCTTGAAGCAGCATTTCGAGCGCGGCTTCGGCCCCGCTCGGCCTTCACGCGCCGCGATTTGACGCCCTCGCGCGATCACCTACAACCGGCCCCGCACCCCCGCCGCTTCCAGCATCTCGTGCACCTCGCCCGTCATCACGGCGAGGTATGCCGCCAGCGCGAGGTAGGCGAGGCCGTAGTTCAGCCGCATCTGTGCCGGCACGTCGTAGTACGCGAGGTTTTCCGGTGCACTGCGATCGAACCTGATCGCCTTCCACACGCTGGGTGCCGCGAGGATCGCCACGAAGATGAGCATCGGGCTCGGTCGCCAGAGGAAGAGCCCGACGAGCACCGGCACACCGAGCAGCCAGACGCGCGGCGACACGATCGCGGTGATCCGCCCCCCGTCGAAGGGCGAGACCGGGATGAGGTTGAAGAGGTTGATGAAGAACCCCGAATACGACAGCGCCAGCAGCAGATCGCTGTCGTAGCGCCGGGCGAGGAAATAGCACGCCAGCGCACCGACGGTGCCGACGAGCGGCCCGCCCATGCCCACGTAGGCCTCGGTCTCGACGCTGTGGGGCAGTTCCTTCATCTGGATCCACGCGCCGACAAACGGAATGAACGTGGGCGCGCCGACATTGAGCCCCTT
>JBIIUM010000112.1:0-10339 GCA_044339985.1 Burkholderiales bacterium | reverse complement strand
GACCAAAACGCCCGCGTTCCTCGGCGCGCACCGCGCTGAGCAGGTCCTGCAGGAACTCCGCTTGCGCCTTGTAGGCGGCCGCCTCGTCGCGGTCGATGGACGAGACGCGCACGAGCATTCCGTCGGGTACCTTCCCCGTCAAGCCATACGAAAGCTGCTCCAGTTTCTGCCGTAGGCCCGTGTGGGTTGCCCTCCGCCCAACCGTCACCCAATACGTGATGGGCTCGTTGCGTGCGCCCTTTTGCGCAAGCAAGCGCTTGACGGGCAAGAGTCCAAAAGCCGTTTCAAGGGTGCCTCGCGCCTCGTTCAGGATATCGAAGCCCTGGGCGGCGTAGCAGACCTCGGGCTTGTGCACCTGCAGGTTGTCGCTCTGGTCGCTGCCGTAGGCAATGGTGAGCATGATGCGCCGCTCCTGGCTGTCCACGTACGTTCTGGCCAGGGTCTGGCTGTAGATTTTTTCCATCAGCGCGCGGGCGGATGGATCGGGAATCAAGGGCAAGACGCGCTCATCCACGCGCCATGCTCCGAACTGCCTGGGCACGAGGGTTTCGAGCACGAATGCGGGCCCGAGATCCGAAACCTTCTGGCGCGGCTTCGCAGCGAAAGCGAGCCACGCAGCCGCCAGCATGAGCAGCAGGATCAGCAACGCGCGACGCAGCGTGCCGTTCATGGGGTGCTCGCCGGCCGGCGCCAGCGCCGGACAAGCCCGAGCAAACCATCAATGAGGAAAAGTAGCAGAAGCGCGACGGTGAACAGCGCCATACCGGCAAAGCCATGCAGGAAACCCTGACCAGCCTCGTCGCCAAGGTAATAGGTGACCAGCACGAGGAATACAACCCGGACAATGTTGGCGCCAATGGCGATGGGAACGATGCACGAGGCCAGCACGACATTGCGCAGCAGGTCCCGATGGTCCACCAGGTAGAGGTACAGAAACCCGAGCGCCAGGAGTGAGTACAGGGAATTCATGCCGGAGCAGGCATCCGCCACCAAAAGCTGATACTGGCCGATGGTGAGCGTGACGCCGCTGCGTGCGATGGGGTACCCGGCCCAGTACAGCAGATGTTCGGCCGCTTCGGATACGTTGCGCTTTAGCGGATTGGTGAGCGCGTCCACCAGCATGCCTGGCAGGGGCACCATGAACACCAGGAACACGATGGGAAACCACAGCGCCCGCAGCGCCTGGCCGCCACGCATGACCAGAACAACGCCAGCGAGCACCGGAATATGCGAACCCACTTCGAACAGCAGAATGTCCTGCGAGCGGCCGAGCATGTAGAGAAAAAGCCCGGCCAGAAGAAGGGGCCAGCCCGCCAAGCCCAATGACCTGTCCTCGCCCGCCGCAAGCACGCGACGCTCGCGAAAAAACAACCAGCCCACCACCGCGAGGATCAGCGGCCCGTGCGCCTGGTCGTCGGTATCCCATGCGCCCTTCCATAGGGTCACATAGGTGGGCACGTAAAGCGCCAACAGCCCGATCCCCACGGGCAACCAGCAAGACCACGGTGATCTTCCGGCAAACAGGGCGCGCTGCTGCTCGAGCACACTGAACACGGGAGGGCCTCGATCCAGCGCCGCAGGCAGCAAATGCCCCGCTAGCCCTCGTTGACCACACTGCCCACCAGCCGCACACCCGAGGCATTCAAGGCGTCCGCGAGATCCCGGCAGCGGTCCAGCAACGAGTGATCCTTGCGAACCAGCATCAACGCTCCGCTGCACCGTGCCGCCACCAGTTGCGCGTCCGCGCCGAGACTCGCGGCGGGGGTGTCGACGATGACCACGTCGAAGCGGGCGGACGCGTCCCTGATCAGATCCGGAAAGACATCACGTCCCAGCAGCTCCAGCGGGTTCGGCGGGATGGCACCCGCACTGAGAATCGAAAGGTCTACGAACCCCGGGATGCGCGCGATCACGTCCAGCTCACTACGACCCGCAAGAACCGCGGACAAACCCGTGGCGTTGGAAGCCCCGAAGAGGACGTGCTGGCGCGGGTTACGCAGGTCGGCATCGATCAACAGCGTTCTCTCGCCCATCTGCGAAAACACGACGGCGAGGTTTGCAGCCAGATGGCTCCTGCCCTCGTTACGGCCAGGCCCCACGATGGCGAGACTCTTGCGCTCGCCACCGCCGAACCAGCGCAGCAGGAGTTGGCTGCGCAGCGAGCGCAGTGCCTCCACGGACGGTGTGAACGGCGTCCAGGCCGCCACCACGTCGGGAGACACACTGCTCTCACCGAGACGCAGGTACGGGTAGCGGAACTGGCGCGCCAGCATATCCGCCACATCATCGGCAGACACAAACCCCAGAGCCACGGCGGCGTCACCGAAGCGCAAACCGTTGTCGCGGGCATGACGAAGAACCCTTTCCCCATCCTCCGGCCGGATCTTTCCCGCATCCACCAGCATTGCACCGATGGGTTCCCGCAGGACGTCACCGGAACCGGGTTCACTGTTTCTGGAAGTCATTTCAGAAAGCCTGTGATCGTGTTTAATCGGTTCACTTCAAGCGAGGGTCCGCTGCTGGCTTGAGCAATCCGCTCCCGGGACCCGCGAAACCCAACCGTCGGACTCTCAGGCGTACCGACCGGTCATCTAGCAGGGAGGCGAGAACCGGGGCGCCGAGCGCCTCCCGCAGGCCCGCTGCACTGCGCACCCGCCGATTGAGAGTTTCCACCAACAACGCCATGGCGATGCCCACCACTGCGCCCACCAAGAGGGCAAGAAGCGTGTTCAAAAGCAGCAGCGGGGAGGACGGCTCGGTGGGCGGCAGCGCCGAGGACAGCACCGAGATGTTGGTGAGACTGGTCTGGCTTTCGAGTTTGGTGGTCTGGAAACGCTGGGATGCCACGTCAAAGGCCTTCTGCGCGTTGTCCACTTCCTTCACCAACACCATGAACTGATCGCGATTCTGGTTGGATGCCAGTAGCTTGATCTTTTGCCGAGCGAGCTGGTCGCGAAGGTCAACTTCCCGCCGTTGCGCAATGGAAGCGGTGTTTCGAACAGCGGCAGCGGCCGCATTGATCTCCGTACGGAGTTTGGTGCGCTGGCTGCCGACGTCTGCCTGCAACCGCCTAACCTCCGGATGATCCTCACCCAGCTGCGACGAGACCTGTTCGAGCCGCGCCTCTGTCTGATTGAGTTGATTCTTGAGCTGTTGAACCAACGCGTTGGCCAGCACATCCGGAAGGGTCTCCGGGCTGGCGCCGCGCGCGATGAAGTCGTTGAGCTGCCGCATTCGCGACTGGGCGTCGGCGTTGTGGCCCTGGGCCAGGCTGTACTGAGCCGACAGCTCTTGCAGCCTCGCATTCTCCAGGTCGAGGCGTTCATCGGTGGCAGTGAAGCCGGCGCTTCGTTGGTACTCAGACAGCCTCGCCTGCGCTTCCTCGAGACGCTTGCGCAAGTTGCCGAGCTGCTCGTCGAAGAAAGCAGCCGATTGCCGGGCCGGCTCCACGCGCAACGCCAGATCGGCACGCTGGTATTCCTCGGCGAAAGCATTGGCCGTCGCCGCAGCATTTTCCGGGGTGTCTCCCGTAAAGCGTATGGAAACCACGCTGCTTTCCCGAGACGGCTTTACGTCGAGCTTCCTGAGCAACGCTTCGGACCAGTAATCCTCGAAGGTACCCTTGCCCTTGGCGTTCTCCTGCCATACCTGACGATAAGCGGCGCTATTGGAGAGACCCAGGCGCTTGACCACGTTCATCGCCACCCTTTTGCTCTTGATGATGTCCATCTGGGTGGCGACGTAGCCAGGCATGAGTTGAACCGGCAGGATGATGCCCAACACCGGATCCATACCCTTGAGGTCGACCACCACGGTAGCGGTGGCGGTGTATCGCTTTGGGAGAAGCAGGGACAGGCTTACCGCCGCCCCCACGGCAAAGATGATCACGCCAGCCACGACTTTCCAGCGGGCACGAAGGATTGAAAGCAACTGAAGAAGGGTCATGGCGATGGGGGAGAGAGCGGAAAGAGGTCGTTTCCGTTGCCGGGGGAAAGAGGGGGTTGCGGGCGCGATGGGGAGACGGATGTCGCGGCACGGTGTGCGACCGTTGGCGTCGTGGCGTCAGGAGACAGACCTGAAGAACCGCGCCTCGCCGAGGCTCGTCCTTTAGCCCGTGGATCGCAACACGGGATGCTGCGCGACAGTCTTGACTCGCCACCGTAGCGCGCTGCTCGCCGGACCAAGGCGCCGGCATCTCTCGCTCCAGGCAGTTGCCGCACGGCGGCGACCCGGGACGAGCAGATGTCAAACCGGGAAGCGGTGTATCGACGGTGCGAATCTGCGGTGAGGGACGCCGCCGCCGGGTCGCCGAGAGACCCGGCGGGACTATCGTTCCAGCGCGCCTTCACTGCGCCAGCGGGATCCGCCACGTCTAGAAGACGCTTTCGCGCACGTAGATCACATCATCCTGCATCACCCGGTCGGCAGGGCCAGGGCTGATGCTGTCCACCTTGCCACCTGCGTCCCGGCGGCGAATCTGGATTCCTTTCTCCGTGCCACGAAGCGTGGGGCCGCCACCCACGGCGATCGCCTGCTGGAGTGTCATATTTCTCTCGACACGATACTGGCCCGGGCGATTCACCTGTCCGTACACATAGAACACGGGGTAGCGAGGCACATACACGGTGTCGCCCGCCTGCAACTCGATATTCTTTTCCAGGTCGTTCAGCACGAAGGCGGCATCCAGGTCGATGGTCATTCGTTCCTCTTTGCCCGCAGACTTCGCCGGACGGGAAACGATGACCACATCACCGCCGAGTTGACTGACGCCGCCGGCAAGCGACAAGACATCTGCAAGGCGCAAACTCTGGTCTTCGAGCGGATAGCGGCCTGGGCGGTTCACTGAACCGAGCACGCTCACCATGCGGCTTCGGAACTGCAGCACCGTCATGTTGACCTGGGGGCGCAGAACGAAATTCCCGCTCCGAAGAGCGCTCGCGATCTTCTGTTCCCCCTGCGCGGTGGTGAGCCCGCCCACAACGATCGACCCGACCAGGGGAAAGGTTATTTCGCCCCCTTCGGACACCCGGGCCTCCGTGCCGAGATCAGGATTTTGGAAAACGGTGATCTTCAGTACGTCCCCCGCGCCCAGGAGATACGGGCGCATGGCCTGCGCGTGACCTGCATTGCTGGCAAATGTCAGAACCAGGGCCGCTGCCGCGCACCCGGCACGATTCATCCCCCCAAGGCGAGAGAAGCGCCCCAGGACAGCACGGACCGCCTTCTTCAGGACTGACAAATTCCACCTCCAGATGACGGCCGTAATCTATCGGCCAATTGTTACAGCCACGCGATGCTAACGCTGCTGGAGCAGGCGATTCCGCAGACCATGGCTTTATTCAATAAGCATTGCGGTCGCGTAGCACGACAATCACGGTCCTGACGAGGATCCAGAGATCGAGCGACAAAGACCAATTGCGCAGATAAAAAATATCATGCTCCACGCGAGCACGCATCTGGTCAAGGGTTTCGGTCTCCCCGCGCAGGCCGTTCACCTGGGCCCATCCGGTGATGCCGGGGAGCACCTTGTGCCTCAGCATGTATCCCTTAATGACCTTCCGATACTGTTCGTTATGGGCTACCGCGTGGGGTCTTGGCCCCACCAGGCTCATGTTGCCTTTCAGCACGTTGAAGAGTTGGGGTAACTCGTCGATGGAGGTCTTGCGAATGAAGGCGCCAAAGGGCGTTACTCGCTTGTCGCCCCTGGTCGCCTGGCGAATCTCGCCCCCGTCTTCTGTCACCCGCATGGACCTGAACTTGTACACGGCGATTTCACGGCCATCCATGCCGTATCGTCGCTGCTTGAAAATCACGGGGCCAGGGGAAGACAGCTTTACCCCCGCAGCCACCAGCAGGAGCAGGGGCCAGGCAAAGAACAGGACGGCCAGCGTGACCACCACGTCGAAGATGCGCTTGAGCGCCGCATCTACGCCCGAATAGGGCGTTTCGGACACAGCGATCAGGGGTATGCCGTCCATCTCGTCGTAGCGGCTCTGGATGAGCCCAAGCGTGAAGACGTCTGGCACGAAATACACGCTCGCCGTCGAATCCCGCAATTCGTCCAGCAGCGAAAGAACGCGCGTTTGCGCCACCATGGGCAGGGTGACGAACACCACGTTCACCCGGTTTTCACGGACGAAGGCGGGAACATCCGCAACGCGCCCTCTCAGTAGCCCCGCTGCCGCGGCGGGGAGCCTCTCGGGGCTGCGATCGTCAAAGTAGCCCAGCATCTTCACGCGCATCAAAGGGTCTACCGCGACAGTGGCTGCGATCCGGATCCCGAGCGGGCTTGCGCCCACCACGACGACGCGCTTGCTCGCCTCGGCCGTGTAAGACAACGCGCGGACCATCCCGTGCACGGCGAGATGGGTGCATACGAGCGCGATCGGTGTGGCCACAAACCAGGCTGTCAGCACCCGGGCGTCGTAGAGTTCCTCTTGCCGGGTGGCCCAGATGATCAAGCCCAGGGTGGCAGCGGTGAGCGGCCACGCGAACAACACGTCTCGCACCGCCCTGGGGACCAGTTCGGCAGGCCGCAGGCGAAACAGGTCGAACCTTTCGAAAAACTGTGGAGTCACAAAAAACGCCAGGACTGCCAACATCAGGTAGTGGCCGTCCATGGGTATGCCGAAGGCACCCACAGCCCCGACGAGAGTGACTAGGATAACGGTCGGGTTCAGGAGGCTCCGAAGCAGGGCTACGTGGGGTAAATCACCCGAGAAAACGCTGCGATCTCCAAGGCTACGGGAGAAAGGCGCCACTCCCAGCGAACCGCGCCCTGCGCTGTCCAGCGACGCACCCTGGGCATGGGGCGTTGAGGACCCGTTATTGACGGGCGCCGCGGTGCCTTCGAAAAGGTCCTGCGCATCCGCCGTGCCATGGCGTTCGGGAGCGGCACGCCCCTCCGGCGGAGGTTCCCGATCCAACCCCTTGCCACCAGACGGCGTAACGGGTGTGCTCAACGGCTCGCGGCTGGCGCCGAGGATGCGTAACGAATCCGCAGCCGATGCCGGCTCCGAACACTCGTCACCTGCTGCGAACTTTCCCGCGAAGGTCTGCGGCAAGCCGGAATGGGGGCACCCGCCACCGGCTACTTCTCGAAGCTACGCGGGTTTTTCTGAACCACGTCTTGGACGGAAGGCACATCTGCAGCGGATGGCACCCCGGTGACGGAAGGCATCGTCCCCGTATCCGAGCCCGCCCCGGCAGCCTCCGCAGGCTTCGCGAAGTGTCCCAGGTACTCGATCTTGGCAATGCTCCGCAAGTGCTTGATCTCGTTTTGTGCGATTTCCATGCGAGCCTTGTTCTGGATGTATTGCTCGATAAACGGGGTTGCTTTGACCTCGTCAAGAGGCTCCGTCTTCGACTGTAGCACGTGCAGCAGGGCAATCGCGCCGCTTCCCGGCAAGGCGACGATGTCGCCGTCCTTGACTTTTTGCAGCTGCGCCGCAACCGCCATGGGTAACTGCTCCGCGGACCGCACGAGGGTGTTTGCCTTTGTCGACAAGCCATTCGCCTTGGCGTACCCGGCCACATCCTGGAGTGTCTTCATGGAGGGCAGCGACTCGCGAAACTTCTTTTCCTGTTCAGGCGTCAAGGAGAGGACAAGCTCCTCCAGGCGGTAGATGCGCCGCTCAGAAAACAACTCCGGGTGATCAGAATAGTATTTTCTCACGTCTTCCGCGGAAGCCTTGGGTGCGCTCGCCAGCACTCGATCCATGTACGCACGGGAGAGGATTTCTCGACGGGCACTCTCCAGGGCCGTCATGACCTGCGGGTCGCGATCCAGTTTTTGCTCCACCGCTTTCTGGATCAGCAACTGCTGGTCCACAAGGCGGTCGAGCACCTGCCGCGAAACTGCCTTGGCCTGCGCTTCGGAGGGATTGTTGAGCCGCGGTAGACTTTGGTTGACCTGGTGCACCGTGATCTCATCCTTGTTCACCTTCGCAGCCACTTGGGTGACCTTCTTCTCGTCGCCACCGCCCCCTCCACAGGCCGCCAGGGCAACAACAATCACGGCGGCGAGCGACGCACGGTCAGGAAAAACCATATTGGTCAACTCCTCTGAAAGATGTTCGGGCCGCGCCCCCGCGCCATTTGGCCCCGAAACGATGTGCGTGAGCCGTGCTGCCGCATCCCCACGCCGTCAGGACATGAGACGAACCTGACGCTATGTCAAGGGCTGCACTTCGTGACAAGCGGCCATTATGCACATCAGCCATTAACGCTTTGTTTCACGGCGCCGACTCCACCGTCCCTGACCGCCGGACCGGTTCGGTAATGCGATCACGGCATACCCAACCACCCCCCCTCCCAGCACCAGGAGCATGGCGATCGCAGAGGAGCGGACAGTGCGCTCACCCGCCTCGCCAGGCGCGGCGTTCGATGTCAGGGGCCGGGACCGCACCTGGGCTTGAATCCAAAGCCGGTGTTCGTGGGTGATCAGCACTCCACCGCCAGCCGTGCCATACACGCCCTGGGGCTTGCCCTTCAGCAGCGTGACGAAAGTGTTCACACCCGCCAGCTTCCACCCCCCGCCGATGCGTAGGAACATAGGGCTGCCAGAGTCACCGCCGGCGAGCGTGGCCTCGCCTGAGGCCAGCACCGACGAGCCGCCAGGCGGGTCGAAATCGAACACGTAGAGAGCGCGTGGCCCAAGGCCGGTAAGGCTGGGGATGCCGCAGTTCTCCTCGCCGAGCGTCCATGCGAAGCAGTCGGCAACGTTGTGCCCCATGCGCTTTACCGCCGGGTTGCCGTCGATGGTGACACCCTGCACGCCGTTACCGGCAGCACCGTAGCCGACAAACGTGATGATCGCCCCTGCGGGAACATCGCCCTCGAAGATGCCGGGCATGGTCGCCAGTGGGCCAGCAGGTGTGGCCAAGCGGACCAGGGCGAGGTCGTACTCTCCGCCAGGGCGAAGACCAATGACGCCACGATAGGCTGGGTGAATGATCAATTCAGTGACAGCGATGCGTTGGGCAAGATCACCATTGTCATTGACGTTGAGTACCACGTCCTCTGAACTGGCGCCCGTCAACACGTGGGCGGCGGTGAGCGCCAGATCCGGAGCCACGATAGTGGCCGTGAATGTCTTGCCCCTCACCGAAAGGCTGCCGACGGCCGCCCAGGGCGAATCCGGCGTGTTGGCGTCGACAATGCCGTCAACCACCCCCGGGGCGGCAACCGGAAGACCTAGGAGAGCCAACAAAAGGGGGGGGCGAATCGCCACACGCCCCCCGCGGCACCGTTGCGCCGCAAGCCAGGCCCAGATTGAACTCGCCCTCTTCATCTGAGCGCTGAAAATCCTTTTGAGGATGGCTACACCACCGGTCACCGCGCGCCGTGCCCCGGAAACCTTTGCGACTCCGGGCGGCCTCCAGCGGCTTGGACCTACCGGGTCAGGCCGCCCAGGAGCTTCGCGAGTTCCGCATCGCTCAGGCTGACAGGGGTCTTGTTGGTCATGAACGTCAGGTAGGCAGCCTCGGTTTCCTTCGCCCTGCGCAGCCGCAGGGCAGCCACCACCTGGTCACGTACCTCGGACAGCGGCCTCACCGACCTCTCCCGCACATCGTCCAGCCTGACCACGTGCCAGCCTTGAGCAGACTTGACTGGTCCCGTCACATCGCCCTTCTTCACGGCGCCCACGGGCTCCCGCAACTCGGGCAGGAGGTTTCCCTCAACCACCCAACCCATGTCTCCGCCGCGCGCCGCACTCTCCCCATGGTCGGACCCACCTTTTGCCAAGGACGCAAAGTCGGAGCCTCTGGCCCTGGCTTTTGTTGCGAAGTCGGACGCCTTGGCACGGGCTTTTTCAAAGGCTTGCTTGTCGGTCTCCGGCGGAGCGAGCACAAAGATCTGCGAGATCCGGTACTGCTTCGGCACGGCGAAAGCCGCCTGCCCCTGGTCGTAGGCCGTCCTGATCTCCGCTTCCGAGGGAAATGCTTCGGGAGGACGGGCCAGGTTGTTCATATAGGCCTCCACCAACGCTTGATCACGGGCTCGCTCCATCTGCACCATCACCTCGGGCCGCTTGTCCCACCCCTTTCCGCGGGCCTCGAAGGCAAGCGCCTTGCGGATGACCTCGGCGCGAACGACCCGCTGGAGCTCCGACGGGTTCTGGGCCAGTTGCGCCTTTGCCTCTGGCGGCAGTTCCTCCACCAGTGGGCGCAATTCATCCGTCTTCAGTTCAATGTCTCCCATCTTCGCCACGACGCCAGGAGAAAACTTGTCGTTGGCAAGCCCCGGAAGGCTGACAATCGTCAGGACAAGGGCGAAAAAACGTACATGCATGCGTGGGCTCCTGCTGATGATTCAGAGTCTCGGGGGGGTATTTGCT
>JBIIUM010000327.1:0-2651 GCA_044339985.1 Burkholderiales bacterium | reverse complement strand
CGTGCCGCAGCGCCGGGCTCGCGGCCTCCACCGCCTCCACCACATTCACCAGCATCGCGGTGTTGCGCTGGCGGAGCGCGGCGGCGTCCGCCTCCTGCACGAAGGCGCAGTAGAAGACGTGGGTGGCATCAGAGACGGCCGCTAGGGCTGCCCGCGTGGCTGCTGCATCGGACAGGTCCACCGCCACATGACGGCAGCGCGCGGCGGCATCCGGGGCCCGCCGCGACAGGGCGATGACCTCCCACCGGCCGCTCGCGGCCAGGTGCGCGGTGAGATAGCGGCCCGTGACCCCCGTGGCTCCGGCCACCACCGCCACCGGCCGCGTCATCGCCGTGCGCCCGCTTCGCGCGCCGCCTCGGCCTCCACCTTCGCATAGTCGATGGCAGGCCCCGTCGCCAGCGCGGCACTGCGCTCCAGGCCCTTGACGATGGCCACCAGCGTTTCGTTGTACGGCACGCTCAGGCCAAGCGCGCGGGCCTCGCGCACCAGGGCGCCGTTGATGGCATCGATCTCCGTACGTCTTTGCTGCTCGATGTGCTGCATCATGGACGGCTTGTTGAAGCGAACGCGGCAGTGCGTCCGGATGGTGTGCCGCGGGTCGGGATCCGGCAGGCGGATGCCCTTGCGCGCCACCACCGCGAGGATCTCGTCGATCACCCGCTCCTGCAACGCGTTCATCTCTGGCACGCGGAACATGTCGCCGCTGCGCAGTTGCGTGACCGCGGTGAGCACGTTGATGCCGCAGTTGAGCACGAACTTCCCCCAGATCCACGCCATGGGATCGGCGACGATCTCGGTCTCGATACCGGCCGCATTGAGCAGGCGGTGCAGCGCGCGGATGCGCGGGGTGTCAGCGCCGTCCAACTCGCCGATGGAGGTCATTCCCGCGTTCGTGTAGGCGCAGCGTCCCGGGCCCGGGTTTGCGGCGCTGTTCATGCTGACCCCGGCCGCCACGCGACCAGCACCGAGCTCCGCCGTGAGCGCCTCCACATTGCCGATGCCATTCTGGAGCGTGAGCGCGAATCCGCCGGCACCCAGCACGCTCTTCGCGGTGCGCGCCGCGGCGGCCGTGGCGTTCGAGTCGGTGAAGACGATCACGGCATCGAAGGGGGCGAGCCCGGCAGGATCGGCGCATGCGGGCACGGGCAGCACGTGTTCGCCGCGCAGCCCCTCCACCTTCAGTCCATCGCGGCGAATCGCCTCCACGTGCGCCTGCCGCGTGTCGATCAGCGTAACATCCACGCCCGTCCGGAACAGCAGGCCACCGTAGACGCCTCCCATGGCGCCGGCGCCGATCATGGCAATGCGCATCCTTCCCTCCCACCCTGGCACAGGCCCGCATTGGACCACAGTCTGTCTGCCCCAACGCAGGGCTGCGGGGCCGCGGCCGGTGGTGGTTCATCGTCGAGCGCCGCTGGAGCACACGCCCGCAGACGCCGGGGGAACAGGACGCCGCCAGCGCCACGAACGCCGCGCCCGGGCGGTGACCGCCGTCAGGAAATGAGCCGGCCGTCCCAGCTGTTGCACCCCTCGCGCCCGCCCGTGGCGCCGCGCCCCGCCGCCACGGTGCTGCTGCTGCGCGACGGCGCGCAGGGCCTGGAAGTGCTCATGACCCGACGATCCACAACGGCGAGTTTCGCGCCCGGCGCATACGTGTTTCCGGGCGGCGGCATCGATGCCGCCGATGGGTCGCCCGATACCCATGCACTGGTGCACCGGCGCCCCACCCAGGACCACCGTCTGCTCACCCAGGCCATCGCCGCGATCCGCGAAAGCTTCGAGGAACTCGGAGTCCTGCTGGCCCGGCACGCCGACGGCCGTGGCGCCTTGGCCGAGGACGTGGCCTCGCTGGACCGGCACGCGCCCCTGGTCGCCCAGTGCGCCCGCCGCGGCCTGCGGCTGGCCGCCGACGAGGTGTTCGTGCTGGCGCACTGGATCACCGACCGCGACCTCTCGCGTCGCTTCGACGTGCCGTTTCTCGTGGCGCGCATGCCCGAAGGCCAGCAACCGGTGGCCGACGAGAAGGAGCAGTTCGAACCCGTGTGGGTGCGTCCGGCGGACGCCCTGGAGCGCCATGGGGCCGGGCAGTTCTTCCTCATCTTCCCCACCATCCGCACGCTGGAGCGGATGGTGAATTTCCAAAGCGCGGACCACGTGCTGGCAAGCTGCCGCGAGGAAAAGCCCTGGTTCGTGAGTTGCCCGCGCGCGGGCATCCTCGCCGGCCGGGAGCAGCGCTACATGGAACACGAAGCGCCCTTCGGCGAACTCGCGCTCACCTGCCCCGACGGCCAGGTGGCGCACCAACTGGACTGGCAACCCGACCGGGTGGTCGCTCTGCTGCGAAACGTGCAGCGCGTGACCTGCGCGAATGCCGGCGTGATGACCGGCCCCGGCACCAACAGCTACGTAATAGGCGATCCGGACACAGGGTTCGTGGTGCTCGACCCCGGCCCCGAGGACGCCGAACACCAGCAGCGCCTGTGGCGCGCGGCGGGGGGCGACATCCGCCACATCGTGTGCACCCACTCCCACCCCGACCATTCGCCCGGCGCAGGTCCGCTCCAGGCGCTGTGCGAGCGACATGGGCGCCGACCGGACATCCTGGGGATGGGCTCGCGTCCCACCGCCCGGGCATCGAGCCGCTTCACGCC
>JBIIUM010000326.1:0-2653 GCA_044339985.1 Burkholderiales bacterium | reverse complement strand
CGGCGAGCAGCAGATGCTCACCATCGCCCGCACGCTCATGGGCAACCCGTTGGCCGTGCTGCTGGACGAGCCCTCCGAGGGCCTGGCGCCGGTGATCGTGGCGGAGATGGCGCGGGTGGTGCGCGAACTGAAGGCCGAGGGCCTCACGGTGCTGCTGTCGGAGCAGAATCTGCGCTTCGCCGCCGGCATTACCGACCGTGCCTACGTGATCGAGCAGGGCGCCATCCGCCATGAGGGACGGATGGCGCAACTGCTGCAGGACGAGGCTTTGCACGCGCGGTATCTGGCGGTCTGAAGCAATGGCCACGCCGCCCGGGGTGGCCGGCACCGCAGCGTGCCCAAGCGGGCCGCGAGCGCGATGGGCCCCGAGGGAAGTTGGGTGACAATACGGGGGCGCTGCCGGATTCACACCGCCGTTCTGTCAGGGGTTTCTTCGTCATCTCGTGTTCAACAGGAATGCTCAATCGCAACATTGAATCAGAGGGCGCGCCTTTCTACGCCCCGGCGCCGGACCAAGCCGGCGAGCCCTTCTGGAGGTCGGTACTCGACAGCCTGTCGGCGCGCATCTGCGTGCTCGACGAGCGCGGATTCATCGTGGCGGTCAACCAGGCCTGGCGTCGTTTCCACGACGAAAACGGCGGCGCTCCCGGCGCCGCCCACGAAGGCGTCAATTACCTCGACGTGTGCGAACGGGCAGCCAGCACGTCGGCCGTGGGCTCGGTGGATGCGGGGGCGTTCGGGCCGCTGCTGGCGGATGTGCTGGCGGGGCGCCGCGAGCGCTTCGAGTACGAGTACGAGTGCCACTCACCCACCGAGCAGCACTGGTTCATCGCCCGGGTGGCACACATTGAAGGGACGGAGCCCCGCCGGGTGGTGGTTGCCCACAAGGACATCACCTCCCCGGGCCTCGTTCGCGAGCAGTTGCGCGAGCGCGAGGCGCTGCTGGTTGACCTGACCGCCTCCATTCCCGGCGCAGTGTTCCGTCTGTTGCGGTCGAGCCCCGACAAGCAGACTTTTCTGTTCGTGAGCCAGGGCGTCGAGGCGCTGTGCGGCCTGTCGCCCGCGGTTTTGTGCCGCGATGCCCGGGCGCTGTGGAACCTCATCGACCCGCGGGACCGGGACGCCCACGCCTGCGCCCTGCGAACGGCATTCGAAGATGCATCCCCCTGGGAGCACGAGTTTCGCATCCGCACTCCGGGCGGCGTGGTGAAGTGGATCAGCGCCACGGCCACGCCCAAGCCGACGGAAGGCGAGGGCGTGGTGTGGACAGGGCTTCTCATGGACGTATCCGCCAAGAAGGCGGTGGATGACAGGCTCGCGGCCAGCGAGAGCACCTACCGCACGCTGTTCGAAACGGGGCCCCAGGGCGTGGTCTACCAGGACACCAGCGGACGCATCACCTCCGCCAATCCGGCGGCCATGCGGATTCTCGGCATGACGCTCGACCAGTTGCAGGGGCGCACTTCCATCGATCCGCGCTGGCGGTCGGTGCGCGAGGACGGCACCGATTTCCCCGGCGAGGAGCATCCCTCCATGGTGGCGCTGCGCACTGGCGAGCCGGTGCGCGACGTCGTCATGGGTGTGCGCCGGCCCGACGATACCAGCGTGTGGATCCTCATCAACGCCATCCCGCTGCACGGCGAGGACGGCGCCCTGGAGCAGGTGTATGCGAGTTTCGAGGACATCACCCAGCGCGTTGCACTGGAACAGGAACTGAAGCGCCAGGCCAGCACCGATTTCCTGACCGGAGCGGCCAACCGGCGCGGCCTGATGGCGCGGCTGGAAACCGAGTTCCGGCGCACACGGCGCCTGTTGGCCAGTTCGTGCGCGGTGCTCGCGTTGGACCTCGACCACTTCAAGCACATCAACGACACCTTCGGCCACGCCGCTGGCGACGTCGTGCTGCGGCACCTCGCCGGACGCGTGCGGGCCTGCATCCGCGACACCGATCTGCTGGCACGCACTGGCGGTGAGGAGTTCACCGTGCTCCTGCCGGACACCCCTGTGGCGGCGGCGGCCCAACTCGCGGAACGCCTGCGTCAGGATGTGGAGCGCGCCGAGGTTGTCTTCGAGGGTCATGTGCTGCGCATCACCGTGAGCATCGGCCTCGCTGTCATCGACCCCGGCGATGACGGCATCGACGCCGTGCTGTCGCGCACCGACCAGGCGCTCTACCGGGCCAAGGACGGCGGCCGCAACCGGGTGATGGCTTAGCGCCGTCGGCTTCGAGGCCGGACCCGGACCATGGGCTTGCCTCATGAACCCCGCCGCGGGCCTTACACTTCGCACACCATGATCACCGGCATCGACGTGGGCGGCACCTTCACCGACCTGGTTCTCTGGGACCCCGCCCTCGACCGCATCCATGTGGCCAAGGTGCCCACCACGCCAGGCAACCAGGCCGAGGGTGTTCTCGCGGTGCTGGCGGCGGCCGGCGCCGATGCGGGCGTGCTGGACGCCATCATCCACGGCACCACCGCCACCACCAACGCGTTGCTCGAACGGCGGCTTGCCCCCGTGGGCCTGATCACCACCCAGGGGTTTCGCGACGTACTCGAGCTGGGACGGCGCACGCGCCCCACGCCTTACGGCCTGACCGGCCGCTTCGAGCCCCTTATCCCGCGCGAGTTGCGTCGCGAGGTGGCCGAGCGTA
>JBIIUM010000325.1:0-2659 GCA_044339985.1 Burkholderiales bacterium | reverse complement strand
CCCCCCGGCACCTCCACCTCGAAGCCCAGTATCGCCGCCGACAGGGCCTTGCCGTAGTTGTCCAGGCACAGGCTGCGCGACACGCCGCCGCCCAGGGCGCCGTGGCACACGAAGTTGATGGCGTGGATGGCCTCCACGGGGTAACGGATCACCTCGCCCTTGATGGCGCCGCGGTAGTGGGCCTTGAAGCGCTCGGCGGTGAGCTGCTCCACCAGCAGCGGGTACAGGGCGGGGGTGTAGGCGAACACGGCAATGTTCGAGGTGTCGCCCTTGTCGCCGGAGCGGGCGTGGGCCACGTGCTGCAGCTTCACCTTCATGCTCAGCTCTCCCAGTAGCGGATGGTGGCGGGCACCTGCTCGCGCGGCACCAGCGATGACCACACGCCGATCACTTCGCGGGTTCGGTCCTGGTGGGGTACGCGCTTGCCGGTGTGGGCAATGCCGGACACGGCCATGCCGTCCACTTCGCGGCCCACCTTGATGGCTTCTTCGCGGGTGCGGGTGCGCGCGGCCACGCGCACGGCCACTTCATAGGGCTCGGGCGCCTCGGGCGGGGTGGCGGCGCCGTGGATGGCATTGAGCCCCAGGAAGTCGATGCGCACTTCCTCGGCCTGCAGGCCCACGATGCGGAAGCGCTCCTCGAGGATGCGCCTGGCCAGTTGCGCGCGGCGCAGGGCGCCGGGGCCGGCATAGAAGAACATGTCCTCGCCGATGAAGCCCTCGGTGCAGCCGATGGACACCTTCAGCGTGGGCGTGCGCGGCTTGCCGCCGATGCCGCTCACCCGCACGCGGTCGGGCCCCACCTGCTCCAGGTGCGTGGTGGTGAAGTCCACCACCACGTCGGGGGTCAGGTAGTTGGCCGGGTCATGCACTTCGTAGAGCAGTTGCTCCTTCACGGTTTGCAGGTTCACCGCGCCGCCGCTGCCGGCCACCTTGGTGATCACGGCGCTGCCATCGGCCTGCACCTCGGCAATGGGAAAGGCCAGGTTCCAGGGCTCGGGCACGTCCTTGAAGCCCGGGTCGGGAAAGTAGCCGCCCGTCACCTGGGCGCCGCACTCCAGCAGGTGGCCGATGCCGTTGCCCGCGCCCAGGCGTTGGTGGTCCAGCGGGTCCCAGCCAAACTCGTGCAGCATGGGCGCCATGAAGATGGAGGGGTCGGCCACGCGCCCCGTCACCACGATGCGCGCGCCCTCGGCCAGCGCGGCGGCGATGGGCTCGGCGCCCAGGTAGGCCTCGGCGGAGATGAGCGTGGGCGCCAGGGTGGCGGTGGACTGGCCGTTTTCCAGAATGCGGTCGGTGAGGGAAAGCACCCGGTCGGTGATGAGGCTGCCGTTCACCGAGGCCACCTTCACGCCGCGGAAGCCCAGCTCGCGCAGCAGCGCCACGATGCGCGCCGCGGCGCCGTCGGGGTTGATCCAGCCCTGGTTGCTCACGATGCGCGTGCCGCGTGCCATGCAGGCGGGCAGCACGGCGCGCATGCGATCGTCCAGGTAGGTGTCATAGCCCGGAAAGGACGGGTCGCGGCGGGCGCGCACCTGGGCGGCGGACACGGTGGCCTCGGCCATGGTCTCGAAGCACAGGTAGTCCAGCGCGCCGCGCTCGGCGTTCAGGCGGGCGGGCTCGATGCGGTCGCCCCACCAGGCAGCGCCCGAGCCGATGCGGAGGGTTTTGCTCATGCGGTTGTCTCTCCAGGGTGCCCCGGTTCAGGGGAGGACGGGGCGGCGTGGCCGCCCAGATACACCTGCCGCACCAGCTCGCCGTCGCGCAGTTGTGCCGCCGGCGCCTCGGCGGCGATGCGGCCGGTTTCCACCAGATAGCCGTGGTGCGCGTGGCGCAGCGCCTTCTCCACCAGTTGCTCCACCAGCAAAATGGCCAGCCCGTCGGCGCACAGCCGCGCGGCCACCTCCAGAATGCGGTCAATCACGAGGGGCGCCAGGCCGCCGGAGGGTTCGTCCAGCATGAGCAGGCGCGGCTCGCCGATCACGCCCTGGGCCACGGCCAGAATCTGCTGCTGCCCGCCCGACAGGCGCGAGGCCATCTGGCGGCGCCGCTCGGCCAGCTCGGGAAACAGCGCGTACATGCGCTCCAGCGCGGCGCGGTCGCCGCGCGGGTGGCGGGCGTAGGTGCCGATGAGCAGGTTGTCTTCCACCGACAGCGTCTGGAACACGCGGTGGCCTTCCAGCACCTGCACCACCCCCGCGCGCACCACCTCGCGCGCCGAGGCGTGGCTCAGGTCGCGGCCCTCGAAGCTCACGCGCCCGGCGCGCTTGGGGATCAGCCCCGACACGGCATTGAGGATGGTGCTCTTGCCGGCGCCGTTGCGCCCCAGCATCACCACGAACTCCCCGGCGCGCACCTGGAACGACACGTCGTGCACCACCACGGCCTTGCCATAGGCCACGGTGAGGCCGCTCACCTCCAGCAGCACGCGGTCCGGGCGGGCGGGGGCGTCCATGAGTCAGGCGCCCAGGTACACCCGGATCACCTCCGGGTCGTGGCGCACCTCGGCGGGGGTGCCTTCGCGGATCATCCGGCCCAGGTCCAGGGCGGTGACACGGTCGCACACCCGGAACACGAAGTCGGTGTGGTGCTCCACCAGCAGCACGCCGATGCCGGCCTCGCGCAGGGTGCCCAGGATGCCGCCCAGGTGGTCGATCTCG
>JBIIUM010000324.1:0-2662 GCA_044339985.1 Burkholderiales bacterium | reverse complement strand
CGGATGCGCGTGTCGTCGCTGATGCGCCCGTCTTGGAGGGGAACGTTGAAGTCCACCCGGATCAGCACGCGCCGGTCGCGCAGGTCCACCTTGTCGAGGGTCTTGATCATGCGGTGCGCCTGCCCCTGAAAGGAAAGGGGCCGCAGGCGGGGAACATTCCCCCCTCGCGACCCCGCGGATGAAAAAAGTCTCCGAACCCGGAAACGCTACTTGGCGTTGGTGAAGGCCACCGCCGTGTCGAGCATGCGGTTGCTGAAGCCCCACTCGTTGTCGTACCAGGCCGACACCTTCACCAGCGTGCCCTCGGCCACCTTGGTGAGGGTGGCGTCGAAGATGGAGGAGCGCGGGTCGTGGTTGTAGTCCACCGAAACCAGCGGTGCGTCCGTCCAGCCCAGGATGCCCTTCAGCTCGCCTTCCGAGGCGGCCTTCACCACGTCGTTCACCTCCTGCACGGAAGTGGGCCGCTTCGCCACGAAGCACAAGTCCACCAGCGAGACATTGATGGTGGGCACGCGGATGGCGTAGCCGTCGAGTTTGCCGTTGAGCTCGGGCAGCACGAGGCCCACCGCGGAGGCCGCGCCGGTCTTGGTGGGGATCATGGACATGGTGGCCGAGCGGGCGCGGCGCAGGTCCTCGTGGTAGACGTCGGTGAGCACCTGGTCGTTGGTGTAGGCGTGGATGGTGGTCATGAGCCCAGACACCAGGCCGATCCTGTCGTGCAGGGGCTTCACCATGGGCGCCAGGCAGTTGGTGGTGCACGAGGCGTTGGAGATGACGGTGTGCGAGGGCTTGAGCGTGTGGTGGTTCACGCCGTAGACGATGGTTGCGTCCACGTTCTTGCCGGGGGCGGAGATGATCACCTTGCGGGCGCCGCCGGCCAGATGCGCCTGGGCCTTGGCCTTGTCGGTGAAGTGGCCGGTGCACTCCATCACCGTGTCCACCTCCAGGCTGCCCCAGGGCAGCTTGGCGGGATCGCGCTCGGCGAACACCTTGATGGCGTCGCCGTTGACCACCATGGAGTCGCCCTCCACCGTGACCGTGCCGCGGAAGGGCCCATGGGCGGTGTCGTAGCGGGTGAGGTGGGCGTTGGTTTCCGGACTGCCGAGGTCGTTGATGGCGACGATCTGAAGCTCGCCGTTGCGGCCGGATTCGTACAGGGCGCGGAGGATGTTGCGGCCGATGCGGCCGTAACCATTGATGGCAACACGGATGGGCATGACCTGGAGACCTCTTCCTCGGAGAGAGCGGCCGATTGTATCGCAGCACCATAACCGCGTTGCCGAAGGGCCGCGGCGGGCACGGGTCAGCCCGGCGGAGCCTCGTCCAGCGCCGCGGCGGCGCCCCGCAGCGCCGGGCTGGCGGCGGTGATGACATAGGTCGGGATGGCGGCAGCGTAGGCGCGGAAGCGCCCCTTGCGCTCGAAGCGGGCGCGAAACGGCGAGCCGTGGAACCAGCCGCCCAGCGCCGGCACGATGCCACCGCCCAGGTACACCCCGCCGCGGGCACCGAAGGTGACGGCGAGATTGGCGGCCACCGTGCCCAGCAGGGCGCAGAAGCGGGCCAGGGTGTCGGCGCTGACGGGGTCTTCCGGCGCCGGCACCAGCGCGCGGCGGGTGATCTCCTCGGGCGCGGGCGCGGCCACGGCCGGCAGGCCACGCAGCGCGCGCAGGGTGAGCCACAGCAGTTGCAGACCCGGACCGCTGATCAGCCGCTCGGCGGACACGTGATCGAAGCGCCGCCACAGGTGCGCGAGCAGTGCCGCCTCTTCCTCGTCCATGGGGCTCAGCGCCACGTGGCCGCCCTCGCCGGGCACGGCCACCCAGCGCTCGCCGGACCGCACCAGCGCCGCCACGCCCAGCCCGGTACCCGCGCCCAGCACCACGCGCGGTGCCAGCGGTTCGGCCGCACCGCCGCCCACGGCGCGCAGTTCGTCCGGGCGGAGCCACGGCAGCGCCAGCGCCTGGGCTTCGAAGTCGTTCACCACCCGCAGGCGCCCCAGCCCCAGCGACGAGCGCAGCTCTTCGAGGCGGAACGACCAGCCCAGGTTGGTGAAGCGCACGTGCTCGCCAGTGATGGGCGCCGCCACGGCGAAGCACGCCTCCTGCACCGGCGGGTGCCCGACGGCGGCGAGGTAGGCGCGGGCCGCGTGGGCCGGGGAGGCGAAGGGCGCGCAATCGAGGGTGCGCACCTCGGCGAGGGGCGCGCCGGGTGCCCCGCACAGGGCGAACCGGGCGCGGGTACCGCCCATGTCGGCCACCAGCCGCGGCGCCGTCACGGCGGCATGCCTCCGGCCCGCCTAGCGCAGCACGCCCAGGGCCGCCTCGGCCACGCGCTCGGCGCTGAAACCGAAGTGCGCGAACAGCTCCGGGCCGGGCGCCGACTCGCCGAAACGATCCAGGCCCACCACGGCGCCTTCCAAGCCGGTGTACTTGTACCAGCCGTCGCGCACCCCCGCCTCCACCGCCACCCGCGGTACGCCGGGGGGCAGCACGGCGGCTTTCCAGGCGGCGTCCTGGGTATCGAACACCGTGGTGGAGGGCATGGACACCACCCGCGCCCGCACGCCGCGCTGGGCCAGCAGCGCCCGCGCGCCCGTGGCCAGCGCCACCTCCGAGCCGGTGGCAATGATCACCACCTGGGGCGCGCCGCCCTCGGCCTCGGC
>JBIIUM010000111.1:0-10408 GCA_044339985.1 Burkholderiales bacterium | reverse complement strand
GAGCTCTCGCGGGCGATGTCGGCGGCGCCCTGCACCGATATGCTCACATCGGCGGCATGCAGCGGCGGGGCGTCGTTGATGCCGTCCCCGAGATAGCCTACCACCCGGCCCTCGGCCTTCAGGACCTCGATCACGCGCCGCTTCTGGCCAGGATCCACGCGCACGAACAGGGTTGCCCGCGCCGCCGCGAGGCGCAGGGCGGCATCGTCCATGTCCACCATCTGGGCGCCGCTGACAACACCGCGCACCTCCAGGCCCAGGCTCGCGCACACGTGCCGCGTGACCTGCTCGTTGTCACCGGTGACCACCTTCACCTCCACGCCGCGCTGCGCGAGCAGGCGCAGCGCGTCGGCGGCCGAGGCCTTGGGCGGATCGAGGAAGGCGGCAAAGCCGGTGAAGCACAAGGCCGTCTCATCGCCCACCACCGCATGGGGGTGATCGCGCCCCACCTCCTTGGAAGCAATCCCCAGCACGCGAAAACCCTGGGCGGCGAACTCGTCGTGCAACGCCAGCAGCCGCGCCCGGCCGGCACTGTCCAGCGGCACCGGGGCGCCCTCGGCCTCCACGCTGGCGCACAGCGCCACCATCTCCTCGGCCGCGCCCTTCACCACCAGCAGGCGCTGCTGCCCGTCGTCAAGCAGCACGCTCACCCGGCGGCGCTCGAAGTCGAAGGGCACCTCGTCCACCTTGCGCCATGCGCCTTCGGTGAGCTGTTCGTGGGCGAGGATCGCCTCGTCCATGGGGCTGCGCAGCCCGGTTTCGAAGCGGCTGTTGAGCCACGCCAATTGCAGCACACGGGCGCTGTCGCGCCCGGCCGCGTCCACATGCCGCTCCAGCCGGATACGCGCCTCGGTGAGCGTGCCGGTCTTGTCGGTGCACAGCACATCCATGCTGCCCAGGTCCTGGATGGCCGCCAGGCGGCGCACCACCACGCCCTGGCGCGACATGCGCAGGGCGCCCACCGCCAGGGTCACCGACACCACCATGGGCAGCAG
The DNA here is from genome assembly GCA_044339985.1 of Burkholderiales bacterium. Classification (GTDB taxonomy): domain Bacteria; phylum Pseudomonadota; class Gammaproteobacteria; order Burkholderiales. The sequence goes on along the minus strand of JBIIUM010000111.1, from coordinate 9,413 downwards.
CTCCGGTGTGAGCCCCACCGCCAGGGCGATGGCGAACAGGAATGCCTCGGGCCAGGGCTTTTGTCCCAGCAGGTTGAGCAGCAGCACGCAGGCCACCAGCAGCAAGGTGAGGCGCAGGATGAGCAGACCGAAGCGGCGTGTGCCCAGCTCGAAGGCCGTGGGAGGCGGCTCGCGCAACAGGCTCGTCGACACGGCGCCCATGCGCGTGCGCCGACCGGTGCGCTCCACCAGTACCCGGGCCGCCCCGGAGATCACCGAGGTGCCCATGAATACCGCGTTCACCGCCTCTTCCACCCCAGGCCCCGCCGCACGGACCCCGGCATGCTTTTCCACGGGGTAGGGTTCGCCGGTGAGCGAGGATTGCTGCATGAAACAGTCCTGCGCCCAGAGCACCCGCGCATCGGCGGCCACCAGGTCGCCGGCGGCGATCAGCAGCACATCGCCGTGCACCACTTCCTCGGCGGGCACCTCCACCTCGGCCCCGTCGCGCAGCACCCGCGCGCGCAGCCCGACGCTGCGGCGCAGCCGCTCAGCCACGCGCTGGGCGCGCACCTCCTGGGCGAAGTCGAGCGACACCGACAGCAGCACCATCGCCGCGATGATGAGGAAGCCGAGCACGTCCCCGGTGAGGGCCGACAAGGCGCTCGCCCCAAGCAGCACCAGCACCAGCGGATTGCGAAAGCGCGCCAGGAACCGCAGCGGCAGTCCCGCCGTCGCCGCGGTCTCGAGCGTGTTGGGCCCGTCCGCCGCCAGACGAGCACGCGCCTCGGCGCTGCTCAGTCCGTCGCCATGGGGATCGAGGGCATCCGCCTCGAGCCACCATGCGTCCACGGCAGCGGCGCCCAAGGCCTTAGCTCATGTCATCAGCCGCCGGCGGGTAAGCACCAGCGACACATAAAACCCGGCCGCGGCGAACCCCGCCAGCACCGCCACATGCAAGACGACGTTCGCCGGCACCTCGCCCTTCACCAGCGGCCTCACCAGCGCAAGGGCGTGGGAGAGCGGCAGCAACCGCGACACCCATTGCAAGGCCTCGGGGAGCTGGGTCACGGGAAAGAACACGCCGCACAGCAAGGTCATGGGGGTCACCACCAGGGTGAAGTAGTACAGGAAGAAGTCGTAGCTCGGCGACACCGCGTTCATCACCAGCGCCATGGCGCCGAAACAAAGCCCGGTGAGGAACACCACCGGCAGCACCCACAGGGTGAGCGGCGAATGGGACAGGCCCAGCACCCAGATGATGATCAGGATCGCGCTTCCCGACAGCAGGCTCTTGGAGGCCGCCCACACGGCCTCGGCCAGAACGATGTCGTCCAGGTCGAGGGGCGCGTTCATGATCGCCTCCCAGGTGCGCTGCACGTGCATGCGGGAGAAGGCCGAGTAGAGCGCCTCGAAGGTGGCGCTGTTCATGGTGCTGTAGGCCACCGTGCCCGCGGCCAGGAACACGATGTAGGGGGTGCCATCGACCTCCGGCAGCAGGGCCCCCAGACCGAAGCCCAGTCCGAGCATGTACATCATGGGGTCGGCAAGGTTGCCCAGCATCGAGGGCACCACGAGCTTGCGCCACACCAGGAAATTGCGCCGCCACACCTGCAGAAAACGCGGCGACACGCGCGGGGCGCGCAGATCCTTTTTCCGGGGAAACCAGCGCATTCAGTCTCTCAGATCCCGGCCGGTGAGCTTGAGGAACAGATCCTCCAGGTTGGCCGGCCGGTGCAGGCTTCGCAGGTGGTGACAGCCCTCGAGGGCGGCCAGCAGGGGCCGGGCGTCCCGGGTGTAACAGAACACGGTCTCGCCGACCTTCTCGAAGCGCTCCGAGAGCCGCCGGCCATGGGCTTCACCCCAGGCGGGCGCGCCGTCACCGAACACTTCCACCACATCGGGCTCGATATGGGCCTGGATCAGCTCGCGCGGGCTGCCCTCGGCCACGATGCGACCCTGGTCGATGACCGCGAGCCGGTGACACAGCCGCTCGGCCTCGTCCATGAAGTGCGTGGTGAGCAGCAGCGTCTTGCCCTGCAGGGTGAGCTGCTTGAGGCGCTCCCAGATGAGATGGCGCGCCTGGGGGTCGAGGCCGGTGGTGGGTTCGTCGAGAAACACGATGTCCGGGTCATTCACCAGGGCGCGGGCGAGCGACAGGCGGCGCTTCATGCCGCCGGACAGCGACTGGATGGGCGCATCGCCCTTGCCCGACAGCCCGGCGAACTCCAGCAACTCCGGCACGCGGGCCCGGATGGGCGCATCCCGCAGCCCGAAGTAGCGCCCGTACACCACGAGGTTTTCAGTGACGGTGAAATCCGGGTCGAGGTTGTCAATCTGCGGCACCACGCCCAGCCGCAGCCGCGCCTCCCGAGCCGCTCGTGGCACGGGCAGGCCGGCCAGTTCGATACTGCCGGAATCGGGATCGGTGAGCCCCAGGCATAGCCGCAGGGTTGTGGTCTTGCCGGCGCCATTGGGCCCGAGCAGGCCGTAGCATTCGCCGCGCGCCAGCGTCAGGCTGATGCCTCGGACCACCTCCAGCGGCCCGAAGGACTTGTGCAGATCACGAATGCGCAGCAGCGCGCCGCTCATCATGCCTCGGCATCGCAGGCGCAGCTGCTCATGACGATGCGCTGCAGGACGCCCAGATCACCGTGGAAGAAGTGACCCGCCCCCGGCACCACGGTCACCGGCAGCTTCTGGGGCCGCGCCCATTCGAGCACGTCGGCGAGCGCCACCACGTCATCGGTTTCGCCATGCACCACCAGGGTGTGGGCGGGCACCTGATCCACGCCGAAGCGGCCCACGGCGGGCGCCACCAGCACCACGCGCGCGGGCGCGAGCTCGGCGCAGAGCCTGGAAACCACGTAGCCGCCGAAGGAGAACCCGCCCACGGCGAGGGGCAAGCCTGGCGTGTCGGCGGCGGCGTGGGCGGCGAGGGCGCGGAAATCGTCCAGTTCGCCGCGGCCGTCGTCGTAGACGCCCTCGCTCTCGCCCACACCGCGGAAGTTGAATCGCCAGGTGACGTACGCCATGGCCGCGAAGCAACGCGCCAGGGTCTGCACCACCTTGTTGTCCATGCTGCCGCCGTACAAGGGGTGGGGGTGGGCCACCAGCGCCACGCCCCGCGGCACCGCACGCGGCCGCGTCACGGCCGCCTCGAGCCTGCCGGCAGGCCCGTCGATCAGCACCTTCCGGGAGGCGGCGAGGCTCAAATCTTCAACCGCTCCACCACCTCGCCTGCGGCCAGATGGCGGTCGATGATCTCGTCCACATCGGCCCGATCCACGTAGGTGTACCAGACGCCTTCGGGATAGACCACCAGCACCGGGCCCTCCTCGCAGCGGTCCAGGCAGCCAGCCTGGTTGACCCGCACCTTGCCCTTGCCGGCGAGCCCGAGTTGCTTGACCCTGGCCTTGGCGTAGTCGCGCAGCGCCGAGGCGCCGCGGGCATTGCAACAGGCGCGGTTCGGATCGTCGCGCTGGTTGCAGCAGAAAAAAACGTGTCGCGCGTAGTAGCTCATGGGGATATGCTGGTGGTGGAAGCAGCATCCGATTCTACCGGCCGCCGGGGGCGACGCCGCCCCAGCAGCACCACGGCCACGGCGGCGAAGGGCCACAGGGTGGCCACGGCAGCAGCCGTGGCGGCGAAGCTGCGCGCGTGCCCAGGCCGCCCGGGCGGCGCGGTCTCCTCGAAGTAGGGATTGGCGGGCGTTGCATTGAGCAGCGCCGCGGCCGCGGCGCTGGCCAGTGCCGCAGCCAGGGCTGCGCGGTGCGGCGCGAGTCGCGTAATCCGCCAGGCAAGCAGGCCGCCCACGGCCAGGCCCGCAACCGCCCCGGGCGCAAGCCAGCCCAAGGGGTTGGGCGCATGCAGCAGCACCACGCCTGCGAGGCTTTTCAGGGCCAGCGCCAACAGCACCAGCAGCGCGGTGGCGCGCAGCGCCAGGCTGCCGCCACGCATCACCCAGGCGCACAGCCCCGCCACGCTCACCACCGCCAGCGCCGCCAGCGCTCCATCGCTGGCCATGGCCAACGGCGCCGACCACGGCACGGCGGCAGCGCCGCTCAAGGGCCGCAGATCGCCGTGGCCGAACAACAACGGCGCGGGGTTGAACTGCGTAAACAGCCACAGTGCCAAGAGCAGCACCACCAGATCGGCACGCGTCCCGGGCACCAGATAGGCGCGGCGCCAGCGCGTGGGCGCGCCATCGAGCAGCCATGGACCGCCCGCCGCCAGCCCGAGCCAGGCGCCCAGCAGGGCACCCACGCCGTTGCAGAACAAGTCCAGCGCCGAGGTGACACGCGAGGCCAGAAACCCTTGCAGCAACTCGATGCCGCCGCTGAGCGCCACGCATACCAGCACCGCCGCCGACCCCGCCGCCACTGCGCTGAGCCGTGCCCGCAGGGCGAGGCTGAGCAACAGCGCCAGCGGCACGTAACCAGCCACATTCAGCGCCACGTCGCTCCAAGTGTAGTAGCGCGGCCATTCCGCCATGCGGGCCCACAGCACTTCGCTCGCCGACACATGCCAGCCGCTGAAGGGATACAGGCTGGCCACCAGCACCAGCGCCCCGTAAGCTAGGACGGCAGCACGCACGAAGGCAGACGGGCGGGCGAAGCGGGGCGAAACGGCCATGGCGGGCGGGCGCTTCCGCAACCGGGCAGCGGGCCGCCACCCGCGGCGGAGAACAAATCCCAGGAGAGTGTGTTCCCTTGAGAGTCTATGACATCTTCAACGGTGACGCCGACGGCCTGTGCGCATTGCAGCAGCTGCGGCTGTGGCAACCCTGCGAGGCCACGCTGATCACCGGCACCAAGCGCGACGTGGCCCTGCTGCAACGCCTGCAGCCCGCGCCGGACGACCAACTCACGGTGCTGGACATCTCGATGCACGCCAACGCCGCGGCGCTGTCGGCGGCGCTGCGGGCCGGTGCGCGGGTGGAGTGGTTCGACCACCATTTTGCCGGCGAGCCGCCAGACCACCCGAGGCTCACGCGCCACCTGGACTTTGCGCCGGACATCTGCACCGCGTTGATCGTGGACCGGCACCTGGGCGGAGCCCACCGGGCCTGGGCTGTGGCGGGGGCCTTTGGCGATGCCATGATCCACAGCGCCCAGGCCGCCGCGGCCAGCCTGAACATGGCACCAGCCGCCCTGGAGGCACTGCGAAGCCTGGGTGAGTGCCTCAACTACAACGCCTACGGTGCCCGGGTGGAGGAATTACTGTTCCACCCCGCCGAGCTGCACCAGCGCATGCGCGGCTTCGCCGACCCCCTGGCCTTTGCCGCTGCCGATGGGGCGCTGCCGCGACTGGAACAGGCGCGCGGCGAAGACCTGGCGCGTGCCCTGGCGGTGGCGCCACTGCTGGACGGCGCTGCAGCGGTGGCGGTGGTGCTGCCCGATGCGCCCTGGAGCCGGCGTGTGTCGGGGACGCTCGCCAATCACCTTGCCGCCGCCAGACCACGGCGCGCCCACGCTGTATTCACCCCCCAGGAGGGCGCTTACACGGTCAGCCTGCGCGCGCCGCGCGGACACGGCATGGGCGCTGAGCGGATTGCGCGGGACTTCGGCGGTGGCGGGCGGGCCGCCGCCGCCGGCATCAACGGCCTGCCCGAGGCGGACATCGCCCGGGTCGTGGCTGCCTTGAGGGAGTCCTACGGCTAGCGCCCCCCTTGGGCCAGACGGACTACTTCAGCTTCACCTCGGTCCACAGCCGCGACAGGGTGCGCAGCTGCTTGGCATTGAGGTCCTTGAGCATTTCGAGCTTCTTGGCCGTTTCCGTGTCGGGGAACACCGCCTTGTTGGCCTTGATCTCGGGCTTGATGTGCTTCTGGGCGTCATCGTTGGGGTTGCCCGAACCGATGAGATTGGTGAGGTCGGCGGAATTGCGGCCATCGAGCATCAAGTTGATGAACTGGTGGGCAAGCTCGGGCTTGGGCGCGCCTTTCGGGATCACCATCGCATCCAGGGCCAACACCGCGCCTTCCTTGGGCAGGGCGTGCTTGATGCCGAAGGGCCGCTTGGCAGCAACCGCGTCCAGGTTGGCCTGGAACAGGTCGTTGGAGTAGCCGTGCGCCACCCAGATGTTGCCCACGGTGAGTTCCTTGATGTAGCTCTGGGCATTGAAGGCAGCCCAGTAGGGCTTGGCCTTGCGGATGAGGTCCCGCGCCTGCTTGAGCTTTTCCTCGTCCATGTCGTTGACGGAGTAGCCCAGGTACTTGGCGGCGGCGGCGAACAGCTCGCGCTGGTCATCCAGCACCGTCACCTTGCCCTTGAGCTTCTCCAGATTCTTGGGGTCGAAAATCAGCGCCCACGTGTCGGTGGGCAGGCCCAGTTCGGCGATCTTCTTGTCGTTATAGCCGAGCATGGTGATGGACATGGCGTAGGGCGCCGAATAGGTGTTGCCCGGATCGAAGGCCGTGTTGAGGTAGCCGGGCATGACGTTCTTCAGGTTTGGCAGCTTGGTCTTGTCCAGCGGCAGCAGCGCGTTGCGCTTGATGAGCGCCTCCACCGCGCCCATGGTGGGTACCAGCACGTCATAACCCTTGGCGCCGGCTTGCAGCTTGGCGAGCAGCTCGTCGTTGGAACCGTAGTAGGACTGCTTCACCTTGCACTTGCAGAGGTCCTCGAAACGCTTGACGGTTTCCTCGGACATGTAGTTGTTCCAGTTGTAGAGGTGCAACACCTCCTGCTTCTGGGCGGCGGCTGGCAGGCTCGCGCACAAAATGGCGACGGCGGACAGGAGCTTCTTCATGACGGATTCCTCCCCTCGATGCATGGCGGAACAGCGAAAGCGGCGATCATTTGCCGCGGAACGAACCGGGCGCGAGCCGGGTGGCGATGACGATCAACACCAACGTGAGCAGCATCAGCAGCGTGGACACGGCATTGACCTCGGGCGTGACGGCGATCTTGATCATGCTGTAGATCTGCAGCGGCAGCGTCACCGAGTCCACGCCGGCGGTGAAGAAGGTGATGACGAAATCGTCGATGGACAGCGTGAAGGCCATGAGAGCGCCAGCCACGATGCCCGGCATGATCAACGGCAGGGTGACAAGCCGGAAAGCCTGTACCGGGGAGGCGCCCAGATCGCGCGCCGCCTCGATCAGGCTCTCGTCCATGCCAGACAGGCGCGAGCGCACCACGATGGCCACGAAGCCGACGCAGAAGGCGATGTGCGACAGGATGATGGAAACCAGCCCCAGGGTGAGGTTGAGCATCACGAAGAAGATCAGCAGGCTCACGCCCATGAGGATCTCCGGGATGGCGATGGGCATCACCACCAGGATGGGCAGCAGCCGCAGCCGGAAGCGGTACATGGCGTAGCCCGCCATGGTGCCCAGCACCGTGGACACGGCGCTCGCCACCACGCCGATGAGCAGCGAGTTCCAGGCCGCCTCGATCATCTGCTCGTCGCGCAGCAATTCCCCGTACCAGCGGGTGGTGAAGCCCACCCACTCGGCATTCAGCCGCGAGTCGTTGAAGGAATACACCACCACGATGATCAGCGGCACATACAGGAACAAGTAGGTCAGCACGCCGGCGGTCCATACCAGCCAGGGGCGTCGGCGCATGCTCACAACCTCTGGCCGCGCGCCACCCAGGCGGCCATGCCCGCGAACAGCACCGCCAGCACCGTGAGCACGATGGACAACACGCTGCCGAAGGGCCAGTCGCGCGCATCCAGGAACTGCTGCTTGATGACGTTGCCCACCAGCAGGCCATCGGTGCCGCCAAGGATGTCGGGGATGGCGAAGATGCCCAGCGCCGGAATGAACACCAGCGCCGCGCCGGCATACACGCCGGGCAGCGACAACGGAAAGGTGACGCGCCAGAAGCGCTGCCATGCGCCCGCCCCCAGGTCCTGGGCTGCGTCCAGCAGCGAGGGATCGTGCTTTTCCAGATTGGCGTACAGCGGCAGCACCATGAAGGGCAGGTGCACGTACACCAGGCCAATCACCACCGCCACGGGCGAGAACAGCAGCGCCAAGGGCTCGATGCCCGCCAGCCCAAGGGCGCCGTTGAACACCCGCGTAAAGGCCGACTGGGGGCCCAGGATGATCATCCAGGCGTACACGCGGATCAGGAAGTTGCTCCAGAAGGGCAGAATCACCAGCAATACCAGCAGGTCGCGCCACCTGGCGTGGCTTCGGGCGATCGTGAGGGCAAGCGGGTAGGCCAGCACCAGGCACAGCACGGTGGTGGTGGAGGCATAGAGGAAGGACTTGAGAAACAGCGCCAGATAAATGCTGTCGCCAAAAAAGCGTTGATAGTTCTCCAGGGTGAGGCCGGCCAGCTCGTCGGGGTCGCCGCCGCCCACCAGCGGCGCCAGCCCCCCCAGTTCGCCCGCGTAGCGAAACGAGGCGAGCACCATGATGAGGGCGGGAATAGCGAAGAAGACCAGCAGGTAGGCCAGCGGCGGACCACTGATCAACAGCTTGGCGGCGCGCGGACTCATGGCTCGCCTGCCGGACACGCGAGGCTCGCGGCGAGCACCAGGGCCGCCGTCGAGGCCGCGGCCGAAGGCGGTTTGTCGCTCACCTCGTCAATCGCGCAGGAAGTGGCCGGCGTCCTCGCGCCAGCCAATTTCGACCGCGTCGCCGGGCTCGAAGAACTTGGAAGAGCGGCCCACGGCGTTGTTGGGCAACATCACCTCGATGCGGCGACCCCCCTGCACTTCCACGATATAGAGCGTCACATCGCCGGTGTAGAGGTAATCGTGCACCTTGCCCCTGAAGCGATTGACGCAGGTCTCGTCGGTGAGCGCGCGGGCAATGGATACTTTTTCGGGGCGCAGCGCCAAGGTGCCCTGCGTCGCGCCGGCACCGCCTTCCACGCCGGCGGCACGCACCCGGCCGAGTTGCGCCACATCGAGGTCGAGTGTGCCGCCATCCTGCAACGCCAGGGTGCAGTCCAGCAGGTTGCACTCGCCGATGAAGTCGGCCACGAAGCGGTTCTTCGGCGCGCTGTAGAGCACCGCCGGTTCATCGAGCTGTTCTACGCGACCCTTGTTCATCACCGCGATACGGTGGGAAAGGGCGAGCGCCTCCTCCTGATCGTGGGTGACGTAGATGAAGGTGATACCCACCTCCTTCTGCAGCGCGATCAGTTCCAGCTGCATCTTTTCCTTGAGCTTGGCGTCCAGGGCCGCCAGCGGCTCGTCCAGCAGCAGCAGCTTGGGGCGGTTCACCAGGGCGCGCGCCACGGCGACGCGCTGGCGCTGACCGCCGGAGAGCTCGTTGGGAAAGCGTTTCTCCATGCCCAGTAGCGACACATCATCGAGCGCCTCGCGCACCCGCGAGCCGATCTCGCCCGCCGGACAGCGGCTCATCTTCAGCGGAAAGGCGATGTTCTGCTCCACCGTCATGTGCGGGAACAGGGCGTAGCTCTGAAACACCGTGTGCACGTCGCGCGCTTCGGGCGGCACCCCCGTCA
>JBIIUM010000110.1:0-10416 GCA_044339985.1 Burkholderiales bacterium | reverse complement strand
GTGGTGCGCGCCTTCGAGGCGAAGGGCAGGTCCACCTCCTCGGTCACGGGCAGCGCGTCCATGTCGGCGCGCAGCGCCACCACCGGGCCGGGCCTGCCGCCGCGCAGCACCGCCACCACGCCGGTGCCCGCCACGCCGGTGCGCACCTCGTAGCCGAGCTGCTTCAGGTGCTCGGCCACCAGGCCCGCGGTGCGCACCTCGCGGTTGCCCAGCTCGGGGTGCTGGTGGATGTCGCGACGCCAGGCGACCACCTTGGGCTCGAGCGCGTCGGCGAGCGCGTCGAGGCGGGTGCCCAGGTCTCGGGGCGGTGACCGGCGCGTGAGCCTGGGCGCCTCGCCGGGCGCGCTTCGGGAGACAATCCCCTCCGCGCCCCGTCCTCTCGACGCCTCGCGGGCAACGCACAGCGGCACTCCCACCCCTCCAGGACCCCTACCTTGCCTGATCTGACCGTCTATCACATCCCCGTCTGTCCCTTCTGCCAGCGGCTGGAGATCCTGCTTTCGCTCAAGGGCCTCAGGGACGACGTGACTTTCACCGTCATCGACGTCACCAAGCCCCGGCCCGAGTGGTTGCTCTCGAAAACTCGCGGCACCACCGCGCTTCCGGTCATGGAGACCGCCGATGGGCGGATCCTCAAGGAGAGCCTCGTCATCCTGCAGTACCTGGAGGACCTCCATCCCGAGCCCGCCGTCGCGCAGCGCGACCCGTACCGGCGCGCGGTGGAGAACATGCTCGTGCGAATGGAGGCCGAGTTCTGCAATCAGGGCTACGCCTTCGTGATGAACCAGAGCCCCGAGCGGCGCGACGAGTTCAGGGAGGGCATGCTGCGGCAGTACGCCCGCCTGAACGACTTCCTCGTGGAGCACGCGCCGTCGGGCCCGTTCCTGTTCGATGCGTTCGGATGGGCGGAAGCCGTGTTCACCCCGCTGTTCATGCGCTTCTGGTTTCTCGAGTACTACGAAGACTTCCACCTGCCCGACGAGGAGCGATACGCCCGTGTCCGGGCGTGGCGCGATGCTTCCATCGCCCATCCGGCCGCGCAGCAGGTCACCCGGGACCAGATCGTCAAGCTCTACTACGACTACGCCCAGGGCGCCGGAAACGGGACCTTGCTGCCGGGCCGCAGGCGGTCTTCGTTCGCCTTCGAACCCGACTGGAGCACGCGTCCCCTGCCGCCCAAGCGCAAGTACGCCCCGCGCGCGACGGATGAAGAACTGGGGCTGTGATGCACCTCGCGCGACATCGATCGACCGCGCCCATGCCGCCGCCATCGACGGGCATTCCGCCTTCCTTGCTCCCGGGAATGCTGCACGGTTATGCTCGTCACTCCGCGTCCGGGGCAGCGAGCGCGCACACCGGTCGATCCGTTCACCGGATGCCGGCAGGGTCTCTGCCTCCAGCGCAACTCGCCGACCCGTCGGGCGGTCTCCGTGGAGCAGTTTGGTGGCATATCCCCAGTCCGTCGCCTCAGGTGTTCCGGAATCGTGCAAGGCCGTGCCGCCCGGCACCACGGGGGCGCATTTCTCCTTCGCCGCCCGCACCACCCGTGACGCCGACGAGCACGCCGAGTCCCTGAGGGACTGGGACCAGCGCTACGAGCAGCTCACGCCCGGCGGCTTCGAGGGGCGCCTCACCGACATATGGATGGGCGGCACCCAGATCTTCCGCGAGATCACCAACCAGATCGTCCACCAGGCGGGCCGCGCCTGGAGCGGGGCCTTCGTCTTCGGCGTGGTGCTCGACAGCCAGGGCGAGGGCGCCATCCAGGGCACGCCGCTCACCGTTGGCGGCGGCTTCTCGCTGGGCGCGGCCCCCGACTTCCAGTTCCGCACGCCCCGGTGCCTGGACGTGGTGGGCATCGCGCTGTCGCGCGAGTGGATCGATGCCAATGGCGTTGCCACCGGCGACTGCTCGCTCCAGGACGCCGCGGCAGCGCCGCCGCGGGTGTTCCGCCGCAGCGCCGATCTCGACGAGCTCAGCGCCTACCTGCGCGAGTTGTTCGCGGCCACCGAGGCCGACAGTGCGGCCCTGCACCACCCCAACGCCCAGCGCAGCGTGGTCTCGGCGCTGGCGGGCGTGCTGTCAGCGGCAGTGAGCGGCGACGGGGGAATCACCCACGCGGCCTCGCGCGATGCCCGCAGCCGGCTCGTGGAGCGCGCCAAGGCCTACGTCCTCGGACGGCGAGAGACGCCGGTGACGGTCACCGAACTGTGCGAGTTCCTGTGCGTGAGCCGACGCACGCTGCAGTACTGCTTCCAGGACGTGCTAGGCGTGAACCCGGTGCAGTACCTGCGCGCCATCCGGCTCAACGGCGTGCGCCGCGAGCTGCGCGAGCGACGCACCGGCCTGCGCATCGGCGACGTGGCGGCGCGCTGGGGCTTCTGGCACTTCAGCCAGTTCTCGGCCGACTACCGCCGCATGTTCGGCGAGCTGCCCTCCGAGACGTTGCGCGGCGTGCGCGCCTGAGGGCGGGCGCTCGGCGCCCGCGGGGCGGCTACTGCCAGTGCTTCTCCTCGGCGATCCACTCAGCGCCCGGCAGCGGACCTTCCTTCAGGAAGGCGTCCACCACGTTCTTCATCACCCGCGAGACGTCGTTGTCGCAGTCGTTCCACGGCAGCGCCTGGCCCCAGGCGATGGACGAGGGCGCGAACACCGCGCCGTGGTTGGGCGTGGTGAAGTACACCATGTCGGCGCGGATCTGCGGGTCCTGGGTGCCACCCATGCCGGGGAAGTTGTACATGATCTCCTCGGCCACCTTGGGATAGTTGTCCGAGTGCCCCTCGCTGGAGGCGAGGATGCGCGCATGCGGCGGGGTGCCCAGCGACAGGTCGTAGCGGTCGATCTCCACGCCCGCCGCGCCACCCAGCGCCAGGCCGAAGTCGCCGATCACCTCGCCCTGCACGCCCTTGAAGATCCACGCCACCGAGCGGTGGTAGCTGTCGGGCATGCGGCGGTAGGGGCGCGACTCGTCCATGCCCTCGGAGGTGAAGCCCGTGCCCACCACCTTCTGGGGCGGGCGGCCACGGTTGCGCCACAGGCCGCTGCGCTCGCCGGTGGTGGCGAGGTAGTGCTCGCCGGGGCGTGCCTGCCAGGCGCGTGAGCCCGAGTCGAGCTTGCGCACCTCCATCACCCAGGGTTCGTCCTCGCGGTAGGCGCACACCCAGTAGTAGCCGTTGCCCGAGAGGTAGAGCACGCGGCCGCCGTTGGCGAGGTAGTCCTCGGTGGCGTCGAGCATGCGCTCGGAGTAGTACTCAGCGTGGGTGCCGTTGATCACCATCCGGTAGGGCTGCAGTGCCGCCACGCCGTCGCGGTGCAGGTCCTCGTCGGTGAGCACGTCGTAGTCGTAGCCCCTCTTCTCGAGCCAGTACACGATGGACAGGTCGGCGGGAAACTGCCACGGCAGCCCGGTGGCAGGCATGCGGTGGCGCGGACGCATGTTGACGATGGGGCGGCGCCAGGACGAGTAGCACACGCCCGCGCCGTCGGCGTGCAGGTCGTAGGTGGAAAGCCCGAACTCGCGGTTCTTGTACATCTCGATGTCGGGCTCGGCCACGATGATCGAGTGTGCGGTGATCACCTGGGCGATGGGCGCGTCGAAGGACAGGTGCTCGTTGGCGTAGGCCAGGTAGCTCGAGGTGGGCATGAGCATGCAGACGCGGCCGGAGGGCGAGCGGGGGCGCACGAAGAACACCACGTGCTCCTCGGCCGTGTTGCCGGCCTCGCCGGCGCGCAGGCGCACGGCGTACACGCCGCTCCTCAGGTCCTCGGGCAGCGCCTCGGTGAGCGTGGGCTGCCACTGGCAGTCGAGCAGGGCGTCCTCGTGGAACTCGATGCCGCCGTACTGCTCCGGGGCGAGGCGGAAGTTGTCGTCGCGGCCGTTCCAGTTCCACCCGGTCATGGCGCGAACCGGACGGTTGACCCCGCGCCCGTGCAGCCCGTGGGGCCCGGTGTCCTCCACGGTGTCGCCGATGCCGCGGTCGGTGTAGCCGCGGGTGGTGTCCCAGCGCGCCACGAGGGCGTCGGCGGGCGGTTCGGCGCCGCCCCTGAGGGTGTCCAGTTCGGCGCGCGAGAGCACGCGGCCGTGCACGCCGCAGCGGTCGATCTTGCCGTTGTAGCACTGGGCCACGAAGCGCCCGCGGGCCTCGTTGCGGTCCGAGGCACCGGCGATCAGAAAGGGGATGTCGGTGCCGTGGCGCGGCTGCACCCGCAGGCGCATGGCAACGTGGGAGCCGTAGTCGATGGGCGCCACGTGGCCCAGCAGGCTGTTGTAGCGGTTGATCACCGCCTCCTGGTAGAACGTGGCCATGCGGCTCGAGGCGTCGAAGCTGGCGGCCACGAAGTACCAGCAGTGGGCGAACAGCGGCACCTCGGCCGCCACGTAGTCCACGGTGGCGCCGTCGCCGATCCACAGCTCGGCGTGTCCCTCGGCGTTGATCCCCAGGCCGAAGCCCGTGGCCGTCTCCATGCACCAGCGCCCCATCACCGTCTGCCGGCCCGCGGCGGGCAGTCCGGGATGGATGAAGGCATGCAGCGTGAAGCTGCCCGGGAGCGCCAGCCGGCCCTCGGGGTCGGGCACGCGCAGGAAGGAGCCGAGCTGGGCGTACTGCTTGCGCGCTGCGTGGCGGCCGTTGCCGGACCACGCCACCTCGCGCTCCACGAAGCCGGGGCCGGCGGGGTTCTCGTCGCCGTGGATCAGCCGCACGAGCTGGGTTTCCACTGCGTCCGTGCCCTCCGCGCTCACCATGATGTCGATGGGGTCGCCGGGACGCGCGCTGATGCGGTCCGCGTAGCCGAAGATCTTGATGCGTGACATGGGTCAGGACTCGAGCAGGTCGTTCACGCGCCGCAGGAAGACCGCGTGGTAGGCCTCCTCCAGCGTGGGGTACACGCGGTCGTCCACCAGCCGCGGCGGCACGCCGCGCCGGCCCGCGAGCGCCACCACGCGGTACGCCTCGAAGGGCTTGATGGCCATCACCGCGTACTTGTCGGGCACCGGCCCGCGGCGGAAGTAGTTGAGCACGCGCTCCAGCGCCTCCCTGTGCTGGCCCAGGGGCTTGCGGCGGTGCTCCTCGATGAGCTCGTCGCTGACGAGCGTCTTGAGGTAGTCGCGGATCAGCTTGTCCTGCCGCTGGTAGTAGATCGCCTGCTTGTCGGGGATGTCCGTGGCTTCCTCGGGCACGACCTCGCCTCCTTTCTCCGTGCGGGCGGCGCGCCGCTCGCTCTTCCTGCGCTCGCGCCAGGCGCGAAACTGCGACTTGATGCCGAACAGGCCGCCGCGGGTGAACAGCACGGTGGCCAGCATGATCAGGCCGATGAGCACCAGCCGCATGGGCCCCCACTCGATGAGCAGCTTGTCGAGCAGCACCACGATGAGCGTCCCCACCACCGCGCCCTCGGCCGTGCCGATGCCGCCGATCACGATCATGGCCAGCATCAGCAGCAGCTGGTCGGTGGAGAAGATCGACGGCGACACGCCCTTGAAGTGCGAGGCGTAGAAGCCGCCGATGGCGCCCAGGGCCGCCGAGGAGATGAGGAAGACCTGCACGCGGGCCCGGTCGTAGCCGATGCCCACGGCCTCGGCGAAGGCCTCGTCCTCGCGCGCCGTGCGCAGCAGGCGCCCCAGGCGCTGGCCGTTGACCAGCCGGTACAGCCCCAGCATGGCCAGCAGCATCACGAAGGCCGCGGCGTAGCCCAGCACCATGGCGCCGTCGCTGTCCTGCAGCGCCTCGGGCACGTAGGTGTCCGCGCCGTACAGCCCGCCCGTGGCGGATCCGAACACCTTCGACTGCACCACGTACACCCGGCACAGCTCCACCAGCCCCAGGGTGAGCAGGGCGTAGTAGAAGCCTTCCAGGCGGATGGCGGGCACGGCCACGATCACGCCGAAGGCCAGGCCCAGGCCCGCGCCTGTGCCGATCATTCCCCACCACGGCAGCCCGTGCTGGATGGACAGCCAGGCCGCGCCGTAGGCCGAGGCGCCCACCACCGCCAGGGTGGCGAGCGAGAAAATCCCCGCGGTGCCGATGATCAGCATCCACACCAGGTTGATGGACGCGTAGATGGCGAAGATGGTGGCCGCCGACAGCAGGCTGGTGTTGCCCGACAGCGGCGGCAGCACGGCGAGCAGGGTGAGGCCGATCAGCCACCAGATGGGCCGCTTGTCCACCACCGTGCGCTCGCGCGCGAGGGTCTTGGGGTTGTACTCGCCGCGGATGCGCAGCAGCGTGCGGCGCGTGAGGGGATAGCGCACCCGTCGCCACAGGCGCTCGCTGCCGCCCGCGAGCTTGAACCACCAGCGCCGCCGCCCCACCGGCGAGAGCACGGGCCGCACCTTGGCGCAGTCGGGGTCGTGCTCGAGCTGCGGGTTGCGCCAGCCGCTCACGGGGCGAACCTCCGGGGCGCGCTCATTCGCGGGTCTCGTCCAGCAGGCCGCTGATGCCGCGGGGGCGCACCAGCAGGATGGCGATGATCAGGGCGAACTGGGTGATCAGCACGTACTGCCCGCCCAGCACGGCGGAGGTGGCCGCTTCCACGAAGCCCAGCAGGCAGGCGGCGATGAGCGCGCCCGATACGCTGCCCAGGCCGCCGGCGAGCGCCACGATCAGCCCCTTGATGAGCGGCATCAGGCCCGAGTAGGGGCTCACGAAGTAGGTCTGGGACAGCAGCACGGCGGCCAGGCCCGCCAGCGCGCCGGTGACGGCCATCACCGCGAAGGCGGTGCTGCGTACCCCGATGCCCACCAGCGCCGCGCCCTCCGGGTTTTGCATCATGGCGCGGATCTCCAGGCCGCGGCGGCTGGTCTTCATCCACGCGAGCACCAGCAGCAGCAGTACGATGGAGCTGGCCACCGAGCCGAGCTTGTCGGCGGTGATCACCACGTCCTCCGTGAGCTCGAAGGTCTTCAGGCCGAAGATCTTGGGCAGTGCCTTCACCCGCGGGCCGAAGGTCGCCAGCAGCGCTTGGGTGCCCAGCAGGCTGATGGCCAGCGTGGCGATCAGGCTGCGCACCGTGAAGTTGGGCTTGTCGTGCAGGGGCAGGAAGGCCACCGCGCACACCACGGCGCCGACCAGCGCGCCGGTGAGGATGCCGCCGGCAAGCACCGCCGCGGCGCTGTCGGGGGAGTGCTGCGCCGCGTACCAGGCGCCATAGCCCGCGGCGGCGAAGGTGAACCCGAAGGCCATGTTGAGCATGCCCAGGCTCGACCAGATGATCGAGATGCCGATGGCGAGCAGCCCGTAGATGGAGGCGAGCGTGACCGCGGAGACGATGACGTATCCGTCGATCACCGCTCAGATCTCCATGGCGGCGTTGCGCCCGATGGGCAGGTCGGTGCCGCGCTTGAGCTTGCCCCCGTGCATGCCCAGCAGCCGCGTGACGCGGCCTTCGAGCAGCGACAGGTTCTGCTCAGCGATCACCATGGCGCCGTGCTCGAGGTTGATGCGCATCAGCGCGTCGATCATGGCCTTGCTGATTTTGGGAGCGAGGCCCAGGGAGGGCTCGTCCACCAGGTAGAGCTTCGCGTCGGTCATGAGGCCCCGGCCCAGGGACACCATGCGCCGCTCGCCGCCGGACAGCCGGCCCACGGGCACGTCGAGCAGCTTGCGCAGCGGTGGGAAGATCTCCAGCACCTGCTCGCGCCGCTCCCGGCGCCCGCGCCAGGCGGCGCTGGTGTAGGCCCCCGAGTCCAGGTGTTCCGCCACGGTCAGGCCGTGGAAGATGGCATCGCCCTGGGGCATGAGCGCGAGGCCTCGGCGCACGATGCGGTGGGTGTGTCGGCCCGGGCCCTGGCTGCGCTTGCCGCCCACCTCGACGCCGTCGAGCAGCACCGAGCCGCTCTGCCAGTCGGTGAGCCCGGCGATGGCGCGGAACAGCGTGGACTTGCCGTGGCCGTTCAGGCCCACGATGCCCACCCGGTCGCCGGCCTGGATGGACAGGTCGAGGTCGTGCAGCACCCGCAGCGGCCCGTATCCGGCCGACAGGCCGCTCACCTTCAGGACCTCGTGCTGCATGCTCAGGCGGTCACGTCGAAGTAGGCCGCGCGCACCGCCGGGTCCTCGAACACGTGCTCGGGCACGCCCTCGGCGATCTTTCGGCCCAGGTCCATGACGGCGATGCGATCGGCGATGGCGGCGAGCAGTTCGAGGCGGTGTTCCACCACGATCACCGCCATGCCCATCTCCTTGGCGAGAACGCGGACGATGGCGTCCACCTCGTCGATCTCCGAATTGATGAGGCCCGCAGCCGGTTCATCCATCAGCACCACCGCCGGGCGGCGCATGAGCAGGCAGGCGAGCAGCAGCTTGCGGCGGTTCAGGGTCTCGAGCGCGCCTGCCGGCATGTCCTCGGGGACCTTCAGGCCCACGAGGTGGCAGGCCCACTCGGCGTGGTGCCGGGTGAGCCAGGGCGGGAAGGCCTCGCGCGCCGCCTTGAGCACTTCGGCCACGGTGAGGGAGGTGGGCACCACCGGAGACTGGTAGGTGCGCGCGATGCCCAGCCGCGCGCGGCGGTGGATGGGCAGCGCGGTGATGTCCTTGCCGCGCAGCTTCACGCGGCCGCGCTGGGCCCGGTAGCGGCCCGACAGCACCTCGAACAGGCTGGTCTTGCCGGCACCGTTCGGACCGATCACGCCGAGGATCTCGTGCCGGGCCACCGACAGCGACAGATCGTCGAGGATCTGGCGCTTGCCCAGCGAGAGGCCGATCCCCTCGCAGCCGAAGATCGGCTCGCCGAACGACGCGGTGCTCATGCGGGCTTCCCGCTGTCGTCCGGCGCCGCCGTCCTTACATCCAGGCAGCCTTGCGGAACGAGCTCTCCTTGAGCGGCCCGGGGCCGATGATCTTGTGCTCCCCGCCCTGCACCTGCAGGTAGAGCTGGGCCATGCCCTTGTCGAGGTCCTTGGTCTGCAGCGGGTAGTGCACGCCCACCTGGCCGTCGTTGTTCATGGCCGACACGCCGGTGACGCCGCGGAAGGGCGTCTTGCGCAGGTGGTCGCAGACCTCCTTGAACTTGTCGGGGCTGCCCACCTTCTGCCAGGCGGCGGCGAGCATGTACACCGAGTCGTAGCCCATGCCGGTGTAGGCCAGTCCCATCACGCCCGGGTACTTCTTCTTGTACTTGGTACGGAACTCGTTACCCTTCTTGTCGGCGTATACGCCCAGCACCGTGCTCCAGATGAAGCCCTCGGCCGAGGGGCCCGCGAGCTGGAGGAACTCCGGCTGGGAGGGGCCGTACTGCAGGTATACCAGCGCCCCCTTGGAGGGGTTGGCCACGAAGTTCTGGCAGAAGGCGGCGAATTCGGCGGCCACCCAGTGGTTCACCATCACCACGCCGGCGCCGGTCTTCTTGATGTCCTGCACCACCGGGCCCCAGTCCTGTACCGGGAACTGGATGTCCGTGACCTTCACCACCTCGAACTTCGATTTCTTGAAGCCCTCCTGGGCGTACTTGGAGATGGTCTGCGTGTAGGCGATCTGTTCCTGGATGATGTGGACCTTGTTGTTGCTCGGCTTCCAGGCGCCGGTGGCGGCGAGTTCCTCGAGGAACGTGGGGAACATCAGCCCGTAGTTGATCTCCGAGGGGTCCACCTGGAACACGTTCCAGTACTTCTGCGGGTTCTTGCGCACCAGATCCACGCCCGCTTCCTGGGTATTGCCGTGGAGATAGGGCGCCTTGTGGGCGCCGAGGCCCTCGATGGCGGGCTGCGGGATCAGCACGAAGGGCGAGGACACCGCATGCACCTTCAGCTCGGCGAGCTTGCGGAACGCCGCCTGGGTGCCCTCGGGCGTCATGATGTCCGTGTCCACCACCTTTAGCTCTAGCGGGCGGCCGAGCATGCCGCCGGCGGCGTTGATCTCCTCCACCGCCAGCATCGCGCCGTTCCAGTGGTCCTGGTGATCGGCCACACCCGCGGGCCCGCTGCGGGCCAGCGGCAGGCCGATGACGATGGGCGGGCCGCTGGGCGCGGCGCGCGTGCTGCCCATGGCCGCGACGAGGGGCAGGGCCGAAGCCCCGAGGAGGATCTGGCGACGACGAGACGACGGTGCGTTCATGGGCGGCTCCTGGCTGGGGGCGGGATGGCGGCGCGGGCGCGGGCACTGGGCCCGCGCAGTCTGCGGCCCTGAAAGGCTACCCGCCCGACATGGGGAGCGTTAACGAAAATCGGCAACGGCGATGCCGCCCGGGCGGGGTGCCAGGGCGGCGGCCGGGCCCGCCGGGCGCGTGGCGCCCCGGGGCCCGGGAACGGCGCGTGTCAGCGCCCGGCCATGTAGTCCGCCGTCATGTGCAGCAGCGTGCGCACACCCAGCTTGAGTGCCGATTCGTCGATGGAGAAGCGCGGCGAGTGGTTCGACGGTGCCCGGGCCGCATCCTGCCCCACGGGCGTGCCGCCCAGGAACACGAACAGCCCCGGCACCTTTT
>JBIIUM010000109.1:0-10461 GCA_044339985.1 Burkholderiales bacterium | reverse complement strand
ACGTGGTGCGAATCTGCTGGTCAATCTCGCCATTGCCGGAGCTGCCCGTCAGTTCGGTGCGCTCCACGCGCCCGTCCCGGCCAAACCAAACCTTGAGCACCACCTTGTAGTCGGCACTGCGAAGCTTTCCGTTCTTGGACAGCTCGTCCTGAAGGTGTGTGGCAACCATGTTGGTGAAGAAGGCGAACTGAGCGCGGTCAATGCCGCCGCCACCCTGGCCGATGGTCGTGATGTCCTGGCCACCTTTCTTGCCCACCAGCCCGAAACCATCACCCGCGCCGCTTCCATCGGCATCCACGCCCAGATCCGGCCCGGGCGGGGGTTGGTCGTTTTTCGCTTCCTGGGGTTTCGGATCGGGGTCGGGAAGCTTCACCTCCTCCTTTTTCATTTCCGGCTCGGGCGGCTTTTCCTCGGGCTTGGGTGGTGGCGGCGGCGGCGGGGGACGCAGCACCGCAATGGTCTGTACGCTGGGCTTCTTGGTCTTGCCGCCGGAGAGCATGCCCTTGAGGCCAAAACCCACCAAGACCACCACCAGCAGAAGAGCGAAGGCAGCCAAAGCAAACCGAAGCCAGCGCAGGCTCCCGGCGGCCATCACTTCACCAGTCGAGCCGTGACGAGGCCCAGTTGCGTGATGTCCAGCCGCCCGCAGAGGTCGAGCACCTCGATGACCTTTTCGTACTGCACCCGGGCATCACCCTTGATCACCACCGGAAAATCCGGATTCACCGCCTTGAACTGCGCCAGCCGCTGCTCGAGCTCGGGCAACGTCACGGGGTAGGTGTCGAGAAAGATCTGGCCATCCTCTCGGATGGTGACAGCCTTGGTGGTGGGTTTGGCCAGCGAGGGCGTGTTGCTGGCCTTGGGCAGGTTCACCTTGATGCCCTGCACCGAAGCCGTGGTCATGATGATGAAGATCACCAGCAGCACGTACGCCAGATCAAGCATCGGGGTGACGTTGATCTCGTCGTACGGCTCGTTGCCGTCCTGGACCTTGGCGGACACGATGTCAGGTCCTCAGGCGTAGGACTCAGCGATCTTGGCGATCAGTTCGTCGGCGAACACCTGCTGGTCGGCCGAGATGTTCTTCACCCGGCTGGCGAGGTAGTTGTATCCAAACAGCGCGGGGATTGCGACGCCGAGGCCCGCCACGGTGGCCACCAGCGCCGCGGCGATGCCGGGCGCGATGGAGTTCACGTTCACATCGCCCACGGCGGCGATGGCTGCGAAGGTGATCATCACGCCCACCACCGTACCGAGCAGACCCAGGAAGGGACCGCCGGAAATGGCGATGGTGAGCAGCACCATCTGGCTGTTCAGGCGCGCGTTCTCGCGCACGATGCCGGCGTCGAGGCTGGCGCGGATGGCGTCGATGGCCTGCGGGTTGAGGGTGGCTTGGCCCTGGTCCACGCGCTGCCGGAGTTGCGCGGCGCCGATGCAAAACAAGCGGTAGAGGGATGACGCGCTCAAGCCGCCCTTCACTCTGTGGGCAGGGTCGTTGCGTGTCACCTCCAGTCCGCTCATGCGCTCGAATTCCTCCTGGAACTTCTTGTTGGCGCCATCGGTGCGGGCGAGCAACACGCCCTTGGACAACATCACCCAGAAGCTCACCACCATCATGACCATGAGGATGCCGATCACCACCCAGCCGTCCAGCGTCACGGCGCCGAGAAGGATGGCGAAATAGGACGCACCCTCCGCACCATCGCTCTCGGCCTCGCCCACGCGAACCAGCGCACCGGTGTCGGACTGGGAAGCCACCTGGGCAAGCAGCCATGACCCGGACCGGCTGGTGCTGGAGATCTGCAGTTCGTCCATCTCGCCCTTGAACCCGGCCCCCACCGTCACCCCTCCGCCCAGCTCCGCCGCCTTCACGGCCGCGCTGGCGACCTCCTTGCCGTCCACGTAGAGAACGAGCCGGTCGGACAGCGTGACGGCCACATGCTTCCAGACGCCGGGCGCCACATCCGCCTGGGCGGTTTCGACCCCGAAGGCGCGGGCCACTACCTTGCCCTGCTCGTAGAGCACCTGCACCGAAGCGTTTCCCTCGGACTGCGAGAACAGGGCCGCCGCCTGGGCCGCCTCCGCGGGCTTGATCCATGCGCTCCAGGTGAAGCCGGAAGCGCCGATCTTGAGGGCGGGAGCACCAGACCACGACAGGCGGGCACCGTCATTGAAGACGCCGGCGCCGTCCGCCACGCCGGCGCTCCCGGTCGACACACCGCTGGCCGCGGGTGTGTGGCCGTATTGAGTGACGTCCGCGAACCCGGCATTCGCCTCATTGAAGTGGAGCACGAGCGTCTGGGCGACATCGTAGCTGCCCTTCGGATCCGAGGCGGGCGGCGCCTTCTCGTTACCGTAGTACAGCCAGATGACATTGTCCTTGGAGGCGGCCTCGAGCTTGGGCACCTGCACCCAGATCAACGCAAGCTCGTTCGCGCCGTCGAACTGCTCCACGTGAAACCGCAACGGCGTCTTGTCGTCCCCGGCCACGAACCGCAGGTCCTTGCCGTCCATGTCGGCATCGGCGAAGGGGAAATTGCCGGTGTGAAGGCGTACCAGCACCGGCACGTTGCTGACGGCCTGCTGGATACCGGCGGCCGCGGTGTCGAGGGTGATCTTCTTGCGGGCGGCCCAGTCGGGGTTCCACCACGCGTGGGTCGTCAGTGGAAGCAACAACGCGAGGGCGGTCGCTGCGCGCAGGATCAACGTCATGGTGTTGTGGTGGAAGCGTTCGATTCGATGAGCATTGTCGGGAGCGTGCGTTTCAGAATCGTTAAATCGTCATGACATGAGAACGATTCTTTCGGATCAGACCCGCACCGCCCCGGCATGCGTCTGTCGCCTACCTGCGCCGCTCGTTGTCATCGCCGAGACCGAGCACTTCCAAACTGAGGAATGAGGGCTGCCGCGCGCGTTCCACGGGCGCCGAGCGGTCGGAGATTGCCGCGGTGGCCTGCTGCACGGAGCGCGCCGCGTCTGTCACGCCAGCGCTCGTGCCAGACAGCCCGCTCAGGCTCGAGGTCGTGGTGGTGGCGATTCCCAGGGTCCCTCCAGCGGCCTGCGCGTTGGCGGCATTGTTGAAGGCCAGTGCCGCCACGTTCAGGATACCGGCGGACCGGATCCCGGCTTCGCCCGCATCCACGATGCCGGCCGGGGCCAGGAGATCCACGTCGCCCGGCTTGATCCCGTCGCGCGACAGCAATACGCCGATGCCGGAGCCCTCCACCGATCGGGATGTGTCGAGCACGAACCGGTCCCCCCTGAACACCACCTGGGGTGGCGGCGTCGCCGTCGCCGTCTTGGCACCCCGGCCAGCATCGATGTTGCCGAGCGACGCCCAGAGCAGGATATCGCCTCCCTGCAGCGTAAAGACGCGCGACTGGTTCACCTGGAAGTCCGTCAATACCGCGCCGCGAACGGTGCCGCCACGGACCGTCACGATGCCAAGATCGGACGCCGACTTGCCAATCGCGCCGGGGTTGGCGAGTCCCGCGTTCACGAGACCACCCGGAACCCGCAACTCGATGTCACCACCCTGTTCGGTCTTGACCTGGCTGAAGAACAGATTGACGTCGCCCGCGTAGCGCGCAAACCACAGGTCACGTAACGCCTCCAGGGTGGTACGGCCCCCGGAGAACAGCGTTTGCACCGCCCCCGCCACGTCCACCACGGCCGGGGGAGGGCTCAGTGTGGATTTTGACGAGCGCAGCGAGGCGAGCGCCGGCCCCACAAGATCGATGATGCGCTGTGCCGGCAGCGCGACACCGTTCTCGTCAACCACCGGGTAGAGGGCCAGCAAGGCGCCGTAACCCCGGGCATAGGACTCGTCCAGGCCAGCCGAAAAATCCCGACCTGCCCGCTTGATCTGGTCGAACAGCACCCGGTTGACGAATTCCACGCGCTGAGAGGAATCCAGCGCCTTGAAGGCGGCCACGGCGCCTGCCTCGTCGAGCACCACACCTGGGTTGCGCGCGCCCATGTAGATCCGCAGTTCGGCACGGTACCGGGCGGCATCTGCCCCCGGACCCTCGATGTAGTTGGCGATGAATGCGCCATCCCCGGCGCGCCCGGCGCCGGTGGCCACACGGATGGCGGCTCCGGATTCGGGCAGGAAGGGGTTGTTGAGGTTACCGCGCGTGACCAGGCCAACCGAGTTGCCAAGATCCACGTTGCGACCAGCCTCCAGCACCAGGTCACCCGGCCCGCCAAGCACGACTCCGCCACCATTGCTGCGCTGCTCGCCAAGCGCAGTGCGCAAGGTCGTGAAGGCGATGTCGCGACCCGCCCTGAACAGCGTCACGTCCGTGGCGCGGACATTCTGGCCGGTGACCCAGGTATCGCGAATGTCGCGGCCCGCCGTGAACCGCGCCGCCTTCGGCAGGACCGCAAAGGGCGATACGCCGGTCTCGTCGGCGGGGCCGCGAATGTCTCCGTCGCGGGCCGCGACGAGCACCGCCGCGGCGTCCGCACCATGCAGGATGGTCTCGGCGTGGAAAAGAGGCCCCTGCTCCGATGCGTTCACCAGCAGGGGCTGGATGCGCTCCGTGAAGCGCAAGTCTGGTGCCCAGGGCGCGGCCAGGGCGCTGGGCGCCACGTCGGACATGCTGATGGAGCCGCGGACATCCACCGAGCCGGCGGCCAGCAACTCGAGCTGCCCCGAGGCGGACGGGAACAGCGTGAAGCGACGCTCCACCACCACGTCGCCACGGTGCGACAGCACGAAGGCTGAGCCGGGGTAGATCACGTTGGTGGCACCCTCCTCCGCGCGGGTCGCCAGAGGCGAGTTGGGCAGTTCACGCAGCAGATCGCTGTTGTTGGCCAGACGTGCATTTCCAGCGATGGACTCGACGCGCACCGCCGATTCGGGGGCATAGGTGAAGAAATGGGAAGTCAGCGTCCCCAGTGTTCCCACGTTGCCGCGCGCCTGCCGGGTGGCCGTGGGATTGAAGGCCGATTCGAGCGTGACGTCGCCGCCGGCACGCAACGTCACCTGGGCGTCACCCATGGCCACGAGGGTGTTGAGATCGGTGCCGAGAAGCTGACGACCGGCGCCGATATCGCCGCCCGCCTCCACGAGCCCGGAGCCCGACTGCACGTGGTACACGCCGCCGCGCACATGTCGCCCGGCGCGCACCACCAGATCGCCGCCTCCCTGCTCGCGCACCGCCGAGGGTCCCTGCACCTCGTCGAGATTGCCGCCGATGCGGCCGTTGGTGGGTACCGCCGCCCCCAGGTTGACCACATCGCGCCGCGCATCGATCACCACATTGCCGCCGCCCAGGGCGCCCACACCCTGCTGGAAGGTGTCGAACCGCACCCACCAGCTCGCCTGGCGATTCTCGAAGGCGGGCGTGGCGCCGGGGGTCCTGCGGACCTCCCGGTACAGCCACTCCGTGACGAGCTGGTCGCTGGCGGTGCCGATGGCATCGCGTCCCGCCCACAGGCGCACGTCGCCGCCGCCTTGGTTGTAGGCGGGCGCGGGAACGCCGCTGATGGAAGGCGCGACGAACCCGGGCACGGCCGGACCCGGCTGGCCGGCGGTGTAGAGCGCCGAGCGCGCGCTCTCCAGCCGCAGGTCGCGCCCCGCGGCCACGTCGATGGACCCGGTGCCGGTGCGGATCACGCGGCCCGCCCCCACCACCACGTCGCCGTTGGACAGCACGGCCGCCTCCTGGGTGGCAAGGGGGTTGGCGGCCCCCGCATCGGCACCGGCCACGAGCCGGTAGGACCAGGATGGTCCAGCGAGGGGAATGGCGGTGTTGACAGGAATGGCACCCGTCGCGGGCTGTACCTGAGCAAAGCCGTCGTTGAGAGAACCGTTGAGCACCAAGTCGCCACCGGCCCGCAACGTCAGCACACCCGGCCCGCCACCAGGCCTGCGCGTGGCGAGATTCCAGTCGGCGGACAGGGTCAGGTTCCCCGCGGAGCCGATCTCCACGCCCGGGCGGACCGCGGTCAGGCCGGGCAGCCGGGCGGTAATGGCGGAGGCGCCGGCCATGAAGGACGTGTTGTCCGCGTCGATGGTGGTGAACTGGCTGGTGTCGATGCTGCTGAAGGTGTAGGTGCGCACGGCCTCCGCCACCATCGATGCCGCCCCCTGCACCGTGGCACCGAACTGCGTGATGGCCACGTCGGCCCCTGCCCGCGGCGCGCGCAACACCACCTCGCGCCCGCCCTGGTCCGCCGCGCCGCTCACGTCGATCAGGGCCCCCGGCGCAAAGCTCAGGCTACCGGCGGCGGTGCCCGCCACAACCCGGCCGCCGCGTCCGTCGGCAGCCGTGGCGGCGGCGCTGATCGCCGATTGCCCGCCCACCGAAAGGTCGAGCCGGGACCACAGCTCGACCCGGCCGCCGTTCACGCCGGACGCATCGATGTCCCCGAGCAACGACAGCGACCCGTTATCCACCGCGATGCTGACTTCCGAGGCCTTGAGGTTGACGCCCGTGCCCACCTCCAGGTCGCCGGTGCGCACGCGGAAGGACTGGGCGCCCGTGAACCCGCCCGCCCCGGCGGCGGCCAGGGCGGCGAAGTCCGGCACGTTGCCCGCGTCCACCCGCAACCGCCCGCCCTGGTCACCGGTAGCGAAACTGCGCGCCAGCAACGTGCCCCCGGTGGCAACCGCCCCCGCGGCCCGCAGGTCCAGCAACCCTGCATCGGTGCCCGCCCGGCCGGCCGACACGTCGATGGAAGCACCCGCGGCGATCTGGATGTCACCCGCGGAGCGCACCCGCGCGGTACCTCCTGCCGTGCCGCGCTCCACGCCATCGGCAAAGCGGGTCACGCGCCCGCTCGCGTCGACGTGCGAACCCGCGGCCAGGCGTACACCGTTGCCACCGGAGGCGGTGGCCTCGAGCACCACCTCGCCCGACGGTACCACGATCCGTCCCTGGTGGAGGACTTCCGAACCCGTCAGGCGCAGCAGCGCCGCCGACGGCGCCACGGTCTGGGACGGCTCAGCCGCGGTGGCTAGCGTCTGCACGCGCCCGGTGGTGACGATGCCGTGGTCGGCGCGCGCGGCTGCGGTGATCCTTCCCGCATCCAGGGTCACGTCGGCCCCGGTGCGGATGAGCCCCGCGCCCGAGAACACGATCTCCCGCGCGCCACCCACCTGCACGGATTCAAAACCATGCAGGGCGAGATCTCCGGCCTCGAACGCCACCCGGCCAGGCGTGGCCGCGGTGCCCGCCAGGAGCGACAGCGTCGCGGTGCCGCGCGGCGCGTCCGCCTGGGTGGAGCCGAGCCCGCGCAGCACCAGGTTGCCGGCGATCGCCTGTTTCGCTTGTGCTCCGTAGCCCACGATCCGCGCCGCCTCGATCACGAGGCTGTCGAGGCGGGGCACGCCGGCGTCCGTCACGCCCCCGAGGCTGACGGCGCCGAACAGGCCGAGATCGCCGTAGCTACGCAGTGACAGGGACCGGGCGTCGGCAATGCTGGCGAGCAATTGCTCGCTCAGCACGAGGCCGGTGGTGCCGGGGGAAACTTCGCCGATGCTCACCTGCCCCGCCGACAGCGCCACCTCAGGCGCGGCCAGCGTTACCCCGCCCCCAACCCTCGTGTCGAGGGTGGCGTCGAGCAGCAGTGACCCCGGGCCAGTCACGCTGGCACCCGCTTCCACCGTGATGGTGCCCGCCAGGCGCTGCACCGCGTCGCGCACCACGGCACGCCCCGGCCCCACCGCCACGCGCACCAGGGCGCCATCGCCCTGCAACAGCAGCGGCGAGTCGCTCGTGCCCGGCCCGACCCGGGTGCCAAGCTGCGACTGGGCGCCCACCACCACCTCGCCGGTAGCCGCGAGCATCAGCTCGGGCGCCTCCAGGGGCGTGCCCGCGCCCAGGTCCACCCGGACCACCGAGCCGGGCGACCCGCCACCGGCGAGCAGCGCCGTGCCCGCGCTGGTACTTGAGCGTGTTCCGCCCAGCAGCAGGCTGGCCGCACCGAGCCGGTTGAGTTGGACTGCGTCAACCCCAACAAACCCTGCCGGTGCCGTCGTGCCGCCCGCCACCACGGCAAGGCGCGGCGCCACCAGATCCACCTCGGCGCCGCGTCGGCCTGGCACGAAATCGGAAAGAAACCCACCGGCGAGGCGCAGGGTTTCGGTCACCGAAATGGAAAGCCTGCCAGCATCCCCCGGCAGCTGCGCGCCCGCGGTGCCCGAGAAGAACCGGCTGGCAAGTGTGGTCGAGTACTCGGCGCGGTTGCGCACCACTGCGCTCGACGCCACTTCGAAGGCCTCGCTGCGCGCCGCGCGCAGGGTAGAACCGTCGGCAGCAATGCTTGCCCGGAACCCCTCGACCAGCTGCGAGCCGTCCGCGAGGCGCGTCGCGTCCACCGGTAGAAAATCCGTCGTGCCGGCGCGTGGCTTCACGAGGTAGGCGCCGGGCAGCAACGCGTAGCGCGCCGGCAGCAGCGTGTACACGCCGTCCTGCAGACCATCCACGCCTGACAAGGCCACCTGCCGGCCGGGTTCCAGGCCAGCAAAGCCCTGCGCATAGTGGTGGTCGAAGGGACCAAAGGCCGAGCCCACGGCGGGCAGGATGGCATATGCCGGCGCCGCCGCATCGGGCGCCAGCACATCACGGGAACCACCCGGGCCACGAACGAATTCGTAGGCGAACAGATCGCCGCCGCCGGACAGATCGAGCGTTCCGGCCAGGTCCACGCTCTTTGCCGCCAGAACGATGCGTTTTTCGGGCGGTGCGTTGAGCACGAGGTTGCCGTACCCGCTGCCCAGGGGATACACGAAATCGCGTCCCGACAACTCGGTGGTACCGAAGGGAATCTCGCGCGAGGCACCCGAAACGCTCGTGATGCTGCCAGGCAGCACTTCGATGCGATTCCCGGCGTTGAGTACGATCTCCCCGAAGGGCACTGCCAGTACACCGCCCTGGACGATCTTGGCGGCGCTCACCGTGAGACTGCCGCCCGCCGACAGCAGCGGGCCCGCCACGCCACCTTGCGCGCCGCGAGACACGGAAACGGTGGCGTCGGCGCCGATGGCCGAGAGGCGGAAGCGGCTGAGGGTCGTGGGGTAGACCTGCGCCGCCTCGATGAACAGGTCGCCCGCGGTCTCGAGCGCACCGGCCAGAACGTATTTCTGAGTGTTCGGCTGCGGGTCGGTATCGAACACGACGCCACGCAGGCGAAGGTCGCCAACGCTGCGCAGGCGCACACTGCCGAACCCGGACACGGACGATTGCCCGACCACGTCCACCAGCCGCCCCGACACCTCCAGCGTACCGACCCCGGGGGCGGGCGCGGGTGCCGTCTGGCGGATGACATCGGCGTTACCCAACGAAACCGCGGCCGCGCTCAGGGACACCGTGCCGCCGGAGCCCACGAGGCTCGGCGCATCCAGCGAAAGATTACGGCGCACAGCCATCGCCACGTCGCCGCGGAATTCGATCGCACCGGAGGCCCGCAGCGATACGCTATCGAAACCGCCCGCGGCCACCCGGTCCACCGCCAGGAAGGCGCGACCATTGATGGGCGCGTCGGGCGCAAACGGATTGGTTTCCACGGCCTCACCGGGATCCAGCCCAGCGGGGACAAACAACCCAGTGGCCGAAACCACCACCCGCCGCGGCCCCTGGGGGAAGAAGGCCTGGGGCGACGCATCCATGGACACCGACAGGCGTCCGCCCTCGGCGGAGGGCGCACCGCCACGGGCCGCGAAGGCGCCGTCGTACAGGATTCCCTCGCGGGCCGACAGCGAAATGGCGCCGGCGTCCGAGGCGATCTCGCGGCGCAAGAACCCGACCGTGGTGCCGATGAGGCTGCGCACATCCACGCCCGCCAGCGCTCCGGAGACATCCACCAGCGACCCCTGTTCCGCCACCAGGTATCCCCGGCCCGCCGAAACAGTCACGCTGCCGCCCGGCAGCACATCGCCAAGCACCAGCCCGCGCGCGTCCGGCACCTGCATGAAGAGGCCCCGGGCAAGCAGCCGGCTTGATTCGCCCAGCCAGATGGACACATCACCCTCGAAGACACTCTGGCTGCCGGGTGGGGGATTGGACAGGCTGATGCTGCCGCCGGGCGCGGACAGGGTCCCGTCCACAGTGATCCGGCGGCCAGAGGTCAGGCTGAGCGTTCCGCCCGCGCCCACGTCCACCACCGCGCCGGTGTCCACACGCACGTTGCCGAAGCTCGTCCCCGAAGACGCCATCGTGAGCGCGAAGCCCATGCGCTGATGTGCGGGCAATTCCACCGCGCGAACCAGTTCGGCCAGCGTCGTGCCGGTGGGACTCACACGCGCGCCGGGCAGAAACTCCACATTGCCCAAGACCGGCGCGAGAGAGACGTTCGGCGCCACCACCAAACCGTCCACCCCGTCAAGGGACACCTGGGCGAAGCCGCCCCGTCCAATGAAATCCGTGCCCAACAGCAGTTCCCGCGGCCCCGCGCCAGACACACCTCCGATCCGGATCGCCGATGTGGAGATGGAAAGTGACCCGCCGCCAC
>JBIIUM010000108.1:0-10490 GCA_044339985.1 Burkholderiales bacterium | reverse complement strand
GCACGGCTCGTGGCGGGAGTGGTGGGCTATACTCCTGCTCCCTTTCAAGGGCGGATGACATGAATCGCAGTGTAGCGGCAACCTTGGCGGTGCTGTGGGTCCTGCTGCTGGGCGCATGCGCCAGCGGACCCTCGGCAGACCCCTCGCGCGGCTGGACGGTGGAGAAGCTCTACGCCGAGGCCAAGGATGAACTCAACGGCGGCAATTACAAGAAGGCCGTGGAGTACTACGAAAAGCTCGAGTCGCGTTTCCCCTACGGACGCTACGCCCAGCAGGCCGCCCTGGAAGTGGCCTATGCCTATTTCCGGCAACGCGAGTCGGCCTCGGCCATCGCCGCTTGCGACCGCTACATCAAGCTCTACCCCAACGCCCCGAACGTGGATTACGCCTATTACCTGAAGGGGCTGGTGAGCTTCAACGAAGACCTGGGGCTGATCGCCAAGCTCTCCAGCCAGGACATGACCGAGCGCGACCCGCGGGCCATGCAGGAGAGCTTCGATGCGTTGCGCGAAATGGTGACGCGCTTTCCCGACAGCAAGTACGCGCCCGATGCGCTGCAGCGCATGCGCTATCTGGTGAACGCCCTGGCTGCCTACGAAGTACGGGTGGCGGAGTACTACCTGCGGCGGCGAGCCTACGTGGCGGCGGTGAACCGCGCGCAAGCGGCCATCACCAATTTCGAAGCCGCGCCAGCCCTGGAGCGTGCCTTCGCGGTGCTGGTCCGCTCCTACCAGGCCATGGGGCTCACCGACCTGCAGAAAGATGCCGAGCGGCTCATGCAGGCCAACTTCCCCGACTCGACGCTGCTGGCGGACACCAGCCGCGAAGCCAGCTGGTGGCGGCGCCTGTTCTGAGGCCCTTGCCGGGCGCCGGCCGCGCCCTTCAGTCGGCCGTGTAGCCGGCCGCCGCAACGGCTGCCCGCAGGGCCTGCGGGCTGGTGGCGGCGGGATCGAAGCGCACCCAGGCCTGGGCGGGATCGAGCGAAGCCCGCGCCTCGGTCACGCCGGGCACGGCGCTCAACACGCGGCGCACGCTGGCCACGCAGCCCCCGCAAGTCATGCCGCCCACGGCGATGGTGATCTCTTGCATGGCAATGGCTCCTTCCTGTGATGAACCCTGACGGGCCGCTCCCCGCACCCCGGCGGCGGGGCTTAGCGGGTGGCCAGCTCGGGCCGGTTGCGAAACAGCTCCAGCGCCTCGGGATTGGCCAGCGCCTCGCGATTCTTCACCGGCCGGCCGTGCACCACTTCGCGCACCGCCAGTTCCACGATCTTGCCGCTCTTGGTGCGCGGGATGTCCGCCACCTGCAGCACCTTTGCCGGCACGTGCCGCGGCGTGGTGTTGGCGCGGACGGTGTCCTTGATGCGCTTGACCAGCGCGTCGTCCAGCACGAGGCCCTCGCGCAGGCGCACGAACAGCACCACGCGCACGTCCCTGTCCCAGTCCTGCCCGATCACCAGGCTCTCCACCACTTCCTCCAGCCGCTCCACCTGGCGGTAGATCTCGGCGGTGCCGATGCGCACGCCGCCGGGGTTGAGGGTGGCGTCGGAGCGGCCGTAGATGATGCAGCTGCCGCGCGCCGTGAGCTCCATCCAGTCGCCGTGGCACCACACCCCGGGGAAGCGCTCGAAGTAGGCGGCGCGGTACTTGGCGGCCTCGGGATCGTTCCAGAACATCACCGGCATGGAGGGGAAGGGCGCCGTGCACACCAGCTCGCCTTTTTCACCCACCACCGGGTGGCCGTCTTCGTCGAACACCTCCACCTTCATGCCGAGGCCGCGGCACTGGATCTCGCCGCGCCACACGGGCAGCCACGGGCTGCCCAGCACGAAGCACGAGACGATGTCAGTTCCGCCCGAAATGGACGACAGCAGCAGGTCTGACTTGATGTTGCGATAAACGTACTCGAAGCTCTCCGCCACCAGCGGGCTGCCGGTGGAGGTGATGGTGCGCAGGCTGGCCAGCGAATGGGTGCGGCGCGGTTCGAGGCCGAGCTTGGCCAGCGCGTCGATGTACTTGGCCGAGGTGCCGAACACCGTCATGCGCTCCTCGTCGCAGTAGTTCCACAGCGTCGCGGCGCCGGGGTGGAAGGGCGAGCCGTCGTAGAGCAGCAGCGTGGCGCCGGTGGCCAGCCCCGACACCAGCCAGTTCCACATCATCCAGCCGCAGGTGGTGAAGTAGAACAGCCGGTCGCCGCTCTTCAGGTCGGTCTGCAGCTGGTGCTCCTTGAGGTGCTGCAACAGCGTGCCGCCCTGCCCGTGCACGATGCACTTGGGCACGCCGGTTGTGCCCGAGGAGTAGAGGATGGCCAGGGGGTGGTCGAAGGGCAGCTGGGCGAAGCCGATCTCGCCGGCGGCGAAGGGGGCGATGAAGTGATCCAGGCGCACCGCGCGGGGCATGGCCGCCAGGTGGTGGGTCTCGGCCACGTAGGGGATCACCACGGCGCGCTTCACGCCGGGCAGGGCCTCCAGCACCTGCTCGAGCTTGCCCAGGTTGTCGTGGGTCTTGCCGGCATAGAAGTAGCCGTCCACGCACAGCAGCACCTTCGGGTCGATCTGGCCGAAGCGGTCGAGAATGCCCTGCACGCCGAAATCCGGGGAGCACGAGGACCAGATGGCGCCCACGCTCGACGCGGCCAGCAGGCCCACGATGGCCTCGGGCATGTTGGCCACGATGGCGGCCACCCGGTCGCCGGGGCCCACGCCCTCGGCCTGCAGCGCCTGCGCCAGGCGCGAAACCGCCTCGTGCAGCTCGCGAAAGCTCAGGCTGCGGCGCACCCGGTTCTCGCCGCGAAACACCAGCGCCGTGCCGTCGTCGCGGCGGCGCAGCAGGTTCTCGGCGAAGTTGAGCCGCGCCTCGGGGAACCAGCGTGCGCCCGGCATGCGCTGGCCATCGGCCAGCACCGTGGCGCCGCGCGTGGAGGCGATCACACCGCAGAAATCCCACACCGCGCTCCAGAACTGCTCCGGCGCGCGCACCGACCAGTCGTACAGGCTGGGATAGTCTTCGAAGCACACACCATGGTGCGCGGCCACGTGGTCGGCGAAGCGGGCGAGGTTGGCCTCGGCCATGCGTTGCGGGGAGGGCGACCAGAGCGGCTGCGGTTCCACGAAAGACTCCCGGGGGGCGCTTGATGGGGGACGCGACTCTAGCCTAGCGGTGCTGCGGCGCGCAAACCCGCGGCTGGCGGCTGACGCAGCCCGCGCCATGGCCTACGCTCACGGTTGTTCGAATCACGGGAGGGCGGGACATGAAGGGGCAGCATTGGATGGTCTGGCTGGCGGGGCTGCTGTGCGTGTTGGTCATGGATGCCGCGGCGCAATCCGCCGCACCCCCACCGGGGTCGGCCTGGCGCCTGGTGATGCTCGTGCGCGATGGCCAGGAACAAACGCCCCCGGCGCTCGTGACTCTGGAGTTTCCCGGGCAAGGCGGTGTGGCCGGCTCGGCCGGCGTGAACCGCTACACCGGGCAGGTACGCGTGGAGCCGGATGGCACGCTGCGCTGGTCGGCCCGCGGCCTGGCGTCCACCCGCATGGCGGGCGAGCCCGAGGCCATGGCCTTCGAGGCGCGCTACCTGCACGCGCTCATGCGCGCCACCTCGGCGCGGGTGGGCGAGGACAGGCGGCTGGTGCTGGAGGATGCCGACGGCACCCGCTGGTTGTTGTTCGAACCCGAGCCGTGACAAGCCCACGCTCCTAGGCCGCCGCTGAAGCGGCTTCGGGTGCGCCCAGCCGGCGGGAGAGGGCGCCCGCCGCGGCCTTGAGCCGGGCTGCGGGAGCGCCCGACCAGTCGGCGTCGAACTGTCCGCCGTGGCCCAGGGCGGTGAGGGCCAGCACCATGGTGCCGCGGTGGTCGAACACCGGCGCGGCCAGGGCGTGGATGCCCGGCAGCAACTGGCCCTTCACCCGGGCGATGCCGTGGCGGCGGGCCTCGGCGCGCAACCGCTGCGCCCCGGCGCGATCGTGGGGCAGGTCTTCGCGTCCGGCGCGCCGGGCCCGGGCCAGTTCGGCGTCCAGGGCGTTGGCGATGGCGACCTCCGGCATCCAGGCGGCAAAGGCACGCCCCGTGGCCGAGGACAGCAGCGGCATCACCGCGCCGGCGCGCAGATGCACGTTCACGTCCCGGGCCGAGTCTTCCCAGCGCACGATGGTGGCGCCCTTGTTGCCCCACACCGCCAGGGCCACGGTGGCGTCGAGCTCGGCGGCCAACGCGGGCAGCAGCGGCGTGGCAAGACGCACGGGGTCGATGCGTGCCAGGGCCGCCAGGCCCAGCTCCAGGGCGCCGGCGCCCAGGTCGTAGTGGCCGGTGACCGGGTCCTGCTCGATCAGGCCGATGCGCTGGAAGCTTGCCAGGTAGCGGTGGGCCTTGGCCGGCGCCATGCCTGCCTCGGCGGCCAGATCCTTGAGCATCATGGCGCGGCTGCTGCGGGCCAGCGCGTGCAACAGCCGCCCGGCCACTTCGAGCGACTGGATTCCCTGGGAGGATTCGTTGCGGGCGGGCACGGCAGCGGTGTCGGGACGCGTTGACCGGATGCTAGGCCTGAATTACGATCCGTTCAACTTGTTTCACTAATCGTAATTCCCGCCAGTCCTCCCCCCAGCGTCTCCGTGGCCGAATTCCTGCAATTCCTGTTCTCCGGCGTGACCAGCGGCTCCATCTACGCCCTGGCGGCGCTGGGCTTCGCCATCATCTTCAACGCCAGCGGGGTGATCAACTTCGCCCAGGGCGAGTTCATCATGCTGGGCGGCATGGTGTCGGTGTTCCTGGCTGCCGCCGGGCTGGCGCTGCCCTTCGCGGTACTCGGGGCCGTGCTGGTGGCGGTGGTGGCGGGGCTTGTGCTGGAGAAGGCCGCCATCGAGCCGGCCCGCGGCGCCGAGACCGTCACCCTCATCATCATCACCATCGGCGCCTCCATCCTCATCCAGGGGCTGGCGCAGATCGTGTTCGGCAAGGGGCAGCACGCCCTGCGGCCCTTCAGCGGCGAGGTGCCCATCGTGATCGGCGGCGCGAGCCTGCTGCCCCAGAGCCTGTGGGTGCTGGGCGTGTCGGCGCTCATCGTCGCCGCGCTGTGGCTGTTCTTCAACCGCACCCTGCCGGGCAAGGCCATGCTGGCGGTGTCGGCCAACCGGCTGGGCGCAGAGCTGGTGGGCATCGACATCCGGCGCACCTGGCTCACCGCCTTCGGCCTGTCGGGCGCCCTGGGGGCCGTGGCCGGCGCCCTGGCCGCGCCCATCGCCATGACCTCCTACGACGCGGGGCTCATGCTCGGTCTGAAGGGCTTCGTGGCCGCCACGCTGGGCGGCCTGGGTAGTGGCCTGGGCGCCGTGGCGGGCGGGCTGATCCTGGGGCTGCTGGAGGCAATGACCGCGGGCTACGTGTCTTCGGCCTACAAGGACGCGGTGCCCTTCGTGGCCATCCTGCTGGTGTTGTTCTTCCTGCCGCGCGGGCTGTTCGGCTCGCGCGCCGCCGAGCGGGTCTGAGCCGTGGCGCGCTGGCCGTGGCTGACGGGCTTCGCGTTGCTCCTGGCGGTGCTGCCCTGGGCGGTGCCCAACGCCTACCTGCTGGACGTGATCAACCGCATCGGCATCAACGCCATCGCCGTCATCGGGCTGAACCTGGTGATGGGCTACGCGGGCCAGGTGAGCCTGGGGCACGCGGGTTTCTTCGGCATCGGGGCCTACGCCTCCGCGGTGCTCACGTCCCGCTACGGCTGGCCGCCGCTGGCCGCGCTCGCGGGCGGTATGGCGGGCGCGGGCTTGCTCGCCTTCGCGGTGGCGCGGCCCATCCTGCGGCTGAAGGGCCACTACCTGGCCATGGCCACGCTGGGCTTGGGCATCATCGTGTCCATCGTCATCACCAACGAGGCGGGCTTCACGGGCGGGCCCGACGGCATGCCGGTGGATGCCCTGCGGGTGGCGGGCCTGTCCCCCTCCGGCGAGCG
Organism: Burkholderiales bacterium; assembly: GCA_044339985.1. Taxonomy (GTDB): domain Bacteria; phylum Pseudomonadota; class Gammaproteobacteria; order Burkholderiales. The sequence goes on along the minus strand of JBIIUM010000108.1, from coordinate 4,549 downwards.
GCAGTGGTACTTCGTCATCGCGGCGTGCCTGTGGTGCGCGGCATGGCTGGCGGGCAACCTGGTGGATTCGCCCATGGGCCGGGCGTTGCGCGCCCTGCACGGCTCCGAACCCGCGGCGCGCTCGGTGGGTGTGGACACCGCCCGCTACAAGGCCCGCGTGTTCGTGATTGCCGCTGTGCTCGCGAGCCTGTCCGGCTCGCTGTTCGCCCATTACGTGGGTTTCGTCACGCCGCAGGTGGCCAGCTTCATGCACTCCATCGAGCTGGTCACCATGGCGGTGGTGGGCGGGCTGGCCTCCATCGGCGGCTCGGTGGCGGGCGCCGCGCTGCTCACCGTGCTGCCCCAGGCGCTGGCCGAGTTCGAGGGCTGGGAGATGGTGGCCTTCGGCGCGCTGCTGATCCTGGTGATGGTGCTGCTGCCGCGCGGGCTGGTACCCACGCTGGCGCGCCGTGCCGGAGGCGCCCGTGCTCGCGCTTGAGGGCGTGGGCATGCACTTCGGCGGCGTGCAGGCGCTGGCCGGCGTGGACTGGCGCGTGGACGCCGGCCGGGTGCACGCCGTGATCGGCCCCAACGGCGCCGGCAAGACCACCCTGTTCAACGTGATCACCGGCGTGTACCGGCCCACCCATGGGCGCGTGCTGCTGGATGGGCAGGATGTCTCCGGCCTGTCGCCCGATCGCCTGGCGCGCCGCGGCCTGGCGCGCACCTTCCAGAACCTGCAGGTGGTGGGCGCCATGAGCGCCGAGGAAAACGTCATGCTGGGGGCGCACCTGCGCCTGTCCCAGGGCACGCTGCCCGCGCTGCTGCATCTGCCGGGCCTGCGCCGCGCCGACCGGGAGTGTCGCGCCGAGGCCCTGGGGTGGCTTCGCTTCGCCGGCATCGCCGACTACGCCGGCCGCCTGGCCGAGGCCATGCCCTACGGCGCGCTCAAGCGCCTGGAGATCGCCCGCGCCATGGCGGCCCGGCCGCGGCTGCTGTTCCTGGACGAGCCGGCCGCGGGCCTGAACCAGAGCGAGAAGCTCGCCATGCGCGAACTCATCCTGGCCATCGCCGCCAGGGGCATCACCGTGGTGCTGGTGGAGCACGACATGAAACTGGTGATGGGGGTGTCGGAGCACATCCTGGTGCTCGACTACGGCCGCAAGCTGGCCGAGGGCGCCGCCGCCGAGGTGCGCGCCAACCCCGAGGTGATCGCCGCCTACCTGGGCGAGGCCCAGGCCCACTGATATGGCCACCGAGACCCGCCCATCGCTCCTCCAGGTAAGCGGCCTGGCCGCGGCCTATGGGCGGGTGCGCGCCCTGGAGGAGGTCTCCCTCGAAGTGCCCGCGGGTGCGCTGGTGGCGCTCATCGGCGCCAACGGCGCGGGCAAGACCACGCTGCTGCGCACCCTCTCGGGCGTGCAACCGGCGGCTGCGGGCACCATCCGGCTGGACGGCGCCGACATCACCAGGGCGCGCCCCCGCGAGCGCGTGCGCGCCGGGCTCGCCCAGGTGCCCGAGGGCCGGCAGGTGTTCGGGCCGCTGTCGGTGGAGGACAACCTGCGGCTCGGCGGCATCCTGCGCGATGCCGCCTCCTCGCAGCGCATCCTCGAGCGGGTGTGGGCGCTGTTTCCCGTGCTGCGCGAGAAGCGCCGGCTGCCCGCGGGCATGCTCTCTGGCGGCCAGCAGCAGATGGTGGCCATCGGGCGGGCGCTCATGACGCAGCCGCGGCTGCTGCTGCTGGACGAGCCCAGCATGGGCCTCGCGCCCAAGCTGGTGGCGGAGGTGTTCGCCACCATCGTGCGGCTGCGCGAGGAGGGCACCAGCGTGCTGCTGGTGGAGCAGAACGCCCACGCGGCGCTGGCCATCGCCGACCACGCCTACGTGCTGGAGACCGGACGCATCGTCATGCAGGGCCCGGGCCGCGAACTGGCGGGCAACGCGCAGGTGCGCGAGGCCTATTTGGGAATGTGACCGACGGAGAATGTCCATGGAAAAGAAGTTCGCCTCCCAGGCTGACCTGGAAGAAAAAAAGGTCAGCTTCACCCGGCTGGCCGATTGCGCCTATGCCTACACGGCCGAGGGCGATCCCAACACCGGCATCGTCATCGGCGACGACGCGGTGATGGTGATCGACACCCAGGCCACGCCGGTGATGGCGGGCGACGTGATCCGCCGCATCCGCGAGGTCACCGACAAGCCCATCAAGTGGGTGGTCATGTCCCATTACCACGCGGTGCGGGTGCTGGGCGCCAGCGCCTACGGCGCGCAGCACGTGGTGGCCAGCCGCGGCACCTGGGAGCTGATCCGCGAGCGCGGCGAGGCGGACATGAAGTCGGAGATCGAGCGCTTCCCGCGCCTGTTCCGCGCCGTGGAGTCGATCCCCGGGCTCACCTGGCCGGACATCGTGTTCGAGGACAGGCTCACCCTGTACCTGGGCAGCCTGGAGGTGCAGCTGCTGCACCTGGGTCGCGGACACACCAAGGGCGACACGGTGGTGTGGCTGCCGCAGCAGAAGGTGCTGTTCAGCGGCGACCTGGTGGAGTACGCGGCCACGCCCTACACGGGCGACGCCTACCTCACCGACTGGCCGGCCACCCTCGATGCGCTGGCGGCGCTGCGGCCCGAGAAGCTGGTGCCGGGCCGCGGCGATGCGCTGGTCACGCCCGAGCAGGTGGCCCGCGGCTTGTCCGACACGCGCGCCTTCGTGAGCGAGATGTTCGCCGCGGTACAGGCGGGCGCCCGGGCCGGCAAGCCGCTGCGCGAGGTCTACCGCGCCACCTACGATGCGCTCAAGCCGAAGTTCGGCCACTGGGTGATCTTCGACCACTGCATGCCTTTCGACGTGAGCCGCGCCTACGACGAGGCCACCGGCCACCGCGATCCGCGCATCTGGACGGCGCAGCGCGACAAGGAGATGTGGCAGGCCCTGGAAGGCTGACCCCGCGGAGAGCGCCATGCCCCACACCTACACGCCGCCCACCTTCCCCTACCTCGCCCCGCCCGAGCTGGGAGGGGAGCTTCGGGTGCCCGTGGCCATCGTGGGCGCCGGCCCCGTGGGCCTGGCCTGCGCCATCGAAATGGCCCTGGCCGGCATTCGCGCCGTGGTGCTGGACGACAACGACACCGTGAGCAGCGGCTCGCGCGCCATCTGCTACGCCAAGCGCACCCTGGAGATCCTCGACCGCTACGGCTGTGGCGAGCCGGTGGTGCAGCGGGGCATCGGCTGGCGCGTGGGCAAGGTGTTCCACGGCGAGCGCCTGGCCTACCAGTTCGACCTGCTGCCCGAGAGCGGCCACCGCCGCCCCGCCTTCGTGAACTTGCAGCAATACCACTTGGAAGAAACCATGCTTGCCCGGCTGCTGGCCCTGGGCGGCGAGGTGCGCTGGAAAAACCGCGTGAGCGCCGTGGAGCAGGACGGGCAGGGCGCCACCCTGGCGGTGCAGACCCCCGACGGCGGCTACCGGGTGCGCGCGGCCTGGGTGATCGCCTGCGACGGGGCGCGCAGCCCGATGCGCGAGTTCCTCGGCCTGGAATGGCGCGGGCAGGTGTTCCGCGACCGCTTCCTCATTGCCGACGTGCACATGCAGGGCGACTATCCCACCGAGCGCTGGTTCTGGTTCGACCCCCCCTTCCACCGCAACCAGTCGGTGCTGCTGCACCGCCAGGCCGACGACGTGTGGCGCATCGATTTCCAGCTGGGCTGGGACGCCGACCCCGAGGAGGAGCGCAAGCCCGAGCGGGTGATCCCGCGCATCCGCGCCATGCTGGGCGATGATCGGCCCTTCACCCTGGAGTGGGTGTCCGTGTACACCTTCCAGTGCCGGCGCCTCGATCGCTTCCTGCACGGGCGGGTGATCTTCGCCGGCGACGCGGCCCACCAGGTCTCGCCCTTCGGCGCGCGCGGCGCCAACTCCGGCATCCAGGATGCCGACAACCTGGGCTGGAAGCTCGCGCGCGTGGTCCGCGGCGAGTCGCCCGCCGCGCTGCTCGAGACCTACGATGCCGAGCGCGTGGCCGCCGCCGACGAGAACATCCTCAACTCCACGCGCTCCACCGACTTCATCACCCCCAAGAGCGCGGCGAGCCGGCTGTTCCGCGACGCCGTGCTGGACCTGGCCCGGGATCACCCCTTCGCGCGGCGTCTGGTGAACAGCGGCCGGCTCTCGGCGCCCTGCACCTATGCGCCCGACGGGCTGCATACCCCCGACAGCGAGGCCTTCCAAGGGCCCATGCGCCCGGGTGCGCCGCTTCTGGACGCGCCGGTGCGCCGCGACGGTCGCGAGGACTGGCTGCTGGCCTGCACCGGCGGAGCCTTCGATGCGCTGCTGTTCGCGCCAGCCTTGGACGAGGCCGTGGCCGGCCAGATGCGCCGCCTGGCGGCGGTGCTGGATTCCAGCGCGCGGGTGAGCGTGGTGGTGCCCGCGGGCGCCGGCCCGGCGGCCCCGGGTCCGGAAGGCACCCGGGTGCTGGAGGACGCGCAGGGGTTGGTGGCGGCGAGACTGGGCGCCGGGTCGGGCACGCTGGTGCTGCTGCGCCCCGACCAGCATCTGGCGGCGCGCTGGAAGCA
>JBIIUM010000107.1:0-10506 GCA_044339985.1 Burkholderiales bacterium | reverse complement strand
CGCCCTGGAACATGCCGCAGTCCACCAGGAAGCGGCAGGAGGAGGTCTGCACCAGAAAGCAGGAGCCGGTGACCTCCTGCGCAGCGCCAAGAAAGGTGATCTGCATGGCCATTGCCTGTTAGCACTCAAAGGCCGCGGCTGCGACACAACCGCGGCGCGGCTCGCTATGCTGCTGTTGGTGATTCACGCCCACGGGGCCTGCGAAGGGGCCGCACGGGCGCGGGCACGCCCGATGCGCACCACGCCAGGATTATCCGTGGCGGCGCCGGGCGGCCTCAAGGTCTCCGGCAGGCGCGCCGATCTTGCCGGATACCGGCCACAGAGCCGTGCGGCACGCCGCTTCCGGGCGCAACCGGGCCGGAGCCGGCCGCCGCCCGGTCCGCAGGCCGCAGGGGGGGCCGGCTCGTGTGGCATGGCCTGGTGTCTTCTTCTTTCAAGGGAGGGGAGGCATGGAATTGCTTCAACGCATCGAGTCGCAATTGTCGGTCACGGGGTTGCCGCTGGTGGCCATCACCCTCGCGGCAGTGCCCTGTCCAGACACGCCGGTCATCATGACGCTGCATTGGCACGGTTTCGTGCGCGAGCGGCTCATGGAAGTGGCGCAGGCCGAGACGATCCGCTACACGCCCGTGCCCAGTTCTGCCTTGCAGGTGAACGAGCGCTGGGGCGACCTGCTCGATCTCGACCGCGCCGCACTGGAGGCGGGCTGGGAACTGGGTGCCTGGGATGTGGCGCGCGCCGAGCACCCCTCCTGCGTGCGCCCCGGCGCCGAAACGCGCGAGGCCATGGACTGCATGAAAGCCTTCGGGCAGTTTCCCTGGGGGCTGGAGGGCAGCCAGGTAGTGGTGGCTGACACGCCCGACGCCGACGAACTGCTGGCCGTGGCGGCCCGCCGAGGCTACCTCATGTGGCAGTTCCGGCCCGTGCACGGCGGCATCTGGGGAGAGGTGGCCGGTGACGTGACCCTGCGCGCCGATGGCACCCGCGAGCCGCCCTGCCCCGTAGAGCCGGTGCCAGCGCGCGTGGACCGGCCGCGGCGCACCGTCTATCGCTTCGGGCAGGGCGCGACTGCGCAGCTGACCCAGTAGCGCCAGCGTTCTCCGTCCCGCAAGCCGGCGCCAGGCGGGGGCCCGTCCGGCGCCGCCGTGGCCCGTCCCGGCCCTGGCAAGCCGCTGTTGTCCGGGAGAGTTGCTTCCCTCGGCGTAACCGACCTATTATTAGCAGCCTTGCTAGCCGAGTGCTACCAACGGGGCCACCATCGGCAGCCAGCACTCGCGAGCACTCCGCGAATATCCTCCAACCCCTTCAATTGCAAGGAGAATTGCCTTGAAGATTCGTCCCCTGCACGACCGTGTCATCGTCAAGCGCCTCGAAGAAGAGCGCAAGACGGCCTCCGGCATCGTGATTCCCGATACCGCCGCCGAAAAGCCCGATCAGGGCGAAATCATCGCCGTGGGCACCGGCAAGATCCTCGAAGACGGCAAGGTGCGCGCCCTGGAAGTGAAGAAGGGCGACCGCGTGCTGTTCGGCAAGTACTCCGGCCAGACCGTGAAGGTCGAAGGCGAAGAGCTCCTCGTCATGCGCGAGGAAGACATCATGGGCGTGATCGAGGCCTGAGCCTCTCCCGTCCCCGCCCCGCAATCCACAGGAGAGTTCTCAAATGGCAGCAAAGGAAGTCAAGTTCCACGACCAGGCCCGGCATCGCATCGTCGCCGGCGTCAACATCCTCGCCGACGCGGTGAAGGTGACCCTCGGCCCCAAGGGCCGCAACGTGGTGCTGGAGCGCTCCTTCGGCGCCCCCACCATCACCAAGGACGGCGTGTCCGTGGCCAAGGAAATCGAGCTGAAGGACAAGTTCGAGAACATGGGCGCCCAGATGGTGAAGGAGGTGGCCTCCAAGACCTCCGACGTGGCGGGTGACGGCACCACCACCGCCACGGTCCTGGCCCAGTCCATCGTGCGCGAGGGCATGAAGTACGTGGCCGCCGGCATGAACCCCATGGACCTCAAGCGCGGCATCGACAAGGCCGTGGCGGCCGTGGTGGACGAGCTCAAGAAGCTGTCCAAGCCCTGCACCACCTCCAAGGAGATCGCCCAGGTGGGTTCCATCTCCGCCAACTCCGACGCGGACATCGGCACGATCATCGCCGACGCCATGGAGAAGGTGGGCAAGGAAGGCGTCATCACCGTGGAAGACGGCTCGGGCCTGAACAACGAGCTGGAGGTGGTGGAGGGCATGCAGTTCGACCGCGGCTATCTCTCGCCCTACTTCATCAACAACGCCGATCGTCAGATCGCCGTGCTCGACAACCCCTTCGTGCTGCTGCACGACAAGAAGATTTCCAACATCCGCGACCTGCTGCCGGTGCTCGAGCAGGTGGCCAAGGCTGGCCGGCCGCTGCTGATCGTGGCCGAGGAAGTGGACGGTGAGGCCCTGGCCACGCTGGTGGTGAACAACATCCGCGGCATCCTCAAGACCTGCGCGGTGAAGGCGCCGGGCTTCGGCGACCGCCGCAAGGCCATGCTCGAGGACATCGCCATCCTCACCGGCGGCACCGTGATCGCCGAGGAAGTGGGTCTCAGCCTGGAGAAGGCCACCCTGAAGGATCTCGGCCAGGCCAAGCGCATCGAGATCGGCAAGGAGGAAACCACCATCATCGACGGTGCCGGCGACGCCAAGACCATCGAGGCCCGCGTCAAGACCATCCGCACCCAGATCGACGAGGCCACCTCCGACTACGACCGCGAGAAGCTGCAGGAACGCGTGGCCAAGCTGGCCGGCGGCGTGGCGGTGATCAAGGTGGGTGCCGCCACCGAAGTGGAAATGAAGGAAAAGAAGGCGCGCGTGGAAGACGCATTGCATGCCACCCGCGCCGCGGTGGAAGAGGGCATCGTCGCCGGCGGCGGCGTGGCCCTGATCCGCGCCAAGTCGACGGTGTCCGTGAAGGGTGATCATCACGAGCAGGACGCGGGTATCAAGATCGTGATGCGCGCCCTGGAAGAGCCGTTGCGGGCCATCGCCGCCAACGCCGGCGCCGAGCCGTCCGTGGTGGTGAACAAGGTGGTGGAGGGCAAGGGCAACTTCGGCTACAACGCCGCCACCGACGCCTACGGCGACCTGGTGGAGATGGGCGTGCTCGACCCCACCAAGGTCACCCGTTGCGCGCTGCAGAACGCCGCCTCCGTGGCTGGCCTCATCCTGACCACTGACGCCATGGTGGCCGAACTCCCCAAGGACGAGGCGCCGATGCCCGGTGGTGGAGGCATGGGCGGAATGGGCGGCATGGATATGTGATGACGGCGTAGCGTCTCGCCAACGCTCGAGAAAAAGCCCCGCTCCGCGGGGCTTTTTCGTTTTCGCGCGGCGCGGGCGCCGCGGGGTCCGTGCCCGTACCCCGCGGCGCCATGACGAGGCCGAGGCTTTCTTGACAGCTGCGGCCCTGGGCGCATTTAATGCCCGGGCAACCGACCGGACAAAACAAATCGGCCACCGGCGGCGCATACCTTGGGGGGACCAAATGGCAAACGACGCCGCAACCGCGCCGGCACACGGAAAACACGATTTCAAGCCCGAGGAGAAGCGAGTCATCTTCGCCTCCTCACTAGGCACCGTGTTCGAATGGTACGACTTCTACCTGTACGGCTCGCTCGCGGCCATCATCTCCAAGCAGTTCTTCTCGGCGGTCAACCCGACCGCAGCCTTCATCTTCGCGCTGCTCGCCTTCGCGGCAGGCTTCGCCGTGCGTCCTTTCGGCGCTCTGGTCTTCGGGCGCCTGGGCGACCTGGTGGGCCGCAAGCACACCTTCCTGATCACCATCGTCCTCATGGGCCTGTCCACCTTCCTGGTGGGCCTGCTGCCCAGTTACGAAACCATCGGCATCGCGGCACCGGTCATCCTCATCGTGCTGCGGCTGCTGCAGGGCCTGGCGCTGGGGGGCGAGTACGGCGGTGCCGCCACTTACGTGGCCGAGCACGCCAGCGAAGGCAAACGCGGCCTCGACACCAGCTGGATCCAGACCACCGCCACCATCGGCCTTTTCCTGTCGCTGCTGGTGATCCTGGGCGTGCGCACCTCTCTTGGCGAGGAAGCGTTCGCCGCCTGGGGCTGGCGCATCCCGTTCCTGGTCTCGGTGATCCTGCTGGGCATCTCGGTGTGGATTCGCATGCAGCTGCACGAATCGCCCGCCTTCAAGCGCATGAAGGAGGAGGGCAAACAGTCCAAGGCCCCCATCGCCGAGGCCTTCGGCCAGTGGCGCAACCTCAAAATCGTGATCCTCGCGCTGGTGGGCCTGACCGCCGGCCAGGCGGTGGTCTGGTACACGGGCCAGTTCTACGCGCTGTTCTTCCTCACCCAGACGCTCAAGATGGATGGCGCCACCGCCAACGTGCTGATCGCCATCTCGCTGCTCATCGGCACGCCCTTCTTCATCGTCTTCGGCTGGCTGTCCGACAAAATCGGCCGCAAGCCCATCATCATGACGGGCTGCCTGCTGGCCGCGCTCACCTATTTCCCGTTGTTCAAGGCACTCACGCATTTTGCCAACCCAGCTCTGGAGGCCGCCCAGAAAAGCGCTCCGGTGGTGGTGGTGGCCGATCCGGCCGCCTGCTCCTTCCAGTTCAATCCGGTGGGCACCGCGAAGTTCACTTCCTCGTGCGATATCGCCAAGAGCTTTCTCGCCAAGGCCTCGGTGAATTACGCCAACGAGGCGGCTGCGCCCGGCACCGTCGCCTCCATCCGTATCGGCGAGACCGTGATCACGGCCTTCGAGGGCAAGGGTCTGTCCAAGGAGGAATTCAAGGCGCGCGCGGACGAATTCAACAAGGCTGCCGGCGAGGCCACCAAGGCGGCGGGCTACCCGGGCAAGCTCGACATCTCCCAGGCCAACAAACCCATGATCGTGCTCGTCCTCGTGATCCTGGTGCTGTACGTCACCATGGTGTACGGGCCCATCGCCGCCATGCTGGTGGAGATGTTTCCCACCCGCATCCGCTACACCGCCATGTCGCTGCCGTACCACGTGGGCAACGGCTGGTTCGGCGGCTTCCTGCCCACCACCGCCTTCGCCATGGTGGCAGCCACCGGAGACATCTACTACGGGCTCTGGTACCCCATCGTGGTGGCCTCCATGACCTTCGTGATCGGCACCCTGTTCCTCAAGGAAACACGCCACAGGACGATCCACGACGACTGACGAATCCGCGCCGGGCCCGCTGGCGGTTGACGAGGCGCGGGCCGGCCGGTAGATTCCGCCGTCCTTTCGCGGGAGTACACGCTCCCGCTTCCGGGCCAAGTAGCTCAGTTGGTAGAGCAGCGGACTGAAAATCCGCGTGTCGGTGGTTCGATTCCGCCCTTGGCCACCACCTACCTTCCCGATTATTCGAAGCGCCGTCGTTTCTCGCGGGCACCCGGTCATGGGCCCCTGCCCGTGCCGATCCGGAGCGCCCGTGCCCGGCTCGGCGGGGCGGCCGGCCCTGGCTTGTGCCTGTGCCGTGCGGGCCGGCGGTCAGAGGGTCAGGGCGCGCCGGTTGTCTCGAGCTTCTCGACCCTGGCTTTGCCTGCCGTTTGCCCCTGGCGCGGCTGCGGGGTGCCCATCGAGTCGTGCCAACACCCGGCGATGTCCCCGGCCCGCGTCCTCCGGCGGCGAACCGGCATGGGTCCGCTCCTGCCGCGGGATGGCCCCGGCTTCCAACAGCGGCCGCCGCTCGTTCCGGCGAATCGACCGCCCGTCAGGCCTGGTTTGACTACCCCGGCGGGCCTACTTATTTTTCCACCGAAGGAGACTGGCGTGCATCCACGATCCTTGCCTTTCAACAACCCGCTGTTCCACGCAAACATGAGTACTTCCATGAAAAGTGCCCAGGGAATGTCCCTCATCGAGCTCATGGTCGTGGTGGCCATTGCCGGGATTCTGGCTGCGGTGGGTTATCCCATGTATGCCGACTACGTGATCCGCGGCCGTCTCACGGAAGCCTTCTCCACCCTGGGCGCCCAGGGTGTGCGCATGGAGCAGTACTTCCAGGATCAGCGCACCTACGTCAACGCCTGCACCGCAGGCACTGTGGCGCCGCCCATGACCAACACGGCGTACTTCACCTACACCTGCCCCACGCTCACTGCGTCCGCTTACACCATCACGGCCACAGGTACGGGAAGCATGGCCGGATTCACCTACACCCTGAACCAGGCCAACGCCCAGGTGACCACCGCGCTGCCCAGCGGCTGGAACCTGCCGACTCCCAGCACCTGCTGGGTGCGCAGCAAGGACGGCTCGTGCTGACACTCCCTTCCCGGCGGCGGGGTTTTACCCTGGTGGAAGCGCTCATCGGCATGGTGATTCTTGGGCTGCTCGTCGCCCTGGCCGTGCCCGGTTTCCAGGAGTGGATTCGCAATTCGCAAATCCGCAACGCCGCTGACGCCATGAACAACGGCTTGCAAGTGGCACGCGCGGAGGCCATTTCGCGCAATGGATTGGTGCAGTTCCGGTTCAACGCCACCACCTTCGGCTGGGAGGTGTGGGATCTGGCGGGCAACGTGCAGATTCGCGCCTGGACGCCTCAGCAAGGGGCGCGCAACACCACGGTCACGGCCACGGGCGGCAACATGGTCACGTTCAACGGCCTGGGACGGGTGGTGGCCAATACAAACGTCGTTCCTCCGGCCACTGTCCCTGCCGCCACCCTGACCACGCTGGATGTCGCGGCCAGCGCCGGGTCCACCAGCGCCACCCGCGCATTGCGCGTCACCATCGGCCCCGCCGGCAACGCGCGGATGTGCGACCCCGCCATCACCACAACCGGTGACCCCCGGGGCTGTTGACGGGAAATGTCAGCCATGAAACCAGGCCTTCCACAAACGCGCGCGCAACGGGGCGTCATGCTGCTGGAGTCGCTCATCGCCATCCTGCTGTTCTCGCTCGGCATCCTGGCGCTCATCGGCCTGCAGGCGCGTTCCATCAACTTCGCCGGTCAGGCCAAGTATCGCGCCAGCGCGGCGCTCCTGGCGGACGAGCTCGTCGGCATGATGTGGTCCGACCGCGCCAACGTGCCGAATTACCAATGGCCATCGGGCGCTCCAACCACGCCCGCCGCCCTCTCCGGGTGGTACACCAAGGTCTCGAACACCCTGCCCGGCGTTACCTCGCAGCGCCCCGTCATCGACGTTGTTTCGACCACGTACACCGCGCCCTCCGTCTACACGGTGTACGAAGTCACCATCGAGGTGTTCTGGCGCACGCCGGAAGAAGAGACGGCCAATGCCGCGTACCACCGGATTTTCACCACCGCCTACATTCAGAACTAACCATGGATTACGCTCCCCGCTCACTTACCATGCGCCGCACCCAAGGGGGCTTGGGCATGGTGGAACTCATGGTGGCAGTGGTCATCGGCATGGTCGGCATGGTGGCGCTGTTCCAGTTGTCCAAGATGGCGGAAGGCCAGCGGCGCTCCACCATCAGCGGCAGCGATGCCCAATCCAACGGCATGTTTGCCATGTACGCCCTTCAGGGAGACTTGCGCCAGGCGGGCTATGGCCTCAACTGGAACGTCCTGCTGGACTGTGCCGCCACCAATGCCTATGACGCCACCCGCTCGCCGGCCACCCTGCCCACGTTTCCGGTTGCCCCGGTGATCATCGACGCCGCGGCCAATGCGACGCAATCGGATACGGTGACGATCCTCTACAGCTCCAGTCAGCAGGTGACCAGCCCCGCGGCGCTCACCTCCAACCCCGCGAGTGCCACGGCGAGCTATCCGCTGCAAAGCCGTTTCGGCTACGCCCTGGGCGACCTGGTCCTGCTGGCGGAACGGCGAGCGGCGTCTGTACCAATCGTCACGGATTGCATCGTGGCGCAGGTTTCCGGGCTGCCCGCAGGCAACGCCAACATCGAGCACGCGGACGGCGCGAGCTACCCCTACAACAAGCCCGACGCCTTTGGCATTTCCTTCACCACCAACGCCCGGGTTTTCAATCTCGGCCCGTCGCCCGTGCGGAACGTGTATGCGGTGGTGGGCAACGACCTCACGGTGCGCAACTTCCTCAATTCCGCCACTGCAAACGTGCTCGCCCCGCAGATCGTGCAAATGAGGGCCCAATACTGCAAGGACACCGATGGCAACACCACCACGGATGTCTGCAACACCACCACCCCCGCCAACGCCACCGAGTGGCGCCAGGTTCTGTCGGTGCGCGTGGCGGTGGTGGCGCGCAGCGCCCAACCCGAAAAGCCCAGCGGTGGCGGCGCTTGTGACACCACCACCACCGCCCCCACGTGGCAGGGTGGTTCGTTCAACCTGACGGCGGCCGCGGACTGGCAGTGCTATCGCTACCAGGTGTTCGAAACCACCGTTCCCCTACGCAACCAGATCTGGTTCCAGCAATGAACACTCGTTCCGCGGTGTTGGGGCGCCACGGCCATGGTTTACGGCCTCGGGGTCAACGTGGCGTGGTTTTGATGATCACCCTGATCGTGCTGGCGGCCCTCATGCTGGCGGCCGTGGCGTTGCTGCGCTCGGTGGACACGGGCAACCTGGTGACGGGCAACATGGCACTCAAGGGCGCTGCGCTCAACGCCGGCGACAAGGGTGTGGAGGCGGCGATGCGCTGGATCGTGCAAAACCGCGCCACTCTCAATGTCGACAACGTGGCCCAAGGCTACTGGGCCACCGCGCCCAGTGCCGACCCAGACTGGACCACGAGCGCCGCGTGGACGAACGCGTTCTGCATCGATAGCTGTATCGCCGATTCCGGCGGCATCACGAACTACTACGTCATCCACCGCATGTGCTCTACCACCGGGGTGCCCGACCCCTCCCGTTGTGCGGTGGTCACCTCCACCAGCGCCGGCAGCAGTTCAGTGGCGGGCTCCACGCCCTTCACGGGGCAGCGGGTCTATTACCGGGTCACGGTGCGCGCGGTGGGGCCGCGCAACACCGTGTCGCTGGTGCAATCCATGGTCGTGGGCGGGTAACCGGTTTCACGGCCTTCGAGTACTTCGTTCAGCAGGAGACGTTGAGATGGGCACTCCAAATTTTGTGCGAATCCCCCGCAGGAGCCACATCTGCCTGGCGGTGTTGCTGGCGGTGGGAGCGGCGCCGTCACCGGGGATTGCCGCGGTCACCGATATCTCCAACGTACCCCTGGCCACCGCCTCGGGGGTCAAGCCCAACCTCATGTACATCCTGGACGATTCCGGCTCCATGGTTTCTGATGCGACTCCCGATTACACCTGGGCTGGGGGTCCAGCCCCTAATGCGTCCAGCGCCTGGAATCTCCAGTACTACGACCCCGCTAGCACTTACCAGCCGGCGGTCAATGCCGATGGCACCAGCCGGGGCGCCCAGGGCTCGCCCTGGACTGCGGTTCGTCGTGATGGTTTCAGCACGGTGGCGGGCACGGTGAACATGGCCAGTGGAACCGATGTCAATTTTTTCGAACAAAATTTTTGCAACGCTTTGGCACTGCCCCGGGTTTGCAAGCGCAACGGCATCGACAATCTGTACGGCGGAACGACCTTCGCCCTGGATACGCCACCGGGGCCCACCTTCACCGGGGTCACCTTCACCCGCGCCGGTAACACCGTTACCGGGCAAACGGGCGCGGACCATGGCTTCAATGTGGGAGACACCATCACGGTGAGGGGCGCGGGGGGGTGCAGCGCGCCGGTGGCATTGGTCACCGGGGTGCCCAGCGCCACCACCTTCACCTTCGATTACGGCAGTACTTCCACGCCCGGGTGTGTCTCCGGTTTGGTGGGCCGCGCCGTGACCGGCTATCCGGAAATGGCCCGGAAGTTCGATCCCGGCTTCATAACCGCGACGACGCCCGTCAAGGCGGGTACCACGGTCACCGTGACACAGCCGGGTCACCAGTTTGTGGTCGGGGACTTCATCAACGTGACGGGACTCTTTCCGTGCTCTGCGATCAACACGCCGATCACTGCCGTTAACACCAACACGTTCTCCTATACCGCGCCCACCGTCGGCGGCGTGTGCTCCGGCGCGTACACCGTATCCCAGACACCCGTCTTCCGCACGTCGGCGCTGGCGAAGGCCGGCACCACGGTTACCGTGACGCACGTGAATCACTTGATGGTGGTAGGCGACATCATCACCGTTTACGGGGGCAACGCCGCGTGCAACGTGACCAACGTGTCTGTCACCGCGGTTACCGCGGGAACGTTCTCCTACCCGACCACCTCCACCACAGCTTGTACCGGCACCTACAGCATCCGCCGGGCGTTGTACGGAACCCAGGTTGCGTTGCCAGCCACGTCGCCCTTTTACTTCGAGATACTGCCTGTGGAGCATTGCCGGGACGCAACGCTCATCGATTGCGTGGCCTCCGCCGTGCCTTCGGGGGCCTACACCTTCCCCGCGCCGGTGCGATTTTGCGGCACGCCAGCACTGGCATTCACGGCAGTGCCGGTGTCCACGGCGGTGATGGGCGACACCATTCCTGCCGCTCGCAGCTGCCAGGGCGTATACGGCGATGCCGTTCCCGCTTTC
>JBIIUM010000106.1:0-10524 GCA_044339985.1 Burkholderiales bacterium | reverse complement strand
GCTGTGCCGGCTGTTCGGCGTGCCCATGGACCTGCTGCCGCCCATCGTGCCCACGGTGCACGAGCACGGCACCATCCAGGGCACGCGCCTGCCGCTGGTGGCGAGCGTCGTGGACCAGCAGGCCGCCCTCATGGGCCATGGCTGCCACGCACCGGGCGACGTGAAGATCACCTTCGGCACGGGCGCCTTCGCGCTGGCCGTCTCGGGCCAATCCCCCGTGCGCGGCTCGGAGGCCGGCATCCTGCCCACGGTGGCGTGGCGCATCGGTGACCGCACCACCTATGCCATCGACGGCGGCGTGTTCAACGCCGGCTCGGCGCTCGACTGGGCGAAGCGGCTCGGGCTGTTCTCCACCTTCCGCGAGCTGCGCGAGCTCGGCGGGCCTTCGGCGCTGGAGCGCGGTCTGGTGTTCGTGCCGGCGCTCTCGGGGCTCGCGTGTCCGTACTGGGACCGCAGCGCGGCGGGGATGTGGCTGGGCATGGGCCTGGACACGGGCTCCACCGACCTGCTGCAGGCGCTGCTGGAAGGCGTGGCGCTGCGCACGGCCCAGGCGCTCACGGCCCTCGACCGTCACGTCCCGCTGGGTGACCGCGTGTCGGTGGACGGCGGGCTGACGCTGAATCCCTACTTCTGCGAGTTCCTCGCCCGCGCGCTGGACCGCACGGTGGTGGTGCCCTCCACGCCCGACCTCACGGGGCTGGGCTGTGCCCAGTTCGCCTTCGTGGGGGCCGGCTTCGGGCCGGTGGAGACGCTGCCGCCCGTGGCGCCGCCGGACCGGGTGGTGCGGCCGGACGCGCCGCTGACACCGGCACAGCACGCGCGCTTCGCCGATGCCGTGACGCGCACGCGCGGCTGGCGCGCGGCCTGAGTCGCGCAACCGGCCTGGCGATGGCAGGCGCCCGCGACGTCCTGCTGCTCGGGCTGGATTTCGGCTCCACCACCAGCAGCGTGCTGCTGGCCTCGGCGCGCCTCGAAGCGGGGTCACGGGGCGGCCGCTCGGCCCTCGGCCCGCCCATGGTGCGCTTCCAGCCCGACCCCGTGTTCACGCCCCACATCGGGGACCGCATCGATGAAGCCGCCCTGGCCAGCCGGATCGATGCCTGGCTCTCCGAGGCCTCGGTGGCACCGCAGGACCTGTTCGCCACGGGCTGCCTCATCACGGGGCTGGCCGCGAGCCGCCGCAACGCCGCGGCCATCGCCGCACTGGTGGAACGGCGCTTCGGCGAGGGCGTGATCGCCCGCGCCGACGACCCCTGCCTGGAATCCTGGCTCGCCTTTCTCGGCAGCTGCGAGTGGCTGTCGCGGTCCGAGCCGGCGCGCGCGGTCCTGAACATCGACATCGGCGGCGGCACCACCAATCCGGCGCTGGGCCGCGACGGCGCGGTGCTGGCCACCGGCTCGTGCTACGTGGGCGCGCGCCATTTCCGCTTCGCGCCCGGCAGCTACCGGCTGGAGGGCCTGTCCGCGTGGGGCGAGCGCCTGGCGGGCGCGCTGGGCATCGAAGCGCGCGTGGACGAGGAAATGCCCGAGGCCGCGCGCAACCGCCTGCTCGAAGCCTTCACCGACGCGCTGGAGGCCCTTGCCGCCGGAACCGAGGCCTTCTTCGCCACCCCCCCCGGCAGCCTGCTCGCCCAGGCGCCCTTCGCGCCGGGTCCGCTGCCGGCGGACACCGTGCTCACCTTTTCCGGCGGGGTGGGCGAACTGGTCTACCGGCTGGCCGCTGGCGAGCCGGTGCCCGGCACCACCCACTGGGGCGACCTCGGCATCGACCTCGCGCATCGCATCGTGGCGTCGCCGACCCTGTCGCGAAACCTGCGCACCCACGTGCCCGAGCACCGCGGCCGCGCCACGGTGTACGGCATCACCCTGCACGCCACCGAGGTCTCCGGCGCCAGCGTGTACCTGCCCGAGGCTGCGTGGCTGCCGCTGCGCGACCTGCCCGTGGTGGCCCGCATCGGCCCCTGCAGCACCGCGTCCGAACTCGCGGCCGCCGCCACCCTTGCCGCCCGCCGGCCGGAGGGCGTCTGCCTGCAGCTCGTGGACGACGCGGGCCTGGGCCGCGACGGGCTGCGCGCCTTCGCCGAGCGGTTGGCCGCGGCCCTGTCGCCGCTGCGCGCGACCCAGCCCGTGGTGCTGCTGTGCGCCAGCAATCACGGCAAGACCCTGGGCAGCTATGCCAGCGACTGGGGCCGGCGCGGCCCGCGCCTGATCGTGATCGACGAACTGCCCGAGCGCAGGGCACACTTCTGCAACCTCGGCCGGCCCCGCCATGGCGTGGTGCCGGTGTCCTTCTACGGCGTCGGCTGATCGCCGGCCCCGACGGAGCCCCGCCATGCACGTGCCCACCCCGCTGGCCCGCATCCGCGTCCCGGCGCCGCGTCCAGACGAGACCTACGCCACCACGGTGCTGGAGAGGCGCTTCGCCTTCACCGGCCTGAAGGCCCTGCTCGGCGCAGCCGATCTCTCCAAGGCCGGCGACCGCGTGGCGGGGCTCGCCGCACCCGACGAGGTCACGCGCGAGGCGGCGCGCGCCATCCTCTCCGACCTGACGCTGCGCCACCTGTACGAGCGCCCGCTCACCGATGCGCGGGGCGAGGTGGACAGCGTCATGCGCGCGAACTACGACATCGACCAGGGACAGTTCGAGGCCGTGGCCGATCTCACGCTGGGCGAACTCAAGGATCGCCTGCTGGCGGCATCGCCGGCGGCGGTGGCCGACATCGGCCGCGGCCTCACGGGCGTGATGGCCGCGGCGCTGGCCAAGCTCATGGACGTGCACGAGCTCATCCTCGTGGCGCGCAAGCTCAAGCCCACGGCGAAAGCGCGCACCCTCACCGGGGTGCGCGGCACGCTGTCCTCGCGGCTCCAGCCCAACCACCCGGCCGACAACCCCGACGGCATCGCGGCGCTCATCTACACCGGCCTGTCCATGGGTACGGGCGACATGCTGATCGGCATCAACCCGGCCATCGACACGGTGGACAACGTGGACACCCTGCTGCGGCTCGCCGACCGTATCCGCCGCGCGCTCGAGGTGCCCACCCAGATCTGCGTGCTGTCGCACGTGAAGACCCAACTGGCCTGCCTCGAGCGCGGCGCGCCCGTGGAGATCCTGTTCCAGAGCCTCGCCGGCACGGAGCGTGTGCTCACCGGCGAGTTCGACTGCACGGTGGAACTGCTCGACCGGGCCTACCAGGAGATGGCAGCCCGCGGCGCGCTCGCCGGCACGGCCGAGAACTGGATGTACTTCGAAACCGGCCAGGGCAGCGAGCTCACCTACGGCAAGCACGAGGGCATGGACATGACCACCTGCGAGGCGCTGTGCTACGGCCTCGCGCGCCGCTGGCGGCCCTACATGGTGAACAACGTCACCGGCTTCATCGGGCCCGAGACCCATCTCGACAACTTCGAGATGATCTTCGCCAACCTGCAGGACCACTTCATGGGCAAGCTCATGGGCCTGCCCATGGGCATGGCGCCGTGCTACACGCTGCACTCGCGCACCGGCATCGAGGGCCACCAGATGGCCACCCAGCTGCTCGCCGCGGCGGGCGCCAACTTCTTCATGGACGTGTACCTCACGGCCGATCGGATGCTCGCCTACTTCGACACCTCCGGCCACGACGACCAGACGCTGCGCGAAGTGCACGGCCTGAAGCCCGCGCCCGAGTACCTGCGCTGGGCCGTCGCGCGCGGCATCTTCGTCGAACGCGCCGACGGCACGGTGGAGCGCGGCGCGCACTGGGGCGACCCGCGCATCTTCGTGCCCTCGGACGGCGAGTGGCGGCGCCTGCTCGCCAGCCTGCCCGCGGCCCATGGCCACGACAACGCGGGGCCGCGCCCGGCCAACCACGTGTCCCGCCGCCTGCGCGCCAACCTCGCCGTGGCACGCGAGGCGATCCACGCGGAACTCGAAGTGCCGCGCGTGGAAGGCATCGCGCTGCGGCGGCTGCGCACCGCCGCCGCCGACAAGGACGCGCACCTCAACGATCCCGAACTGGGCACGCGCCTGGACGAGGACGTCCGCCGCCACCTCTCGCCCGAGCACGCCGACGTGCAGATCGTGATCTCCGACGGGCTCTCCGCGGAAGCGATCCACCACAACGTGCCCGACCTGCTGCCCGTGCTCATGGACGGCCTGCGGGCGCGCAACTTCCGCCTCGGCCAGCCCATCGTGGCGCCGCTGGGGCGCGTGAAGCTCGCCGAGGCCGTGGCCGATGCGCTCGAGAGCCGTCTCGTGATCGTGCTGATCGGCGAGCGCCCGGGCGGCGATGCGCTCGCCTCGCGCAGCATGTCGGCGTACATGGCGTATCGCATCGCCGACGACGACGTGCGCGAGCGCGCGATACGCTTCAGCGGCAACCCCGACATCCGCTTCGAGTACACCGTGGTATCCAACATCTACGCGGGCGGATTGCCGCCGCTGGAGGCGGGCAGCGTGGTGGCCGAGAAGGCCGCCCGCATCCTCGAACGGCGCGCGGCGGGCAACCGGCTGGAGTCCCTGTTGTTGGAGGGGTGAAAGTTGTCCTGGACGAAGCAGCGTCGACGCCGGCTTCTTCGCAGGGTTTCCAAGGGTTGTACGGCCACTCGCTGGACAAAGAAAAATCCGGTCGACGCCCGCCCCGGCAGGGAAGTATGCTGCCCTCGGCGCGAACGTTCCGGCGCCCTGTGACAGCAGTCCAGCGAGGGGGGGGCCGGCACATGGTGCCATCATCGGACGAGGATTCTGGTTCCCGCGATTCCGGGAATCTGTCCCATGGCGCCGATGGCGCGAGTCACGCCCCGGGTTCGGGCGGCGCCGGGGGGTGGAACGCCTGCGGGCAGGCTTCGCTGGATGCGCTCTCCCGCCAGCAACTCGGGCGGCTCCTGGCCACCATCGAAACGCAGGTGGTGCCTCGCCTGGTGGACGCCCACCGGCGCGTGGGCAACGCCGAGGCCCTGCACCAGTTCCACACCCACACCGCACCCGAAGGCGCGGTGGATCACCTGGTGGCGTTGCTGCTGCGCGACCGCGTTGCCGAGGCGGCCGCGTGGCTGGAAACCCTGGTGGACAGCGGCACCTCCGTGGAAACGGTGTACCTGGCCATCCTCCAGCCGACGGCGCGCCGCTTCGGCGAGCGCTGGGAGCAGGACACCTCCGACTTCACCCAGGTGACCATCGCCCTGTGGCGCCTGCAGGAACTCATGTACGGCCTGCACGCGGCCTTCCTGGACGACACCATCCCCGGCATGCAGGTGCGCCGCATCCTGCTCGCGCCCGCCGCGGGCTCGCAGCACACCTTCGGCATGCTCATGGTGGCGGAGTTTTTCCGCCGCGCCGGCTGGGCCGTGTGGGGCGATCCCACCGCCTCGGAACGGGAAGTCGCCGCCGCGGTGCGCGACGGCTGGTTCGACGTGGTGGGCATTTCCCTGGGCATCGCGGACCACCTGCCCCTGGTGGCCAGCACGGTGCGCGCGGTGCGCAAGGCCTCGCGCAATCCCGACGTGTTGATCCTGCTGGGTGGCCCGGCGATGCTGCGCAACCCCCAGTTCGTGACCGTGGCGGGCGCCGACATCATGGCCGTGGATGCCGCCGAAGCCGTGGCGGTGGCGGAGCGCCTGGTGCCGCCCCCCCCATCGGCCAAAGCGGCCAACTAGCCCGTATCGAACCCCACCACGACGCGCGCCTGCACCCAGGCGGCCAGCGCGGCACCGAGGTCGAAGCGCCCATCGGCCGCAAGCGCCCGCTCCAGGCAGCGCGCCAGCGGAAGCCCTGTCTTCGCCGCGGACAAAAACGCGAGCGGTCCTGCCTCCACCGGAACCGCCACGGCGCGCCACCGGGGGCGCTGCACCAGCGCGTGGTGCGGGCCGGGTGCGAAGCGCACCTCCAGCGGGCCGGTGTGATCGGCCTGGTGCACCGCCCAGATGCGCGCCACCGGATAGGCGGACGAGACCATGGCGCAGGCCGGATGCAGCCGCAGGCGCAGGCTTGCCTGGGCATGCGGCGGCACTGCGGCGAGCGCCGCCGGGTCGAGGGACGGCGGCTCGGCGGCGTAGTGAGCGCGGTGCAGCGCCCACTCGAGGCGCGCCATGTCGGGCAGGTAAGGCAGTTCCCGGGCGGGCTCGAAGCTCGCCAGGAAGTCGGCGAAGGCGGCGCCGTAGCCGTTGAGGTCGCCACTGTCCGGAGGCCGCGCGCGGCGCAACTCGCGCGCCAGCGCCGCGAAGAACTCATCGCCCACCAGTTGCCGGATCACGGGATAGGCGCCCTCCAGCGCCTTGCGGGCGGCCGACAGGCTGTTGTTGCGATACAGGGCCAGGCGGCGCTCCAGGTCTGCCCGGGGGCGCAACGGCCCCGGCGGCGCGCCCTCGCCGCGCAGCACCGCGGCAAAGGCCGCCTGCAGCGCGGCCAGTTCAGACATCGCCACCACCCGCGGCGGGCGCGTGGACGGCGGCAATCGCCTCCGCCCGCCGCGCCTCGTCCAGCAGCACCTCCAGGGCGGGCAGCTCGTTGTCCCACTCCACGAGCGTGGGCACCGCGCCCAGCCGCGCGCATGCCTGCCCGTACAGCGCCCACACCGCCTCGCACACCCGCGAGCCGTGGTCGTCCACCAGCAGGCCGCCCAGGTCGGTGTGGCCGGCCACGTGAATCTCGCCCACGGTGCCGGGCACCACACGGGCCAGCTCGGCGGCCGCATCGGTGCCGTGGTTGACGGCGTTCACGTACAGGTTGTTCACATCCAGCAGCAGCCCGCAGCCAGTGCGTGCCGCCAGCCCGGCGAGGAACTCCATTTCGGTCATGGCGGAGTCGGCCCAGGTCACGTAGCTGGAGACGTTTTCCACGAGGATGGGACGGCCCAGGCGCTCCTGCACCCGCGACACGCGCCCGGCCATGAGGGTCAGGGCCTCGCCGGTGAAGGGCATGGGCAGCAGGTCGTTGAAGTGCTCGCCGCCGCTGGCGCCCCAGCACAGGTGCTCGGACACCAGCGCGGGCTCGATGCGCGCCACCAGCGCGGCGAGCCGGTCGAGGTGGCTCTGCCACGGCCCATCGGCGCTGCCCAGGGACAACCCGACGCCGTGCAGGCTCACGGGATGGCGCGCCCGCACCCGCTCCAGCGCGTGCAGGTCGAACCCGCCGTCGCCGAAGTAGTTTTCGCTGTGCACCTCGACCCAGCGTACGGCGGGATCGCCGTGCAGAAACTCGTGGTGGTGCCCGGCGCGCAGGCCGATGCCCGCGCCGCTGGGCGCGCCGGCAAACAAGGCGGCGGACGATGACATGGCGCACTCGGCGCGGGCGCCCCGACCCACGGGAGCCGGGGCGCGGCGCAGGGTTACATCTTCACGTACTTGAGCTTTCCGCCCAGTTGCTCGCAGGTGCCCTTGGCCACGAACTTCCATTCCTCGGGCAGGTTGTCGGCCTTGGCCTGGCCGGCGCAGGAATGGCTGCCGGTGGCGCTGCCGCAGTCGTTGGCGCCCTTCTTCGCCACGCCGTAGCACTTTTCCTTGCCGTCCTTCTTCATGTCCTGCATGTCGTCCGCGGCCCGCGCCCCGCCGGTGCAGGACAGCGCCACCAGGCCCGCCAGGGCGGAACGGATGATGAAATGTTGATCCATGGTGTCTCCTCGATTCGTGTGCGACGCTTGCCCGGAATGGACGCGCCGCGCGGAGCGGATTCAACCACAGGCAGCGAAGGGGCGGTGGCAATGGCGCACAATCTCGTCCATGACCATCACACTGCTGCTGTTGGGCGCCACCGGGCTGGTGGGCCGCGCCACGCTGCTGCGGGCACTGGCCGAGCCCCGGGTGGGCCGCATCGTGGCGCCCACCCGCCGGCCACTGCCGGGCGGCGACCGGGTGGAAAACCCGGTGGTGGACTTCGCGGCGCTGCCGGCGCAGGCCGCCTGGTGGCGCGCCGATGCGGTGATCTGCACGCTCGGCACCACGCTGCGCCAGGCAGGGTCGCAGGCGGCATTTCGCGCAGTGGACCACGGGCACGTGATGGCCGCCGCGCGGCTGGCGCGCGATGCCGGCACGCCGTGCTTCGTGCTCAATTCCTCCCTGGGCGCCCATGCGGCCGCCTCCACCTTCTACCTGCGGGTGAAGGGCGAGCTGGAGCGTGACCTGGGGGGCCTGGGGTTTGACTCCTTCACCACCGTGCGGCCCTCCTTCCTCGACGGCGGGCCGCGGCCGGACAAGCGCCCCGGCGAGGCGGCCGCGCTGTGGATGGGCCGGCTGCTGGGGCCGTTGCTGCCACGGCGCATCCGGCCGGTGCCCGTGGAGCGAGTGGCCACCGCGCTGCTCGCAGCGGCGCTGGCGGCGCCGCCGGGGTTCCACGCCGTGGAATCCCATCAACTGTTCATCCCCTGAAGCGGCGGCGGGAACGAATGCCCGCCGGCATTGTCCTCCGCGCTGTCCGCCCTCCCCCGGCCTGATGCACCCGGTTTCCTCAACCCCTGCGAGACTTCCATGCCCATTCTCAAAGTCAACGGCAAGACCTTCGACGTGAACGTGGAGCCCGACATGCCCCTGCTGTGGGCGCTGCGCGACGAGCTCGGCCTCACCGGCACCAAATACGGCTGCGGCGTGGCCGCCTGCGGCGCCTGCACGGTGCACCTGGACGGGCAGGCCATGCGCGCCTGCGTGCTGCCCGTGGCGGCGGCCGAGGGCCGGGAGATCGTCACCATCGAGGGCCTGTCGCCCGACGGCAACCACCCGGTGCAGCGCGCCTGGGTGAGCCATCAGGTGCCGCAGTGCGGCTACTGCCAGAGCGGCATGGTGATGGCCGCCGCGGCGCTGCTGAAGAACACCCCGAAGCCTACCGACGCCGACATCGACGCCGCCATGACCAACATCTGCCGCTGCGGCACCTACGTGCGCGTGCGTGAGGCCATCCGCCTCGCGGCCGACGTGGCCCCGGCCCGGAGCTGATCGCCATGCACACCACCCACAATTCCGAACGCCGCGCCTTTCTCGTCAAGTCCGCCGCCGTGGCCGGCGGCCTCGCCATCGGCGTGCGCCTCATACCCGAGGCCGACGCCGCGGGCGCGGCCGACGGCGTCACCGAGGTGACCCACTGGATCGTCATCGAGCCCGACGACACGGTGATCGTGCGCATCGCCCGCTCCGAGCTGGGGCAGGGCACCTTCACCGGCCTGCCCATGCTGGTGGCCGAGGAGCTCGAATGCGACTGGAGCAAGGTGCGCGCCGAGTACGCCGACGTGAACGAGCACATCCGCCGCAACCGGGTGTTCGGTTCCATGAGCACCGGCGGCAGCCGCGGCATTCGCGACTCGCACAAGTACGTGCGCGAGGCGGGCGCCGCCGCGCGCCAGATGCTGCTCGCGGCCGCCGCGCAGCAGTGGGGCGTGGACGTGTCCGAGCTCGGCGTGGCGAAGGGCGTGGTGTTCCACACCGCGAGCGGCCGCGCCGCCCGCTACGGCCGGCTGGCCGAGGCTGCCTCGAAGCTTCCCGTGCCCAAGGAGCCGGCGCTCAAGGACCCCTCCCAGTGGAAGCTCATCGGCACCTCGCCGCCGCGCTTCGACATCCCCGCCAAGACCACCGGCGCCCAGGTGTACGCCGCCGACCTGCGTTTGCCCGGCATGCTGCACGCCTCTGTGATGCAGTGCCCGGTGTTCGGCGGCAAGCTCAAGTCCCACGACGCGGCCCAGGCGATGGGCCGGCGCGGCGTGAAGCGCGTGGTGACCGGCCCCGACTGGGTGGCCGTGGTGGCCGACAACTGGTGGCGCGCCAACGAGGCTTTGAAGGCGCTGCCGGTGCAGTGGGACACGGGCGAGCACGGCGCGGCGGATGACGCATCCATCGAGCGCTTGCTGCGCACCGGCCTCGCCGCCGCCGAGGTACCCGTGGCGCGCAAGGACGGCGACGCGGCGGCGGCCTTCGCGGGCGCGGCAAAGATCATCGAGGCCGAGTACTCGTGCGGTTTCCTGAACCACGCCACGCTCGAGCCGCAGTGCGCGGCAGCCCTGGTCACCGATGACCGGGTGGAGGTGTGGGTGGGCACCCAGAACGGCGAGACCACCATCGCGGCGGCCTCCGAGGTGTCGGGGGTGCCCCTGGAAAAGGTGATCGTGCACAAGATGCACGCCGGCGGCGGCTTCGGGCGCCGCGGCCCCCATCAGGAGTACACCAAGCAGGCCGTGCTCATCGCCCGCGAGATGCCCGGCACGCCGGTGCGGTTGCAGTGGTCGCGCGAGGAGGACATGCGCCAGGGCCGCTACCGCCCCGTGTCCATCGTGAAGCAGCGCGCGGCGCTCGACGCCCAGGGCAACTGGATCGGCTGGCACGTGCGCCAGGCCGACCAGTCCATCATGATCACCATCGTGCCGGACAACGTGAAGAACGGGCTCGACCCCATCAACACCCGCGGCTTCTCCGACAACCCCTACGCGCTGCCCCACTTAGTCAACGAGTACGCCATGCGCAATCCGCACGTGCCGCCGGGCTTCTGGCGCGCCGTGGCGCATACGCAGAACCCGTTCTACCGGGAGTGCTTCATCGACGAGATCGCCCATGCCACGGGCCGGGATC
>JBIIUM010000105.1:0-10585 GCA_044339985.1 Burkholderiales bacterium | reverse complement strand
AGGGTTGAGCTTCATCGGCCAGATCATAGCTCGCGGCCAAGGCCGCGCCCCAGGAAGCAACCGCCATGCATCGCGCCACCAGAAATTGTTCCAACCCGGGTGTTCCGCCAGCATCACGGCGGGCCCAGCGCGCCCCACCCGGCGGACGCAGCCCCCCGTACGCCCCGGTTGTGCAGTTCATCACTTTGAACGCGGACAGCCGCCCGGAACTCTCCACCAGCGCCGGCTTCGCGCACTCACCGAGTACCGCCACAACCTTGCGGGCGCTTCACCATCCGCGCGCCCGCTGCTGACCTGGATCAAGGCCCGGCGGTCGGGCGCCGTGGTGTACTTGCCGCGTGAGCCGGGGCCACCGGCGCCATCTGGGGAGACCGCCGCATGCACGCGCAAGTCAGGGCTTTCTTCGACCCCGCCACCTGGACCCTCACCTACGTGGTGTTCGATGCCGCCAGCCGCGACGCGGTGGTGATCGACCCGGTGCTTGACTACGACCCCGCGGCGTCGCGCACCAGCGAGCGTGCCATTCGCCCGGTGATCGACTTCATCGAGGCCGGCGGCCTGAAGCCGTGGTTGTCGCTGGAAACCCACGCCCACGCCGACCACCTCACCGCGGCGCAGCGCCTCAAGGACCGCTTCCCGGGGCTCAAGGTCGGCATCGGCGCGCGCATCACCGAGGTGCAGCGCTTCTTCGCCACCGTCTTCAACCTCGATGAACTGGCTGTGGACGGCAGCCAGTTCGATTTGCTGCTGCATCACGGCCAGCGCGTTGCCGCCGGCAGCCTGGAGGTGGAGGCCATCGCCACGCCGGGGCATACGCCGGCCTGCATGAGCTTTCGTATCGGCGATGCGGTGTTCACGGGCGACGCCTTGTTCATGCCCGATTACGGCACAGGCCGCTGCGATTTTCCCGCGGGCAGTGCTGCCGAGTTGCACGATTCCATCGCCGGGCGGTTGTACGCCCTGCCCGATGCCACACGCGTGTTCGTGGGCCACGACTACCAGCCCGGCGGGCGCGATGTGGCCTGGGAGTCCACCATCGGCGAGCAGAAGCGCGCCAATGTGCATCTGCGCGCCGCCACCGGGCACGAGGAATTCGTGGCCTTCCGCCGCGAGCGCGACCGGGCGCTGTCCGCCCCGCGGCTGCTCTACGCCGCGGTGCAGTTCAACATCAATGCCGGGCTTCCTCCGCCGCGGGAGGCCAACGGCACCGCCTACCTGAAGATTCCCTTGTGCCTGGACGCCTGAGAAGGGCGCTCAGCCGCCCTTGCCGCGCGAGTCGCGCAGGGTCACCGCGCGGTTGAATACCGGCGCGCCGGGGCGGGAATCCACACGGTCGGCCACGAAGTAGCCGTGGCGCTCGAACTGGAAGCGCTGCTCCGGCAGCGCGCCGGCAAGGCCCGGTTCCAGCAGGGCGGCGGGCAGCGTGCTGACCGAGGCCGGGTTGAGTTGCCGTAGGAAGTCGGCATCGCCCGCGCCCGGATTTGCCACCGTGAACAGGCTTTCGTACAGCCGCACGGGCGCCTTCAGGGCGTGGGCCGCGCTCACCCAGTGCAGCGTGCCTTTCACCTTGTACGCATCCGCGCCCGGAGTGCCCGATCGCGAATCGGGCATCAGCTCGCAGTGCACGGCGGTGATGCGGCCCTGGGCGTCTTTTTCGCAGCCGGTGCACTTCACCACGTAGGCAAACTTCAGCCGCACCAGGTTGCCGGGAAACAGGCGGAAAAATCCCTTGGGCGGTTGTTCGGCGAAGTCGTCGCGCTCGATCCACAGCTCGCGGGAGAAGGGCAGCACGCGCGTTCCCAGTTCGGGGCGCTGCGGGTGGGCGGGCGCCTCGCAGTGTTCCACCGTGTTCTCGGGCCAGTTGTCCACCACCAGCCGCAGCGGGTCGAGCACGGCGAAGGCGCGCGGCGCGCGCGCGTTCAGGTCCTCGCGCAGGCACTCCTCGAGAATGGCGTGCTCGATGGTGGAGTTTTCCTTGGCCACGCCGATGCGCTCGGTGAACAGCCGGATGGACTCGGGCGTGTAGCCGCGGCGGCGGTAGCCGGTGATGGTGGGCATGCGCGGATCGTCCCAGCCCGCCACGTGCCCCTCTTCCACCAGCTGGATGAGCTTGCGCTTGCTGAGCACCACGGTGGTGAGGTTGAGGCGCGCAAATTCGTACTGGCGCGGCAGCGGGTGCGCCAGCAGACCGAACTCGGCCAGGCGCTCCAGCACCCAGTCGTAGAGCGGCCGGTGGTCCTCGAACTCCAGGGTGCACAGCGAATGGGTGATGTTCTCCAGGGCGTCCGAGATGCAGTGGGTGTAGTCGTACATGGGATAGATGCACCAAGCCGCGCCCGTGCGGTGGTGGTGCGCGTGCCGGATGCGGTAGATCACCGGGTCGCGCAGGTTGATGTTGGGCGCAGCCATGTCGATCTTCAGCCGCAGCACGTGGGCGCCGTCGGGAAACTCGCCGGCGCGCATGCGGCGCAGCAGGTCGAGGTTTTCCGCCACCGGCCGCTCGCGGTAGGGGCTGGCGCGGCCCGGCTCGGTGAGGGTGCCGCGCAGCTCGCGCATCTGCTCCGGGCTGAGGCTGTCCACATAGGCCAGGCCGTGAGCCACGAAGGCCTCGGCGAAGCGGTACAGCGTCTCGAAGTAGTCGCTGGCGTAGAAGAGGTGCTCGCCCCAGTGAAAACCCAGCCAGCGCACCGCGTCGAGGATGGAGTCCACGTACTCCTGTTCCTCCTTGGTGGGATTGGTGTCATCGAAGCGCATGTGACACGCTCCGCCGAAGGCGGAGGCCATGCCGAAGTTCAGGCATATGGACTTGGCGTGGCCGATGTGCAGGTAGCCGTTGGGCTCGGGCGGGAAGCGGGTGCGCACCCGCGCCGGGTCGGGTGCGGCGCCGGCCTGAGCGGGGGCATCACCCGGCGCCCCGCGCCAGCGCCGGCCGGCGTAGGCGCCGCGGGCCAGATCGTGTTCGATGATGCCGCGAATGAAATTCGAAGCTGCCGGTGCGTTGTGACCGGAGGCGGGCTTGTCCAAGCGGGCGTGTCCTTCAGGCGCCGGGCGAAACCGGGATGAAGGGCGCGATTCTAGCCGCTTGCACGCCCGGCGATTCAGACATAACAGGGCCCGTCCACCAGCGGATGGGCGGCCACGAAGGCCTCATCCACGCGCACGCCCAGGCCGGGCGTCTCCGGCGGGCGCACGCAACCTTCGGCATCCACGGTGCAGCGCCCCTCGCCCAGTTGGTCGCGAAACGGGTTGACCCGCGACACGTCGGCCTCGAACCAGCCGGGGTTGTCGATGGCGCACAGCAGATGCACCGAGGCCGCCATGTTGAGCGCCGTCATGGAGGTGTGGGGGTGAATGCGCAGGCCGGCCGCCCCGGCCAGATGGGCAATGCGCATCACCTCGGTGGGGCCACCGCTCTTGGACAGGTCGGGTTGCAGCACCGTCACGGCGCCGTCTTCCAGCAGGCGGCGGAAATCGTGGCGGGTGTAGTGGTTTTCGCCGCAGGCCAGCGGCGTGCGCCCCAGGGCGGCGGCGCGCCGGTAGCTGGCGGCATCGGGCGCCGCGAAGGGTTCTTCCAGCCAGCCCACCTCCATTGCATCGAAGCTCGGCATGACGCGGCGCACAGCCTCCAGGTCATAGCCGGTATTGGCGTCCACCAGGATCTCCAGCGATCGGCCGAAGGCCTCGCGCACCGCCTTCACCCGCGCCACATCGCGGTCGGGCCGGTCGCCCACGCGCAGCTTCACGGCGCGAAAGCCGCCCTCCACGTGGGCACGGGCCTCCTCCACCAGCGCCGCTGGCGGCTGATAGCCCAAGGACACGCCGCCCGCATAGGCGGGCACCGCCCGGCTGGACCCGCCCAGCAGCCGGTACAGCGGCAGGTTCAGGGCCTGGCCTCGGATATCCCACAGGGCCATGTCCAGCCCCGACAGGGCAATGCAGGCGGCGGCCCCCAGGCCGTGGGATGCCAGTTGCCGGTCGTACACGCGCTTCCACACGCCGTTCACATCATGGGCGTCCATGCCCAGCACCAGCCCCGACAGGGTGGTGTCCACAAGGCGTGCCACTGCGCCGGGCGCGCGCCCGTGGTGGGCCTCGCCCCAGCCCCGCAGGCCCGATTCGGTCTCCACCCGCACCAGCACCGCGTCGCGCTTCACCTGGCGGCCCACGCCCAAGGTGACCGCCTGGTCCGGGGCCACGGCATGGGAGATGGGAAAGGCGCGCACCTCGCGGATGCGCAGGCTCGACGCGCTCACCACCGGTTGCCGTACGCCATCGGCCCGCGGCCCGGCGGGCGGGTGGAACGGGGGCCGCTCACGCCAAACCCGCGGGCAGCAGCGCCACGTCCACCAGCCGGTAGGCCGGCGCATAGGCGCGGCGAAAGGCCTCGGAGTGATGCAGCGCGGGCCAGCCTTCGTTCGCACACCGCGCCACGAAGGCTTCCACCTCGGCGCGCGGCGCCGGCACTCCACCCGCGTTGGCCAGGTCTCCGAGGCAGCCGCAGAAACGCGCCAGCTTGGCCGGATCGGGTGTCCAGCCCGTGGCCGAGGCGGTGAAGGCCTCGGCAAGCGTGGCGGCGCCGAGGCCGCGGGCCACCCAGGGGCGCAGGTGCACCCGCGCCAGGCGCCCGTCGGGCGAGATGGGGTCCACCAGTGGCTCGTCCGGGCCCGCGCCCAGGGCGTCCAGCTCGGCGTGGAGGCGCGCCAGCGCGGTGGCGGCATCGGCGGCGTGGGCCGGTCCGAGGGCTGCCTGGTGCAGCAGCTTGTACACGTCCACCAGCGCCATGGCCGGATAACGGGCACGGTGGGCGCCAATCAACTCGGAGATGAATTTCATGGTTGCGGCGCCGCCGTCATTCGGCGCGGATGCCTTTTTCGCGAATCACCCGGCCCCATTTGTCGGTCTCCGCGGCGATCAGCGCCGCGAATTGCGCGCCCGAGCCGCCGGCGGGCTCCAGGTCGATTTCGGCCAGACGCTTCAGCACTGCCCCATCGCGCAGCGCTTCGTTGAAGGCGGCATTGAGTTTTGCCAGCACCGGCCCGGGCACCCGTGCCGGCGCGAGCACACCGTACCACGGCGCGATGCTCGCTTCCGGATAACCGGCCTCGGCCATGGTGGGCAAGGCCGGGAACAGCTGCGAGCGCTTCGCTCCCGTCACCGCCAGGGGCCGCACCTTGCCCGCCTGGGCCATGGGCAGGATGGAGGGCATGTTGTCGAAGATCAGGTTCACCTGGCCGGCCACCAGATCCACCAGGGCCGGTTGCGAGCCCTTGTAGGGCACGTGCACCACGTCCACTCCGGCAGCGCCGCGGAACAGTTCGCCCGCCACGTGCAGCGACGAGCCGAAGCCCGAGCTGGCGTAGGTAAGGGTGCCGGGCCGCGCCTTTGCCAGGGCCACCAGTTCCTTCACCGAGGTGGCCGGTACCGACGGATGCACCGCCAGCAGGTTGGGGATCGAGCCCACCAGCATCACCGGCGCGAAGTCGCGCTGCACCGAAAAGGGCAAGTTGGCGTATAGCGACGGATTGAGCGCGCAGGTGCCGATGGTGGCCATGACCAGCGTGTAGCCGTCGGGAGCGCTGCGCGCCACGATTTCCATGGCCACATTGCCGCCGGCGCCGGTGCGGTTGTCCACCACCACCTGTTGGCCCAGGGCGCGCGCCGCCCGCTGGCCGAGCAGCCGCGCCAGGATGTCGGGCGTGCCGCCCGGCGGAAAGGGCACCACCAGACGGATGGGCTTGGCAGGCCACTCCTGGGCCTGGACGGGGCCAGTGACAAATGCCGCCAGCAGTGCGGCGGCGGCAACCAGCAGAAAACGCATCGCAGCCTCGGGAAAAACGCGCGCGTTGACTATAGCACCCGCCCCGCGCCCGGACCGGGGCGGGCGGCGGCCTTCAGCGATACACCAGCACCGGGATCTTCGAGTGCGTCAGCACCTGCGTGGTCTCGCTGCCCAGCAGCAACCCGGCCAGGCCACGGCGGCCGTGGGAGGCCATGTAGATCAGGTCGCAGCGCTTTTTCTTCGCCACCTCGATGATGGCTTCCCAGGGCACGCGGCTGCTTTGCACATGGGTGGCGCAGGGCACGCCCATGGACTGGGCTTCCTTTTCCACAACGGCGAGGATCTTCTCGGCCTGGCGGCGCGCGCGCGCCTCGTATTCGGCCTGCGGCAGCAGGTCGGGCGGGAAGTACTCGCCGTAGATCATCAGCTCATAGGCCGGCGGCGAATTGAAGGCGGTCACCTTGGCGCCCAGGGCCTTGGCGAATTTCAGCCCCGCCTTGACGGCCTTCCGGGACAGCGGCGAGCCGTCGGTGGGAATGAGAATGTGCTTGTACATGGCGCGGTGTCCTCGCTGTTCGATGGGTAGGGTGGCAGTGTCGGCAGGTGCGGCGCTGCGGGCGTTGACCTGGATCAGCAAACGCGCCCGCTGTCGCCGCGCCGCTATCATGCGCGACCATGAATCCCCTCACTCTCGCCACCCTGCGGCTGCTCAGCGACGGCGGCTTGCGTTCCGGCGAGCAAATGGCCGCAGCCCTGGGCGTGACCCGCGCCACCGTCTGGAATGCCATCCGCGAGGCCGAATCCCTGGGGCTCGAAGTGCAACGCCTGCGCGGCCAGGGCTATCGCCTGGCGGCCAGCCCCGCATGGCTGGATGCCAACCGCATCACCGCGGCGCTTGGCGCCGGGGGCGCGCGTTTCCAGGTGCAGGTGGCCGAGGCGGTGGACTCCACCAACACCCGATTGCTGGCCGCCGCAGCCGCCGGTGCGCCCACGGGCAGCGTGCTGGCCGCGGAGCTGCAAACGGGTGGCCGGGGCCGGCGCGGCCGGGCGTGGACCAGTGGCCTGGGCAGCTCGCTCACCTTTTCGCTGCTGTGGCGCTTCGAGCAGGGCGCTGCCGGATTGTCCGGCCTGAGCCTCGTCGTGGGCGTGGCGGTGGCCCAGGCCCTGGCGGCGGCGGGGGCCAGCGGCATCGGCCTCAAGTGGCCCAATGACATCCTGTTCCAGGGCCGCAAGCTCGGCGGCATCCTGGTGGAATTGCAGGGCGACGCCCTCGGCCCCGCCGCCGCCGTGGTGGGCATCGGCATCAATGTGCGCCTGCCCGCGCCCTTGCGCGCTGCGGTGGAGCAGCCGGTGGCCGATCTGGCGGAAGCCGGGTGCGCCCCTGAGCGCAATGGGCTGCTGGCCGGGCTGCTGGCCCGGCTGGCCGAGGTGATGGAGCGTTTTACCGCCGAGGGTTTTGGCGCCTTCGAGTCAGCCTTCCGGGCGCTGCACGTGTTGCACGGCCAGGCCGCCCAGGTGCTGTTGCCCGACGGGCGCGTGCTGCAAGGCGTGGTGGAGGGCACCGGCGGCGACGGCGCGCTGCTGCTTCGCACCGCCCAGGGTGTGGTGCGCCTGCATGGCGGCGAGGCAAGCTTGCGGGCCGCCGACGCGGTGTTGCCATGAGCAGCGCCGTGCTGGTGATGGATGCGGGCAACACCCGCATCAAGTGGGGGCTGCACGATGGCGCCGGCTGGAGCGCATCGGGCGCGGTGGCCACTTCCGAGGCCCACGCGCTGCCGGCGGCCCTGGCGGACCTGCCAATGGCGCCGTCCCGCCTGCTGGCGTCCAACGTGGCCGGTCCAGCGGCCCGCGCAGCCATCGAGACGGCGGCCCGCAGCCTTGGCATCGCGGCTGTGTTCCTGCGCCCGGCCGAGCGCTGCTGCGGCGTGCGCAACGGCTACCGCGATCCGGCCCGGCTGGGCGCCGACCGCTGGGCGGCGCTGGTGGGGGCGCGGGCGCGCACCGGCGCGGCCTGCGTCGTGGCCAATGCCGGCACGGCCATCACCGTGGACGCCCTGGACCGCGATGGCCTGTTCATCGGCGGCCTCATCCTGCCGGGCGTGGAGCTGATGTTGCGATCTCTGGCCGGCGGCACGGCGGATCTGCATGACGAGCGCGGTGCGTTTGCCGAGTTTCCCGTCACCACCGCAGATGCCATGACGAGCGGCGCGTTGTGCGCCGCCGCGGGGGCCGTGCGCGCCATGATCGAGCACCTGCAACGGCGCGATGGCGAGGCGCCGGCCTTGCTGCTGACCGGCGGCGGGGCGGCTGCGATCGAGCCCCGCCTGCCGGGCGGCGCGTTGCTCGTGCCGCGATTGGTTCTGGAGGGTCTGGTGCGCATCGTCACCTTGGAGTACGCGCCGTGAAGGGCCTTGCGGGCGCGTTGCTGATCTTCAACCTGGCGTTGTTCACCTGGGGCTGGCTGCGCGAGCACGCGCCGAGGGTCGAAGATGCCCTGGCGGGGCAGGAATTGAACCGCGATCGGCTGCGGATCCTGGCCGGTGAATCGGAGCCTGTCCCGGTGGCGGCGCCGACGCAGACGCCGACATCTTCACCCACCACGGTGGTGTTGGCCGAGGCCTGCCTGGAGTGGGCGCCCTTTGCCGCTGACGAGGCCGAGCGTGCCCGCGACGCTCTGCAGTCCCTCGCGCTGGGGCCGCGGCTGCTGGAAGGCTCGGTCACCGTGCCTGCCGGGTGGTGGGTTTACATCCCGCCGCTCAAGAGCCGCCAGCAGGCCGAACGCAGGGTGGCGGAGCTGGCGCGCCTGGGCGTGAAGGACACCTACATCGTCCAGGAGCCTGGCGATTGGGAGAATGCCGTGTCCCTGGGGGTGTTTCGAGGCGAGGAGGGCGCGCGGCGTTATCTCGAGACTCTCAAGGCCCGCGGGGTGCGCTCGGTGGTGGTGGGGGCGCGGCAGCAGCA
The DNA here is from genome assembly GCA_044339985.1 of Burkholderiales bacterium. Lineage (GTDB taxonomy): Bacteria > Pseudomonadota > Gammaproteobacteria > Burkholderiales. The sequence goes on along the minus strand of JBIIUM010000105.1, from coordinate 1,845 downwards.
AGCCCGCCTGGTGGCGCTGTACATCCGCGAGCCGCGCGAGGCCGAGACCCAGCGGCTGGGGGAGCTGCGCCAGGCGTTTCCGGGCACCGCGGTGCGCGCCGGACGCTGTCCGTAGGGATCGGGGCGTCAGCTTGTCGCTGGTGGCGCCGCCCGCTCTGCCAGATTGAGGGTAAGCGGATCGATTTCGAGCACGCGCCGGTGGTGGCGCTCCAGGTCGGGCCGGTGGGCGATGCTTAGGATGGTGGCGCCCGGCAGGCGCTGCACCAGCAGCGCGTAGAGCGCCTGCTCCGAGGCGGGGTCCAGGCTGGAGGTGGCTTCGTCGAGGAACAGCCAGTCAGGCCGGTGCAGCAGCGCCCGGGCGATGGCCACGCGCTGCTGTTCCCCGCCGGAGAGCCGCTGGCTCCAGGGCGTCACCTCGTCCAGCCGTCCGGCCAGCGTCTCAAGCCCCACATCCTTGAGCGCTGCGCGCAGCACCCCGTCGGTGAAACCGTCGGCCGCCGCCGGATAGGCCAGCGCATCGCGCAGGCTGCCCAGGGGAAAGTAGGGCCGCTGGGGCAGGAACAAGGTGCGCGCGCCCTGCGGCACCCGCACCGTGCCGGAGCCGAAGGGCCAGATGCCCGCCATGGCGCGGAGCAGCGTGCTCTTGCCCGAGCCCGACGGCCCGCGCAGCAGCACCCGCTCGCCCGCACCGAAGGCTGCCTGGGCTGCGCCCAGCAGGGCGGTGCCGCCGGGCAGGCGCAGGCTCACGTCCTCCAGCCGGAGTTGTACGCCGCCCTCGGCAAGTGCAACGCCGGGCTCGGAGCGGGCGCTCGACTCGGCCTCGGCAATGGCCTGGCGAAAGCCCGTGAGCCGGTCCACGGTGGCCTTCCAGGTGGCGAATTCGGCATAGGCGTTGATGAACCATGAAAGCGCGTTTTGCACATAACCGAAGGCTTGCGCCGTCTGGGTGAGGTCGCCCAGTTCCAGCTTGCCGGCGAAGTAGCGCGGCCCCGCCACCAGGTAGGGGAAGATGATGGCCGCCTGGGAGTAGCCCACCGTAAAGGCACTGAGCAGCTTCTGGCGCTTCATGATCTCCCACCAGTTGCCGGCCACGGCGGCGAAGCGGGCGAGAAAGCCCTGCCGCTCGCCGGCTTCGCCGCGGTAGAGGGCCACGCCCTCCACGTTTTCGCGGAAGCGCGCCAGGGAAAAACGCAGGTCCGCCTCCAGCCGCTGGCGGTGAAAGTTCAGGCCGATGAGGCGCCGGCCGATGCGGTGCGCGATCCAGCTGCCTGCCGCCGCGTAGGCCAGCGCCACCCACACCATGTAGCCATACAGCTCCCAGGTCTGGCCGCCGAGGCTGAACTCGAGGGTGCCCGACAGGCCCCACAGGATGCCCACGAAGGACACCAGCGTCACCACCGAGTCGAGCAGCCCGAGGCTCAGCGACAGCGATTTCTCCACGAACAGGTCCAGGTCCTCGGCGATGCGCTGGTCGGGGTTGTCGGCGGGCGCGCCGGTGAGTTGCATGCGGTAGTAGTGTCGTCCGCCCAGCCACTGCTCCAGGTAGAAGGCGGTGAGCCAGCGCCGCCAGCGGATCTGCAGCCCCTGGCGCAGGTACACCTGGTACACCGCCATGACGATGTAGATGCCCGCGAGCAGCGTGAACTGGGTCATGAGCGGCACGAAGGTGGAGCCGTCGCGCTTTTGCAGCGCGGTGAAGAAGGTGTTGTTCCACTGGTTGAGCTGCACGTTCATGTACACCATGCCCAGGGTGAGGGCGACGATGGCGGCCAGCAGCAGCCGGGCCGCGACGCGCTCCTCCGAAAACCAGTAGGGGCGGGCAAGCTGCCAGAGCTCGGCCATGAA
>JBIIUM010000323.1:0-2736 GCA_044339985.1 Burkholderiales bacterium | reverse complement strand
GGCGGCCTCGATGGCGGCGCGCTGCTTGTCGGTGGGCGACTCGGGCCAGGGGAAGTTGTTGTAGACGATGCCGGCGGAGTAGCGGTAGCGGCTTTCCAGGCGGCCGCAGGTGTAGCGGATCCAGGCGTTGTGCATGGTCGAGGACAGGATGCCGAAGTGGAACAGGGTGCCGTTTGCAAGGACATAGGCGAGATTGCTCGCTACTGTCTCCGCATCCAGGAAGCCGACAGGCACATAGGCGCGCCGTTCAGACGAGACACCTGGAATCAGAAGGAAAGGACCGCTAGGCTGCCGAATCTCGCCGAAGCGCGTTGGCGTATTGGCCAACCGGCGAGTACTTGGCCTCGAACTGGATAGCCTGTGCGATTGCACCGCCGCTACTCGCGCCGCAACGGCTGACATTCGCCGGAGTTCGTTGGGAGGGCAGTCAACAAGCCATAGACACCACCGCGCGATCCCATTGAGAAACTCCTCCGATCCTTGGAACGGGCGCAACCAAGCTTCCGCTGCAGGCTCGGCCGCCACAAGAGCGGCGCGCTCAGCGTCGTCGAGCAGCAGATGACCGCCGTCATTCGGCATCGAGCCGAAGGCAATCGGCGGCACGGGGCAGATCGGCGCGCGCCGATTCGGAAGCACAACGTCGGGCGCATCGACCAGGTACGGATTGATGTTCGCAGCGCTGATCGCCTGCGGCTCGCCAGCCAGATCGTCGTACTCGAAGATGGTTTTCTGCGCAGGTTCCTCGACGCCGAAGCCGATGATCACGCAGTGAACGGCCGCCACGCCACGCGCCTCGTTGCTCCACTGAAACGTTCGGTGCGCGAAGTGGATGCGGACGCCCTGCGCCAGCAACCAGCCCCACAGCACCGCCACCTGTTCACCCTGCGTGATGCTGTTCGTGGCGACCAGTGCGCAGCGCACCGAGGTGCCCTTGATGTATGCCGCTGCCCGCACGTACCAGCCGGCCACGAAGTCGAGCACGCCAGCGCCGGCGATACCGCGTGCCACCGTCTCCAAGTCGGCCTTCTGTGCAGCGGACTGGAACTGCTTGCCCACGAACGGCGGATTCCCCAGCACATAGCTGCACCGCGCGGCCGGCAGCACCGTGTTCCAGTCCGTGGTCAGCGCATTGCCGCAGTGAATGTGCGGCGTGGTCACCAGCGGAATGCGCGCGAAGTACATGCCGAATTCCTCGGCCACCTTCTGGTTCATCTGGTGGTCGGTCAGCCACAGCGCCACCTGCGCGATCTGCGCCGGAAACTCCTCGATCTCGATGCCGTGGAACTGGTCCACGTTCAGCTCGATCATCCGGTGAATGTCCAGCACCCGTTGGCCGCTGGTGTGCGCGGCGCGCAGCACCTCCAGCTCCAGCAGCCGAAGCTCGCGGTAGGTGATGACCAGAAAATTGCCGCAACCGCAGGCCGGGTCGAGGAACGTCAGGTCGCGCAGCGTTTTGTGGAACTCCAGCAGCCGGTTCTTGTTGCCCTTCACGCGCTCGAACTCGGCCCATAGCGCGTCGAGGAACAGCGGCTTGATGAGCTTGAGGATGTTGGCTTCGCTGGTGTAGTGCGCGCCCAGGTTGCGGCGGGCGCGGGCGTCCATCACCGACTGGAACATGGCGCCAAAGATGGCGGGGCTGATCGCCGCCCAGTTCAGCGCGCAGCAGTCAAGCAGCGTTTGCCGCATGGCGGCGTCGAACTGCGCGATTGGCAGCGGCTCGGCGAAGACCTGCCCGTTGATGTAAGGGAAGGCGGACAGTTGCGTGTCGAGCGTCTTTTGGCGTCGCGCGGTTTCGGTGTTGAGCACCTGGAACAGCTCGGCCAGCCGTGCGCCCAGGTCGGCGCCGTCTTCCGAGGTGCGTTGCTCGATGAAGTCGGAGAAGCTCTGCAACTCGAAGATGTTGGTGTCGTCGGCGAAGAGACAGAACAGCAGCCTGACCAGCAGCACTTCGAGCGCGTGGCCCACGTAACCGGAAGCCTTGAGCTCGTCGTGCAGCCGGCCCATGGTCTCGGCGGCCTTGATGTTGACCGGGTCCTGCTCGCGCAGTATTTGCGGCGTGTAGCCGGCGATGAAGGCGAAGTGCTTGATGCGTTTGGGCAGCTCACCCAGAGGGAACTCGATGTATGTATCCAGATCGAGGTCGAACAGGCGAAAGCGTGCGAAGTCGCTCACCAGCACGAAGCGTGGCAGGTCGCGGTCGCGCAGGCCCTCGAAATAGCCCAGCGCCTGCTTGTAGGCGGCGTCGAGGTCGCGTCCGCGGCTCTTGTGCTCGACCAGCAACGTGCCTTTCCACAGCAGGTCGATGTAGCCGTCCTTGCCGTCGAGCTTCTTGACGCGCCGCTCGAAGCTGGCCACGCGCCGGCGCGGCACGCCGAAGACGTCGAAGAAGCCGTCCCAGAAGCTCTTGGCCTCGGCGTGTTCGTTTTCGGCGTACTTCCAGTCCCGTGAGAAGGTGGTGGCACGGTCGCGAATTTCGTTCCAGGACAGGGGCATGGTGGGTAGCCTTCAATGGGCGCGGGGCGAGCCGCGTGTTTCGCCCAAGCGGTTGTGCGGGCTTCAGGGCTGCGCCGCCAGCACGGGCCTGGCGGCCAGCATGGCGGCGCGGCTTTCGGGCGTCTCCAGGCTGATGCGTCCAAGTGCGCCACCGCGATAGTCTTGCAGCAGGATGAGCGACGCCTTCTCCAGGTCGAGCCCGCCGCCGCGCAGCTGGCAGCCGCGCCGGCGCGCGATGGCCTC
>JBIIUM010000019.1:0-31707 GCA_044339985.1 Burkholderiales bacterium | reverse complement strand
CGCTCCTCGCGCACCCCAAGCCCCAGATCAGGCGCCAGGCGCAGCACCGAATCGCGGGTGATGCCATGCAGGATGCTGCCCGACAGCGCCGGCGTGACGATCTCCCGTCCCTCCACCACGAACGCCACATTCATGGCGCCGGCCTCCTCCACGTAGCGGCGCTCCACCGCGTCCAGCCACAGCACCTGCTGGTAGCCGCCCGCCCGCGCCGCCTCGATGGCCGCCAGGCTTCCGGCGTAGTTGCCGGGCGTTTTCGCCTCGCCGGTGCCACGCGGCGCGGCGCGTATATGCTCCTCGGCCACGCGCACCCCCACGGGCTGGAAGCCGCCGGAAAAGTACGGTCCCGAAGGACTCAGGATCACATAGTGCAAGAAACTGCGCGCGGCGCGCACCTCGAAAGTGGGCTCCGTGGCCACCATCACGGGGCGCACATACAAGGATGCCCCCTCCGCCGAGGGCACCCAGCCGGCATCCACGCCCACCAGCGCTTCGATGGCGTCCACGAAGCGCTCCACGGGCAATTCGGGCATGCCCATGCGCGAGGCGGAGCGGTTGAAGCGCGCGGCATTGGCCTCGGGCCGGAAAAGCTGCACCCGACCGTCGGGCCTGCGGTAGGCCTTGGTGCCCTCGAAGATCGCCTGCCCCGCGTGCAATACCTGGGCGCTGGCATCCAGCACCAGCGGCTGCCGCGGACCGATGGCGGCGTCATGCCAGCCGAATGCCGCATCCCAACGCTCGGTGAACATGTGCGGCGTGAACACCCGTCCGAAACCCAACGGTTCGGGCAGTTGCACCGGCCCGCGGGGCGGCTCGGCGTCGATACGGATTTCCATGTTGTCCTTGCTCGAGAAAAGGCACGTCCGCCTCAGCCGAGGCTCAGGAGAGGGCTGCCACGTAGGCTGTCTTGACCGTGGTGTAGAACTCCTGGGCGTAGCGTCCTTGCTCGCGCGGCCCGTAGCTCGATCCCTTGCGGCCGCCGAAGGGCACGTGATAGTCCACCCCTGCCGTGGGCAGGTTGACCATCACCATGCCCGCCTGGGCGTGGCGGCGGAAGTGCGCCGCGTGCTTGAGCGAGCCCGTGCAGATGCCCGCGCAAAGGCCGAACTCCGTGTCGTTGGCCAGCGCCAGCGCCTCGTCGTAGTCGCGCACCGCGATCACGCTGGCCACCGGGCCGAAGATCTCCTCGCGATTGATGCGCATGGCGTTGCTGGTGCCGGTGAACAGCGCCGGCTCCAGGTAGAAGCCGTCGCGCTCGCGCTTCAGGCGGTTGCCGCCGAAGGCCAGCGTGCCCCCCTCGGCGCGGCCGATCTCGATGTAGGACAGGTCCTGGTCGAGCTGCGACTGGTCCACCACCGGACCGATGTGCACGCCGGAGTCCAGGGCGTGGCCCACCTTGAGGCCCTTCATGCGCTCCACCAGCGCCGCCACGAAGGCATCGTGGATGCCCTGGGTGACGATGAGCCGCGAGGAGGCCGTGCAGCGTTGCCCGGTGGAGAAGAATGCCCCGTTCACGGCGCACTCCACGGCCACCTTGAGGTCGGCATCGTCCAGCACCACCAGCGGGTTCTTGCCGCCCATCTCCAGCTGGATTTTCTTCATGCCGGCCACGGCCTTTGCGGCCACCTTGCGGCCGGTCTGCACCGAGCCGGTGAAGGTCACGGCATCCACGCGCGGATCGGACAAAATCGCCTCGCCCACCACCGAGCCGCGCCCCATGCACAGATTGAACACCCCGGCCGGAAAACCGGCGCGGTGAATGATTTCCGCGATGGCCCAGGACGAGGCGGGCACCAGATCGGCGGGCTTGAACACCACGCAGTTGCCATGGGCCAGCGCCGGGGCGATCTTCCACGCGGGGATGGCCGAGGGAAAATTCCACGGCGCAATGATGCCCACCACGCCCACTGGCTCGCGGGTGATTTCCACATCGATGCCGGGACGCACGGACGGCAGCAGTTCGCCTGCGCGGCGCAGCACCTCACCGGCGAAGAAGCGGAAGATGTTGCCCGCCCGAGCCACCTCGCCAATGCCCTCGGGCAGGGTCTTGCCCTCCTCCCGCGACAGCAGCGCGCCAAGTTCGTCCTTACGCGCAAGGATTTCGTTGCCCACCTTGTCCAGCAGGTCGGCGCGCGCCTGGGTGTTGAAGGCTGCCCAGGCGGGTGCCGCGACCCTCGCCGCCTCGATGGCGCGGGCGGCCTGCGCGGCGTCGGCCTGGGCGTATTCGCCCACCAGGTCTGATAGATCGGACGGGTTGATGTCGCGGGTGACGGTGGCACCCGTCACCCATTCGCCGGCGATGAGATTGGCATGGGGCTGATTCATGTGCGGCTCTCCCTGAAAGTGCCGGCGATGGTACCGCAACGCCGCTGCGCCGCTGCTGGCGCCGTGGGACAATTCGCACTGGTCCCGCACAGGAAGTCCACCATGCACCCACCCATTGCCCGCCCCGGCGTGCTCGCGCTGCGCCAGTCGAAGATCCGCGAGGTGGCCAATGCCGGCATGGGTCGCCCCGACGTGCTGGCCTTCTGGTTCGGCGAGCCGGACGAAGTCACGCCCGAGTTCATCCGCACTGCCGGCATGGAGGCGCTGCGCGAGGGCGACACGTTCTACACCCAGAACCTCGGCGTCCCCGCGCTGCGCGAGGTGCTCGCGGCCTACGTCACGCGGCTGCACCGCGACACCGCGGCCGGGGAGATCGTGGTCACCAACTCCGGCATGTCGGCGCTCATGCTCGTCACGCAGGCGCTGGTGGGCCCGGGCGACCGCGCCGTGATCGTCACTCCGGTGTGGCCCAACCTGGTGGAGATTCCGAAGGTCCTCGGTGCCGAGGCGGTGACCGTGGCGCTCGATTTCACGCCCCAGGGCTGGCAGCTCGACCTGCAGCGGCTGATGGACGCCCTGGTTCCGGGTACCCGGGCGCTGTACCTCAATTCACCCAACAACCCCACGGGCTGGACCATCACCCGCGAGCACCAGCGGGCGATCCTGACCCACTGCCGCCGCCACGGCATCTGGATCGTGGCGGACGACGCCTACGAGCGGCTCTACTACGGCGACGGCACCGCCGAAAATGATGCGGCGGCGCCCTCCTTCCTCGATATCGCCGACCCGCTCGACCGGGTGGTACAGACCAACACTTTCTCCAAATCATGGCTCATGACCGGCTGGCGGCTGGGCTGGATCGCCGCGCCGCAACCGCTGGTGGACGCGCTCGCCACCCTGGTCGAGTACAACACCTCCTGCGCGCCAGGCTTCGTGCAACGCGCCGGCCTGAAGGCAGTCACCGAGGGAGAACCTGTGATCGCGCGCACCGTGGCGCGCTTTCGTGATGCCCGCGACTTCCTGCACCAGCGCCTCAACGCCCTGCCCGGTGTGAGCGCGCCGCTGCCCTCAGGCGCCATGTACACCTTCTTCCGCGTGGAGGGGCTCACCGACAGCCTGGCCTTGTGCCGAGAGCTGGTGATGGAGCACGGCCTGGGTCTTGCCCCTGGCATCGCCTTCGGCCCGGAGGGCGAGGGTTTCGTGCGCTGGTGCTTCGCCTCCGACATGGCGCGCCTCGAGCGCGGCCTGGAGCGGCTCGGTCGCGGGCTCGCCCACTTCGCCGCGGCCGCCTGAGCCGCGCTTCCCATGTTCACCACGGCGCGTCGATGAAAGTCACCCTGATTTCCGTCACCCCCTTCGAACAGAACTGCTCCCTGCTGGTGTGCGAGCGCACCGGCAAGGCCGCCGTGGTGGACCCCGGCGGCGACCTGGAGGTGATTCTCGCCGAGGCGCAACGCCAGGGCGCCACGCTGGAGAAAATCCTGCTCACCCACGGCCACATCGATCACTGCGGCGCCACGGCCGAGTTGTCGAAGCGACTCTCGCTGCCCGTGGAAGGGCCGCAGCGGGAGGACGCCTTCTGGATCGATCAGCTCCCCGAGCAGGGACGCATGTTCGGCTTCCCGCGCCTGGAAACCTTCACGCCCGACCGCTGGCTGGGGGACGGGGACACCGTGCGCTTCGGCGAGCAGGAGATGGAGGTTCTCTACACCCCCGGCCACACGCCCGGGCACGTGATCTTCTTCCACCGCGCCATGCGGGTCGCCTTCGTGGGCGACGTGCTGTTCAACGGCTCCATCGGCCGCACGGATTTTCCCCGCGGCGATTACGACACGCTCATCGCCTCCATCACCGGCAAGCTCTGGCCGTTGGGCGACGATGTCACCTTCGTGCCGGGCCACGGCCCCACCTCCACCTTCGGCGAGGAGCGGCGCGGCAACCCCTTCGTGGGCGACGCCATCCTTCGGCGCGGGCGCCACGGGGGCTGAGGGCCGTGGGCTTCTACGACCGGCACGTGCTGCCGCGGGTGCTGGACGCGGCCTGCGGCATGTCCGTGGTAACCGCCCAGCGGCGCAAGGTCGTGCCGCTGGCGCAGGGCGTGGTGCTGGAGGTGGGCATGGGCAGCGGCCTGAACCTGCCCCACTACGACGCGGCGCGCGTGCAGCGCCTCATCGGCCTCGACCCCGGTGAGGCGTTGCTGGCCACGGCGCGCCGCCGGTCGCGCGCCAGCCCGGTGCCGGTGGAGTTTCTCGCCATGGGCGGCGAGCACATCCCCCTCGAAGCTGGCAGCGTGGACACAGTGGTGGTCACCTACACGCTGTGCACCATCGGGCCCGTGGAACAGGCCCTCGAGGGCATGCGGCGCGTGCTGGCCCCGGGCGGGCGGCTGCTGTTCTGCGAACACGGCCTGGCCCCCGACGCCGGCGTGGCCGCCTGGCAGCGGCGCCTGCAACCCCTGTGGGGACGGCTGGCCGGGGGCTGCCATCTCACCCGCCAGCCGGGCGCGCTGCTGGAAGCCGCCGGCTTCGCCGTGCACTGGATCGAGCGCGCCTACGCCCGCGGCGCGCCGCGCTTCGCCGGCTGGCACAACATCGGCGTGGCCACGCCGCGATGAGGGCGGGTGACGTTGCCATGGCGCCCGCCCTGGCCACCCTCGAACGGCTGGAGCGCGCCGCCCGCGTGGTGTACCAGAGCCTGTCTCCCACGCCCCAATACCGCTGGCCGCTTCTGGAGCAGTCGCTGGGCACGCGGGTATGGATCAAGCACGAAAACCACACGCCGCTGGGCGCCTTCAAGATGCGCGGCGGCCTGGTGTACTTCCACCACCTGGCAGCCATGCAGCCTGCGCCCGCGGGCGTGATCAGCGCCACGCGCGGCAATCACGGCCAGTCGGTGGCCTTCGCCGCCCGCGGCCTGGGCATCCCCGCCACCATCGTGGTGCCCCACGGCAACAGCCGGGAAAAAAACGCCGCCATGCGCGCGCTCGGCGCCGAGCTGGTGGAGCACGGCGAGGACTTTCAGGCCGCCCGCGAGCACGCCATGGCGCTGGCGGCGCGCCACGGCCTGCACATGGTGCCCTCGTTCCATCCGCTGCTGGTGGAGGGGGTGGCGAGCTGGGCGCTGGAGCTGCTGCGCGCCGCGCCCGGCATCGAAGTGCTGTACGTGCCCATCGGCCTGGGCTCTGGCATCTGCGGCGCCATCGCCGCCCGCGAGGCGCTCGGGTTGCCCGTGGAAATCGTGGGCGTCACCTCGGCCGCGGCCCCGGCCTACGCCCGGTCCTTCGCGCTGGGCGAGGCCGTGCAATGCGCGGTGGGCGCCACGCTCGCCGACGGGCTGGCCTGCCGCGCACCCGAACCCGCCGCGCTGGAGATCATCCGCGCCCACGCGGCGCGCATGGTGGAGGTAAGCGACGAGGAGGTGGCCGAGGCCATGCGCCTGCTGTTCAGCGCCACCCACAACGTGGCCGAAGGCGCCGGCGCCGCCGGCGTGGCCGCCCTGCTGCGCGACCGCCAGCGCATCGCCGGCCGCAAGGTTGCCACTGTGCTGTGCGGCGGCAACGTGGATCGCGAGGTGTTCGCGCGGGTGCTGGCGGGCTGAGGGCTGTCGCCTGGGCAGCCAGGTTACGCCACAGGCCAGCGCGCCGCGAGGCGCGCTGGCGAGACTGCTCAGCGCATCAGGTCCCTCACCAGTTGATTGAACTTGGCCGGGTTCTCCATGAACATGAAGTGATTGCCGCCCTCGGCCTCTTCAAAGATCACCACCCGCGAGCCCTTGATCTGGGTGCCCATCCATTCCTGCGAGCGCCATCCCACCAGGCTGGTCTTGCCGCCCACGATGAGCGTGGGCACGTCGATGCGCGGGATCACGTCGCGCCAGTCATTGGTGGCATGGTCGTACAGCAACCGCGCGGCATAGGCGCGGGGGAACTTGAGGTTTTGCTGGATGACCCAATCCACCTCGGCGCGCGGATACTGCTTGGTGAACATGCCGCCGATGAAGCCCTCGGTGGTCTTGATGCCATCGGCGCCGGCCAGGGCGTTGGTCACGCCATAGAGCGAGTCCTTGTCCAGCAGCGCACCGGCATCGGTCTTCTCCTGCTCCGACCAGACGGGGTTGCCGGTGATCATGGGCATCTGATCGATCAGCACCAGCCCCGACAGGCGCTCGCCGCCGAACAGCTCCCAGTAGCCCCAGATCACCGAACAGCCCATGGAATGGCCCGCGAGCGTCACGCCGCCAAGGCTCTTGGCGGTGAGGAACTCGTGCACGTCCTTGGACAGGCGGTGGATGCGGTAGCCGTGGGCGGGCTTGGCGGACTCGCCGTGACCGCGCATGTCCAGGGCGATGACGCGATAGCGATCGCTCAGGCCCTCGAGCTGATGACGGAACTGGGCCGCCGTTTGCGACCAGCCCGGAATCATCACCAGCGGCTTGCCGCTGCCAGCCTCGAGGTAATGCAGCTTCACACCATCGCTGGTGGTGAAGTAACCCGACTTGATCTCCGCGGCCAGGGCCGCGCCCCAGGCGAGCGCACCCGTCACCGCGCACAACAGCGCCGCCAGGCGGGAATAAAGCTTGTTCCAGTGCATGATTTTTCCTCCCCCGTGCAGGGAAAAATGACGATTTGCGGCGCTCTAAGTGGCGACGCCATTTCATGATACGGGGCTGCAAGCGTGGCGCAACCGGAGCCGCTTCCGCCGCTTCCTCAGAACTTGCCGAACTTGAGGTAAGCCTCGCGCGGGTCCATGCCCGACAGGATGGCCGTGCGCACCTTGTTCTCGGTTTGCAGCACGGCCTCCGTGCGGGCGGTGACCTCGGCCACGATTTCGCCGGGAATGATCACCACGCCATCGCGATCGGCCAGCAGCCAGTCGCCCGAGCACACGGTAACCTCGCCAATGGTGACCGGCTCGCCAAAGCGCTCGGGCCGCCAGCGGCCGACGATGTCCTTGGGCGTGGTGAAGCTGCACCACACCGGGAAACCCAGTTCGAGGATGAAGTCGGTATCGCGGCAGCCGCCGTCCACCACCCAGCCGCGCACGCCGCGGTGATGCAGGGTCTCGGCGGAGAGCTCACCCATGAGCGCGATGTCGTGGGTGTCAGGCTGGCAGACCACCACCCGGCCAGCCGGTGCCATGGACAGCAGACCGGTCCAGGACAGCAGGCTCTGGTGGGCATCGAGGCCTTCCTCGCAGCGGCCACTCACGGTCCAGATTTCCCCCGCCAGCCGCCGCGACAGATCGAGGCAGCGGATCTCCGGCGGCAGCACGAAGCGGGTGTAGCCCATCGTGCGCAGCACATCGTGCACGGCGGCGGCGTGGCAGGCCTCCAGGCGTTGGGCCAGATCGGCGGGGTCGGGAATCATGGTTGCACACCCTCCTCGAGCGCCCGGACCGGGCCATCGCCGCGCCACAACCCCAGCGCCTCGTTGGCGGCCAGCGCCAGCACCACGATGCTGCCACCGATGAGGGTGGCGGTGGAAGGCACCTCGCCCACCAGCAGCCACGCGGAGGCCACGCCGAACACCGTTTCCAGCTCGGCCATCAGCCCCACCTCGGCGGCTGCCAGGTGGCGCGCGGCGGCGATCATGAGCAGGCAGCCCATCCCGAGCTGCACCACGCCCAGGGCCACGAAGTTGGGCACGTCGCCCCAGGCAATGTCGAAGGGCAGCGAGAAGGGCAGCGTGACGGCGCAGGACACAACGCCCGCCACGATGAGCGTGGGCATCATGTCGGTCTGCGCGTGCATGCGCCGCAGCAGCGTCACGTTGGCGGCGAAGGCCACGGGAATGACCAGGGCGATGAGGTTGCCCCAGGCGCCGCCGCCGCCGAAGGAAGCGGCGAACATCACCCCGATCCCGCAGAAGGCCGCCAGCATGGCCAGCCAGGTGCGCAACCGCACACGCTCGCCCAGAAAGGCCCAGCCCGCCAGCGCCGAGAGGAACGGCGAGATGGAACTGAGCACCAGCACGTTGGCCACCGCCGTGCGCGCCAGCGCCGTGATGAAGGCCACGAACATCGCCGCCCACAGCACACCGGAAACCACGCCCGGCCAGCCGATGCCCGCCACGCGCCGCCACGCCGCGCCGCGGTACTGCACGGAAAGCACCACGGTCATGAAGGCCAGCATGAACATCGAGCGCCAGAAGGTGGCCTCCCAGCCGTCGGTGAGGTTCTGGGTGCGCATGAGCACGCCCGCCGTGGACCAGCACAGCGTGGCCCCCAGCATCAGCAACAGGCCGCGGCGGTGCCCGGCGGCCGCGGTGTTCATGCGCGACCGTGCGCCGCGCGCTCCGGAGCAGCCACACCCAGCTTGCGCGCCCAGGGCTCCAGGGCAGGCAGGATGCCCGGATGGAGGCTCACACCCTCGGCCAGCTGGCGGCGCTTGAGGGCAAGGCCGCGTTCTCCCGGCAGGCGCACCCGGTCCACCCCCGGCAGGGGCGGCGTGGCGCGGCAGGCCGCGGCAGTCCAGCCGGTCTGGCGGGTGAAGGCCTCCAGACCCGCGAACAGCCGCGGGTCCAGCACCTGGATGAACACCTCGCCGGTCCATTCCTTTACCGCATCGGCGCGCCCGTGTCCGCCCAGGCCCTGGGTGAGCGCCTCCACCATCAACCCCAGGGCGTAACCCTTGTGGCCGTACTCCAGCCCGCCCACCGGCAGCAGCCAGCCGCGCGGCTCCCCCGTAGTGACGGCGGGATCGTCACTGGCGCGGCCCCGGCCGTCCACGAGCCACGGGCCGGGCAGCCGCCCGCCCGACTTGGCCAGACGCCCTACCATGCCGTTGGTGGTGATGGAGGTGGACACGTCCAGCAGCACCGGATCGCCGTCCGTGGGCCAGCCCGCGGCGATGGGATTGGGCGTGATGACGCCCTCGCGGCCGCCGAAGGGCGCCACCGAGCGGTTCTCCGGCGCGGAGGTCATGATCTGGATGACGAAACCCCGGTCGGTGGCGCGGGTGAGATAGGCGGCCAGGCAGGCAATGTGGTGGCTGCGGCGGATGGCCACGGAGCAGCTGCCCTGGGTGGCGGCGCGCTGGCAGGCGAGGTCAACTGCGCGCGTCACCAGCCAGGTGCCGGGCAGGCGCCGCCCGTCCCAGGTGAGCGCCGCGGGGAAATCGGCGATCACGCCGGGCTCGCCATGGGTGGCGAGCTCGCCCTTCTCCATGTCGGAGAGATAGGCCGCCAGCAGGTTCAGGCCGTGGGTGTCGTGCCCCATGAGGTCGGCCTCCACCAGCACCTCGGCGATGACCGGCGAGCGGGCCGGGTCCATCCCGGCGGCATCCAGCAAAGCGGTGGCGAAGGCGCGCAGGTCGGCGGCGTGGTGACGGTTTTGCATGGGAGCAGAGGTTCCAGGCAACGGCGAGGCCGGGCGGCACCGCCGGGGGGCGCATCAATCAAAGGTCAGTATCTGCCGCACCGTGTGGCCGGCGGCCAGCGCGTCGAAGCCTTCGTTGATGCGATCGAGGGCAAGGTGGTCGCTCATGAGGCGGTTCACGGGCAGCTTGCCGTGGCGGTAGAGATCCACGTAGCGCGGCAGGTCCCGCGGCGGCACGCACGAGCCCATGTAGCTGCCCTTGACCGTGCGCTCCTCGGCGGTGAGGTTGACGTGCTGCAGCGGCCAGCGCGCGTCGGGGTGCGGCAAGCCGGCGGTGACCGTGGTGCCGCCACGTCGCGTGACGCGGTAAGCCATCTCCATGGCCTGCACCGAGCCGGCCATCTCGAAACCGAAGTCCACGCCGCCGCCGGTGAGCGCCTTGGCCTTCGCAACCGCGTCGGGATCCTTGGCGTTGATCACGTCGGTGGCGCCCAGTTGCCGGGCCAGTGCCAGCTTGTCGTCGTGCAGGTCGATGGCCACGATCTGGCTGGCACCCGCCACGGCGGCGCCCAGCAGCGCGTTGAGGCCCACCCCGCCCAGGCCCACCACCGCCACGCTGGCGCCCGCGAACACCCGCGCGGTGTTGAGGGCCGCGCCCACGCCCGTGAGCACGGCGCAGCCGAACACCGCCGCCTCATCGAAGGGCAGCGCGGGGTCGATCTTCACCACCGAGCCGCGGTTGACCACGCAATACTCGGCGAAGGCCGAAACGCCCACGTGGTGATACACGGGCGCCCCGCCCTGGGACAGGCGCACGTGGCCGCCGATGAGCGTGCCGGCGTTGTTGGCGGCCTGACCGCGCTCGCAGCGCGCCGGGAAGCCTTCCTTGCAGGGCATGCATTCGCCGCAGCTGGGTGCGAACACCATCACCACGTGGTCGCCCTCGGCCAGATCGGTCACGCCCGGGCCGAGCCAGCGCACGACGCCGGCGGCCTCGTGCCCCAGCACCATGGGAGTCTGGCGCGGCCGGTTGCCGTTGATGGTGGACAGGTCGGAATGGCACAGTCCGGCCGCCTTCACCTGCACCAGCACCTCGCGCTCGCCGGGCGCAGCGAGTTCCACCTCCTCGATGGAAAGGGGACGGCTCTGGGCATAGGGCTGGGGCAGCCCTGACTGGCGGATGACGGCAGCGCGAATCTTCATGGTGCGCCCTAGTAGGTGGCCCGGCCACCGGAGAGGTCGAACACGCCGCCGGTGGTGAAGGAACAGTCTTCGGTGCACAGCCACGCCACCATGGCGGCGATTTCGTCCACCTCGCCGAAGCGGCCCATGGGAATCTTCGAGAGCATGTAGTCGATGTGGTACTGCTCCACCTGGTCGAAGATGGGAGTGCGCACCGCAGCCGGGGTGACGCAGTTCACGGTGATGTTGTTTTTCGCCAGTTCCTTGCCCAGCGACTTGGTCAGGCCGATGACCGCCGCCTTGGACGAGCTGTAGGCCGAGGCGTTGGGGTTGCCTTCCTTTCCGGCGATGGAGGCGATGTTGACGATGCGCCCGTAGCTGTTGGCGGCCATGTGGGCGGCGGCGGTGCGGCAGACGTAGAAGGTGCCGTTGAGGTTGATGTCGTGCACGCGCAGCCATTCGTCCACGGGGTAGCCGATCACGGTATGGTTGCGGCCCGCCACGCCGGCGGAGTTGACCACCGCGTCCACCTTGCCGAAGGCGGCCACGGTTTGCGCGAAGGCGGCCTCCACGTCGGCAAGCTTGGTCACGTCCACCTGGCAGTACAGCGACTTCGGCGCGCCCAGCGAAGCGATGCGCGCAGCGCCGTCGGCGGCGTGGTCCCACACGGCCACGGCCGCGCCCGAGGCGGCCAGCCGCTGCGCCACGGCCAGCCCGATGCCCGAGGCACCTCCGGTGACAACCGCCGAGCGGCCCTTCATGTCCAGCATGTTCATGTGCACTCCCCCCAAAAAAATGGTGCTGCGTCAATGGTGCGCGGCAATCTGCGAAACGGGCCCGATTCTAACGGAGCCCCACGGCTGCCCCCGCCGCGGCGCAGCGGTTTTTTTCTGGTGCGCGCCATGGTGAAGTCCGTACCATCGCGCCCTGTGGCTGCTGTTGCCTGATCCATTTTTTCCATCGCCACATTGCCGATCCGGTCACCGCCTTGCGCCCTTCCACCGCCCCGTGGCGCTGCAAAGCCCCACGGGCCGCAGCCCTCGCCACCTGCGCCCTGAGCGCCTGGGCCGTCGCGGCCTCCGGGCCGCCGCCTGGCCAGCGCGCTTTCGACACGCTGTGGAGCGTGTCCCCCTCGGCCTTCGGCACCTGGGGCCGGGGCCCCACCGCCAACGCCGAGCGCTGCGGCGATTGCCACGGGGCGCCGGGGGCAGCGCCGGCGCCGCCGCTGGCGCGGCTGTCGGTGGCGGGCGCCGGCGGCCGGGTGGCGCCTCACCCGGCCTACGGCTGGCAGTTGCAGACCGAGGGCACTCTTGGACGGGTGCCCGCCGAAGGGCGGCTGCGCGTGCGCTGGCATGCCCGCAGCGTGCGCCTGGACGATGGCACGGTGGTGGCGCTGCGCGCCCCGCGGGTGTCGTTCGAAGCGCTGGCCTTCGGGCCCCTGGAGGCGGCCGGCGTGTCGCTGCGGGTTGCCCCGCCGCTACACGGCCTGGGGTTGCTAGCCGCCGTGCCCGAGGCCACCCTCGACGCGCTGGCGGCAGTCCCCGCGGCGCCCGGCGTGCGCGGCCGCGTGCACCGGGTGCCAGACCCCGCCACGGGCGCAACGGCCGCGGGGCGCTTCGGCCACAAGGCGGGCCAGCCCACGTTGCTGGCCCAGGCAGCCCTGGCGCTGCACGAAGACCTGGGCGTCACCTCGCGCCTGCACCCGGCGCAGAACTGTCCGCCGCCCCAGGATGCCTGCGCCGCGCAACCCGCGCCCGAAGCCCCCGAAGCAGACGACGCCATGCTCGATGCGCTGGCCACCCATCTGGCGGCGCTGCCGCCACCGCCGCGCGCCGCCGGGGCGCCGGTGCAAGGACGGCGCCTGTTCCACGCCCTGGGATGCGCGGCCTGTCATCGCCCAGCGCTGCCGGTAGCGGGCATGACCGGGGTGAACGAGGCGCATGCCTTCACGGATCTGCTACTGCACGATCTGGGCGCGGGCCTGTCCGACAGGCACGCCGAGCACGGGGCCGATCCGCGCGAATGGCGCACCGCGCCGCTGTGGGGGCTGCGGCAGCGCCTGCACGGGGGGCTGCTGCATGATGGCCGCGCCCGTGGCGTGCAGGAGGCGGTGCTGTGGCACGGCGGCGAGGCGGCCGGCGCCCGCCGCGCCTACGCTGCGCTCCCGGCGGCCCGCCGCGCCGCGCTGCTGCGCTTCGTGGAGTCGTTGTGAGCCTCGGGGTGCGCATGGCTGCCCTGCTGGCGCTGGCGCTGGCCGTGGCGCCGGTTGCCGCGGAGGACCCGCAGGCACGCTTCGCCGACGTGCCGCCGGAGCGGCTGGTGGACTGGTACTTCGCCTCCACCTTCGGCACCGGCGCCTACCGCATTGGCGATCGCACCGTGTACGTGGGCCGCCTGCCACTGTCCTACAAGCTGCGCGAATCGGGCGACGATCAATGGGGCATCAAGCTCAAGATGCCCTTGTCGGTGGGCGTGTACGACGTGTCGTCGGCCTTCTCGGACATTCTGTCGAGCAACTACGGCACCCTCACCATCTTGCCGGGCGTGGAATTCGAGAAGCGCGTCAATCCGCGCTGGCAGCTGCGCCCCACGCTCTCCCTTGGTCATGGCCAGGACGTGGCCAACGGCATCGGCGCCGCCATCTGGGAGGCGGGCGTGCGCAGCCTCTACAACCTGCCCATGGAGCGTACCGACCTGGAGATCTCCAGCGCCCTGCTGCTCGCCGGCTACGAAAGCCGCCCTGCGCGCCAGCAGCTGGGCATCGTGGCCATGGGTCTGGGGTGGATACTGCCCACGGGCAAGGACCTGTGGGGCCAGCCCGCCAACCTGGGACTGCACTTCAACTATTACCTCTACTTCAACCGGCTCGATTTCTTCCTCGACCCCAACGGCCGGCGCGACGTGCCGCAGCAGTTCGAGCTGGCCATTACTCTGGGTACTTACCAGCCGCTGAAGATCTTCGGCTTCGAGACCGACCGCATCGGCGTGGCCCTTCGCGGCGGCGAGGGCCTGATGGCCATCCGGCTGGTGAGCGGCTTTCTGTTCTGATTCGTCCCCGCGCCATGCCTGCCATGCCAGCGGGCCGCACCAACGCCAGGCCTTCACCTTCACCCGGGAGAACCCCATGACATCCTTCATCCTCAACGGTGCCGCCGTGAGCACCGATGCCGACCCCGACACCCCGCTGCTGTGGGTGCTGCGCGACCACCTCGGCCTCACCGGCACGAAGTTCGGCTGCGGCGTGGCCTACTGCGGCGCCTGCACCGTGCACCTCGAGGGCGCGCCCACGCGCTCGTGCGTGTTGCTGGTGTCCATGTGCGAGGGCAAGCGCGTGACCACCATCGAGGGCCTGAAGCAGCCCGACGGCACCCTGCACCGGGTGCAGCAAGCCTGGGTGGAGGCGCAGGTGCCGCAGTGCGGCTACTGTCAGCCGGGAATGATCATGGCCTGCGCGGCGCTGCTGGCCGGCAACCCCACGCCAAGCGATGCCGACATCGACGCCGCCATCACCAACATCTGCCGCTGCGGCACCTACCCGCGGGTGCGTGCCGCCATCCACGCCGCGGCTCGCGCGCACGCCTGAGGACACCGCCATGGCCCGCAACGATGCCGCCAAACCCCGCAGCGCTGCGCGCCGCGCCTTTCTCGTCACCGCCGGCATCGCCGGCGGCGCCCTGGTGATTGGCGCCGCGCGCTTCTACCGCAACCGCGACAGGCTCACGCCGCCGGCCGCCCTCAAGGCCAGTGCGGGCGAAGCGCTGCTCACCGCGTATGTGCGCATCGCCCGCGACGGCGGCCTCACCGTGCTGGTGCCAAGGCAGGAGATGGGCCAGGGCGTGTCCACCACGCTACCCATGATGGTGGCCGAGGAGATGGACGCGGACCCCGCACGGGTGGCGTGGGAGCAATCGCCGGTGGACGCGGTGTACGCCAACCCCACCATACTCAGCGTGGGTGTGCCCTTTCGCCCGGAAGACCAAGGCTGGGTGGCAAGCGTCATGCGGGTCACCCAGGGCAAGCTGGGCGAGACCCTGGGCCTGATGGGCACCGGCGGCTCCACCAGCGTGCGCGACGCCTGGGAGCCTATGCGCGCTGCGGGCGCCGCCGCGCGGGCCATGCTGGTGCAGGCTGCGGCCGTGCGCTTTGGCGTGCCTGCCGGCGAATGCAGCGTGGAAAAGGGCGTGGTGCGCCACGCCGCCAGCGGCCGCTCGGCGCACTTCGGCGAGTTGGCCGGCGACGCGGCGCGGCAACCCATCCCGCGGGACGTGCGTCCGAAAGACCCGGCCCGCTTCCGCCTGCTGGGCAAGGCCGTGCCGCGGCTGGACGTGCCCGGCAAGGTGGATGGCACCGCCCAGTTCGGCATGGACGTGAAGCTGCCGGGCATGCTGCACGCGGCGCTGGTGCAAAGCCCCACCTTCGGCGGGGTCGTGGCCTCGTTCCAGGCCGAGGCCGCCCTGGCGCGTCCGGGCGTGAAGGCGGTGTTCGCGCTGCCCGCCACCAGCGCCTCTCAGGCGGCGGTGGTGGTGGTGGCGCAGCACTGGTGGCAGGCAAAAACCGCCCTGGCCGAGGTGAAGGTCACGTGGAGTGAAGGTCCGGACGCCGGCCATGACAGCGCGGCCCAGCGCACCCGCTACGAAACCGCCCTCGCCTCGGGCAGCGCGCGCACCTACGACTCGGCTGGCGACCCCGACCATGGCCTGGCGGCGCCGCCGCGTTTGCTGGAAGCCACCTACGCCGTGCCCTACCTGGCCCACGCCGCCATGGAGCCCATGAACGCCACGGCCTGGCTGAAAGACGGCCGCTGCGACGTGTGGTGCGGCAACCAGTCGCCCAGCCTGGTGCGGTGGTTCGCAGCCCGGGCGGCGGACCTGGATGCCGCCCAGGTCACCGTGCACACGCCGCTGCTGGGCGGCGGCTTCGGACGGCGCTTCGAACTGGATGCCACGCTGCAAGCGGTGGCCATCGCCCGGCGCATGGCCGGCGCGCCAGTGAAGCTGATCTGGTCGCGCGAAGAGGACATGACCCACGACATGTACCGCCCCATGGCCCTGGCGCGGCTGCGCGCCGCGCTGGACAACGCCGGCAACGTCATCGCCTGGGACAACCGCATCGTCAGCCAGTCGGCCACCAACGGGGTCTTCTCACGCGCGCTGCCCGCCGCCGCCTCCGACCTGCTGAAGGATCGCACCAACGCCGAGGGCGCCTTCGACCTGCCCTACCAGCTGCCCCATCGCCGCGTGGAACACGTGCTTGCCCACGAGCCTGTGCCGGTGGGCTTCTGGCGCAGCGTGGGACACAGCTTCAACGCCTTTTTCGCCGAGGGCTTCCTGGACGAGTGCGCGCACGCCGCGGGCAAGGACCCCTTCGAATTCCGCCGCGGGCTGCTCAAGGACCAGCCGCGCCATCGCCAGGTGCTGGAAACGGCCGCCCAAAAGGCCGGCTGGGGCACACCGCTGCCCGAGGGCACGGGCCGCGGCATTGCCCTGGCCGAGAGCTTCGGCAGCATCGTGGCCCAGGTGGCCGAGGTGCGGCTGGTGGATGGCCGGCCGCGCGTCACGCGCGTGGTGTGCGCCGTGGACTGCGGCTTTGCGCTCGACCCGGGCATCGTGGCCGCGCAGATGGAGAGCGGCATCGTGTTCGGGCTGTCGGCGGCGCTGTACGGCGACATCACCCTGAGGAAGGGCCGCGTGCAGCAGGCCAACTACACCGACTACGACATGGTGAAGCTGGCCGACTGCCCCGCCATCGAAGTGCACATCGTCAACTCCGGCGTGGAGAACCTGGGCGGCGTGGGAGAACCGGGCACCCCGCCCATCGCCCCGGCGGTGTGCAACGCACTGTTCGCCGCCACCGGCAAGCGGGTGCGGGAGCTGCCCATACGGCTGTAGGGCGCCGCGGCCGTCGCGGGTGCGTTGACGCGCAACGCGCTTTCGATGAACCTCGGCGCACTTCCTCCTCCAAGCCAGCGCCATGCCCGCCACCGAACTGCACGAACTCGAAATCACCGAGGCCGCCGGGCTCATCCGCAGCCGCGAGCTCTCGCCCGTTGAGCTCACCGAGCACATGCTGCGGCGAATCGAGCAGCTCGAGCCCAGGCTGCATGCCTACGCCCTGGTCACAGCCGACGTGGCCCGCGAGCAGGCGCGCGCCGCCGAGGCCGAGATCGCGGCCGGTCGCCACAAGGGGCCCCTGCACGGCATCCCCATCGGCCTGAAGGACCTGCACTACACCCGGGGCATCCCCACCGCGGCGGGCATGCGCATTCACCGCGACTTCCGCCCCGCCTTCGACGGCACGGTGGTGCGGCGGCTGCGCGAGGCAGGCACGGTGCTGCTGGGCAAGCTGCAGCTCACCGAGGGCGCCTTCGCCGACCACCACCCGGACGTGGTAGCGCCGGTGAACCCGTGGGGCGCCGAACTCTGGCCGGGCGCATCCTCCAGCGGCTCGGGTGTGGCCATGGCCGCCGGGCTGGCGCTGGGCGCCACCGGCACGGATACGGGCGGATCCATCCGCTTTCCCTGCGCGGCCAACGGCGTGACGGGGCTGAAGCCCACCTGGGGACGGGTATCGCGCCACGGCGCCTTCGAACTCGCCGCGTCCCTCGACCACATCGGACCCATGTGCCGCAGCGCCGCCGACTGCGGCGCCATGCTGGCCGCCATGGCAGGGCCCGATCCTGACGATCCCACGGCCGTGCACCTGCCGGTGCCCGACTATCTGGCGGCGGACGCGGGCCACCTGCGCGGGGTTCGCATCGGCGTGGACGAGGAATGGAACGGCCTCGGGGCGGACACGCCCACGTTGCAGGCGCTCGGCGATGCGCAACAAGCGCTTGCCTCGCTGGGCGCCCGCATGCGGCGCGTGAAGGCGCCCGACAGCGATGCGGTGGTGGCCGACTGGAGCCCCCACTGCGCGGTGGAAACCGCAGTGGCCCACGAGGCCACCTATCCGTCGCGCCACGACGCCTACGGCCCGGGACTGGCCGGCCTCATCGATCTGGCGCGCGGGGTGACGGCAGCGCACTTCCAGAAGATGCTGCTGCGGCGGCGGGACTATGCGGGTCGGCTGGAGGCCCTGTTCCAGGATGTGGACTTGCTGCTGGTGCCCGCCCAGCCCGTCTCCTCGCTCACCATCGCCCGCAAGGAAGCCATGGCAAGCTCTCCGGAGGCGCTGCCCTTGCTGCTGCGCTTCACGGCCCCCTTCGACATGAGCGGCAGCCCCACCATCACCCTGCCCGGCGGCGTCACGCCCCAGGGCACCCCCGTGGTCTTCCAACTGGTGTCGCGCCACTTCGCCGAGGACCTTCTGGTGCGCGCCGGGCGCGCCTTCCAGGGCGAAACCGATTGGCATCGCCGACGGCCCGCGCTCCGGCGCCGGCGCCTGGAGGAGCATCCATGAGCATCGCCCACTTCCTGCAAGCCGCCGCCCGCCGCCATGGCGGCGCGCCGGCCGTGACCGACCGGCGCGGCACCTGGCGCTACGGGGAGTTTTTCGATCGCGTGTCGGCCACAGCTGCGTGGCTGCGTGCCCAGCCTGGGGCGGTGCCGGGCGCTCGCGTGGCCATCGCCATGGAAAACTGCGCCGGATTCCTGCAGGTGCTGTGGGGCTGCTGGCACGCGGGGCTTTGCGCGGTGCCCATCAACGCCAAGCTGCACCCGAAGGAGTTTGCCTACATCCTGGCCAACTCGGGCACGGTGCTGTGCCTCGCGTCCCCGGCGCTGCACGGCGCAATCGCGGCGGCGCTGGAATCGGACACCCGTGTGCTGGAGGCCGACGACGCGTTGTTCGACCGCATGGCCGCGGCATCGCCCATGGCGGTGGCGGAGCGCGCACCCGCCGACCCCGCCTGGCTGTTCTACACCAGCGGCACCACCGGCCGTCCCAAGGGTGCCGCCCTCTCCCACCGCAATCTCACCTTCATGACCCACGCCTATACGGCCGACATCGACCGCCTGGACGAGCGCGACACCATCCTGCACCCGGCGCCCCTGTCCCACGGCTCCGGGCAATACGCTGTGCCGCACGTGGCGCACGGCTCGCACAACGTGATTCCCGACAGCGGACACTTCGAGGCAGGCGAGACCCTCGCACTGATCGAGCGCCACGCCAACGTGTCGATGTTCGCCGCGCCCACGCTGGTGGTGCGCATGCTCAACGACGCCGGCATGGGGCACGCCAGGCTGGACAACCTGAAGACCATCATCTACGGCGGCGCGCCCATGTACGTGAGCGACCTGGAACGCGCCCTGGAGGCCTTCGGCCCGCGCCTCTACCAGCTCTTCGGCCAGGGCGAGAGCCCCATGACCATCACCGGCCTGGACAAGCGCGCCCACGGGCTGCGCGAGCTGCCGGGACACCTCGAGCGGCTGGCCTCGGCGGGCTGGGCGCGCACCGGCGTGGAAGTGCGCGTGGTGGACGGGGACGATCGCGACCTGCCCCTGGGCGAGGTGGGCGAGATCATCACCCGCAGCGACTGCGTGATGCTGGGCTACTGGGAAAACCCCGAGGCCAACGCCCGGGCGCTGCGCGGCGGATGGCTGCACACCGGCGACCTCGGTGCGCTCGACCACACCGGCATGCTCACGCTCAAGGACCGATCCAAGGACATGATCATCTCAGGCGGCACCAACATCTACCCGAGGGAGATCGAGGACGTGCTGCTCGGTCATCCGGGCGTGCGCGAGGCGGCGGTGGTGGGCGCCCCGCACGCCGACTGGGGCGAGGAGGTGGTGGCCTTCGTGGTGGCGCACGCAGGCGCACCGGTGGACGCGGCCGCGCTGGACGCGCGCTGCCTGGAGCACATCGCGCGCTTCAAGCGGCCCAAGCGCTACGTGTTCGTGGAGGCGCTGCCGAAGAACAACTACGGCAAGGTGCTCAAGCGGGCACTGCGCGAACAGCTCGCCGCGACCCCCAGCTGAGCGGCGGACGGCATGCGCCGTTGCGCCGCACAACGCATGCTGCGCCGCGCCGTTGCTTTGGCTGATGACGCAGGATTAGCATGGCTCTGCTGCAAGCACTGCGGTTGAGACCGTATCCGTCACTGCTCATGAGGGGGTGGACCATGTGCTTCGAGTTTGAATGGCTGTACTGGGCGCAGTTGGCACAGGAGGAAGAACAGCGCCGCGCCGCGGCCGGGCAGGTGGAGGAGCGGCAGCAAGCTGCCGCGGCTGTCAGGGCCCAGCCCTCGCCCGCTCAGGAACCGGCGCACGCTTGAGCGCCGCCCCCCGGGGCCCTGTCGCCCCATCCGGCCCCGCCCTTGCGCGGGGCCTTTTCATTTTCACCGGTTCATCATGATCCTCATCACCTGGAACGTGCAGTGGTGCCGCGGCGTGGACGGGCGCGTGGACCCGGCGCGCATCGCCGCCGTGGCGCGCTCGCTGGCCGACTTCGACGTGCTCTGCCTCCAGGAGGTGGCGACGGGCTTCCCGGGCCTGAAGGGCAGCCACGGCGAGGACCAGCCAGCGGCGCTGGGCGCGGCCCTGCCCGGCTTCCAGGCGCTGTTCGCGCCGGCCACCGATTTCGACAACGGCCATGGCGGACGCAGCCAGTTCGGCAACCTGATCCTCACCCGCCTGCCGGCTCTGCAGGTGTTCCGCCACGCGCTGCCGTGGCCGCCCGACCCGGCCGTGCCCAGCATGGCGCGGGTGGCGCTGGAGGCCGTGCTTGCCACCCCGCTCGGGCCGCTTCGGGTGATCACCACCCACCTGGAGTACTACTCCGGGAGCATCCGGATGGCCCAGGTGCACGGCCTGCGTCGCCTGCACGACGAGGCCTGCGCCCACGCCCGTGCCGCGCGCCCCGATGGCGATCCCGGCGAACCCTTCGCCGTGCAGCCCCGGCCCGTTTCGGCCATCGTCTGTGGCGACTTAAACTTCAAGCCCGAGGATATCGAGCACCGCCAGATGACCGCGCCCTTTCCCTCCGGTGCACCGGCCTTCGTGGATGCCTGGGAGGCAGCCCACCCGGGCCGCAGCCATCCACCCACGGTGGGGGTACACGACAAATCGTGGCCACTGTACTGCTGCGACTTCGCGTTCGTCACCGAAGACCTGGCAGGGCGCATCCGCGGCATGCGCGTGGAAGCCGGCACCGATGTGTCGGATCACCAGCCCCTGGTGGTGGCGTTCGCCTGAAACCGCCTGGCGGGCAATCAGCCTCCCACCATTTCTTCGCGCTGCGCCGCACGCGCTTCCAGTTCCACCTCCGCACCCTCCACCGGCGGGCGGCCCAGGTGCCAGCGGATGCCGCGCCGAGCGGCCCCACCCACCGCGGGGGCGAGGAACTCCTCGATCATCGCGCCGGGCGCTGCGGCGGCGTAGAACTCCACCTGAGTGGCGCTCTCCCAAGACTGGCCAAGCTCGGCGAGCCGCGCGGACACGGCGTCGAACACGAAGCGCAGCTTGCGGCGCATGCCCTCGGCAGAGGTGTCCCCCGCAGCCACCACACCGCCGCCGGGGCCAAGCTCGGTCATTCCCGACATCACGAAGTTCGTGCCGCCGCGCCCGCCGGGCATGGTGTAGGAAAAGCCGTGCACGCAGGGCTGCTCCGGCGGCTCATGAAGTGGCGCCACGTTGGTGCGGCACACGGGATTGCGACCTTCGACCAGCAGGCCCCAGCGCACCAGGCGCTCCAGGTAAGGCTGGTTGAAGGCGCGGAAGCCCGCCATGGACAGCTGGGCGGGAATGCGCAGCTCCATGCCGCACAGCGCCTGCACGGGCCGGCCGCGCGCGGCCAGGTGGCGCTCGATCAGGCCGTAGGCGTCCTCAAGCGGCAGCCATGGCCTCAGCACCGCGTGCACGATCTCGAAACCCTCAGCCGCCACCACCCCTCCGGCGTACACCGGGCCGTCTGGCAGGAACCGCAGACCGCCGCGCGGCTGGTCCAACAGCGGCGCGGCAGGCTGGGCTCGTGCCGTGAGCCCGCCGCCCGAGACCATGGCCGCAGCCGCACCCAGCAGTCGCCGCCGCATGCGGTCGCAACCCGGCAGCGCATCCGTTCCCCGGGGTGGCCCGGGCCCCCCGTCACCGACATTTGCCCTCATTGCATGCCTCGTCTAGCCTTGATGACCTTCCATCTCGCCGATGGTAACCATACCGGCGAGCTCCCCGCACCCCTTCCCGCCCCGTGAGTCCCGCCGCTGCCTCCCCGCCACCGGGCCGCCTGCCCGCCGTTCGCCACGACGCCACCGGCCATCGTCGCGTGGACATGCGGGCCGTTGCAGCACTGGCGCTGCCACTCATGCTCAACAGCGCGGTGCAGCTGGTGCTCAACCTCACCGACACCTGGTTCATCGGGCGGCTGTCGATGCAGGCCATGGCGGCGCTGGGCGCCACCCACTTCCTCGCCATCGTCTTCTTCCTCGCCTTTGGCGGCGTGGGGCTGTGCATCCAGACCCTGGTGGCACAGGCCTACGGCGCCCTCGCCAACCGGCGCGCGAGCCGCGCCACCTGGCTGGGGTTGTGGGCGGCCTTGTGCACGCTGCCCGCGTTCCTGGCCGTGGCGCTGCCCGCTCACGCTCTGCTAGGGCTGTTCGGACTCGACCCCGCGGTGCAAGACCTGGCCGCACAGTACTGGACACCGCGGCTGCTGGGCGGGCCGCTGGCCGTGGGCCTGTGGGCCGTGTCGGGGTTCTTCAACGGCATCGGCCGCACCCGCGTGACGCTGGTGGTCATGGTGGTGGTGGCCGTGGTCAATGGGCTGCTCAACGAGATCCTGATCTTCCGCCTCGGCCTGGGCATCGCCGGCTCAGCCTGGGCGACCACGGTTTCGCTGGCGCTGGGCTGCGGGTTGATCGTGGCGCTGTTCCTGTCCGCCGCGCTGCAGCCGGGCTACCGGACCCGGCACACCTGGCGGGTCTCCGGCAGAGGCCTTCGGCGGGTGTTCGCGCTGGGCATCCCCACGGGCATGTTCCCGGCGGTGGATCTGGTGGCCATTTCGCTCTTCCAGCTCATGCAGGTGCGCCTGGGAACAGTGGAAGGCGCGGCCACGCAGATCGTGATGATGCTCACGGCCATCGCCTACCTGCCCGCCATCGGTATCGCCATGGCAGGTACTACCCTGGTGGGCCAGTCCATCGGCGCCGGCGACCGCGCCTGGGCGGGCAGGCTCGGCGACCGCATCATCGCCCTCACCACCGCGTACATGGGCGCGGTGGGCATTCTCATCGGCCTGGGGGGGCCGTGGCTGATCCCGCTGTTCACCGACCCCGCGGACCCGGTGGCTGCCGCAGTGCTGGCGGCCGGACTGCGCCTGGTGTGGATTGCCGGGGCCTACCAGGTGTTCGACGCCCTGAACCTCGCCAGCGCCTTTTGCCTGCGCGGCGCTGGTGACGTGCGCGCACCGACGCTCTACGTCATTGCCCTGGTGTGGTTGGGCTTCGTGCCGCTGGCGCACATGGCGTCCTTCGCGCCAGGTCAAGGCTGGGTCGACGTATTGCCACAACTCGGCTGGGGTAGCGTAGGGGGCTGGATGGCGGCGTTGGTGTACGTGGTGGCGTTGGGGCTGGTCATGTGGCTGCGCTGGCGCTCGGGCGCGTGGCGCCGCTTGCAGGTGTGACCAGCCCCGGCGTGTGCGGCGATGGCCCGCACCCATGACCTGGCGCGCAATCTGCTTATGTTTTTGGAGAGTAAAGTCACCCAAAAGATCACGCGAATTCAACTCATGACGGAAAAACGCCCGCCGCAACCGGCGAAGCTGTCGCGCCCCATCCACACCGAACGCGACTACCGTGATGCCAAGGCCCTGTTGGCAGGCACCATGCGCTCCGCCCGCAGCACGGAGATGGCCTTGCGTGCAGAGGCGTTGCTGCGCGAAATCGTGGACTACGAGTTGCGCGTCGACATGCAGACGCAGGAGACGTCCTGGAAAACCCCTGAGCAGGACCTGCGCGTGCTCCGGGGTTTGTGCCGACGGTGGTCGGACGCACCTGCAGAGGGCGCTCCTTAAGGACTAGACGCTCGCCAGGAAGTATCTGCCGCACCCGGCAAGCGGGGAGCGGCATGGATCTGCCCGGTCAGGAACCCGGGGCGCGCTGACCGGTGGAGGTACCCATTGCGCTATTCCAGGCTGAGCAGCCAGGTGATGAGATCGCCCTTCTCCCGGGCGGTGCAGGCACGGCGCAGCAGCAAGCGGCAGTTCACCGCGAAGTAGCGTTCCACACGCTGCCAGTCGTTGAACCGCTCCGGGTTGGCGCCCGGCGCGAAAGCGCCCATGTGCCGTTTCTTGGCGTGCTCAGGATCGGGGTGTTCGTCGTCATTGATCACGTGGCAGGCGCGGCACAGGACCGGTGCACGGTGAGCGCGGAATCCCTGGCGTGGATCTTCCAAATGACAGGAGGAACAGCTGGCATCGCCCGGCCCCGCCATGGGATGCCTCGCAAAGTAGAACGCACGGCCGCGCTCGGCACTGAAACCTCCGAAGCTCGGGTCTTCAACACGAGCGGCGGCGTCGTAACGCGCCAGCAGATCGGCGGGCGTGTCGGCCCGGGCAACGAGCGCGTGCGGCGCCACGAGCAGCCAGGCCACCATCAGCGGACGCAGGATTGCCATCAGGAAAACCTGCTGCGCGGGTGGTTCACCCGTTGCGCGGCGAGCGATCGAAGGTTCTTGCCGGGCGGCAGCAGGCACCGGCGGACTGTTTCTTTCAGCGCCTCTGTGGCGGGAATGGACGAAAAGCCATCCTCAAGGCGAATCCCCCTGCTGCCCGAACCCCCCGGCTTCACGCCGCGGTCGTGGAGCGATTTCGCCAGAAGGCAAAGCCGCTTGCGCAACCCTGACTCGTCAGCGCTCATGGCCGAGGGCGACCGCGGGAGTGTCATTCAAGTCATGCATGGCAGCCACTGCCCGCGGGGACGAATTCAAGCGTTTCGGAATGCTAGCAGCCACTGGCAAGGTCACGTACCCGCGTTGTCCTTCAGCCAAATGATCACGGCGGCCCGCTCTTCGGCTTTCGGCAGGTAGTGCCCCGGCAGGAAACGTTCCCATCGGGCCCCCCGTTCGCCGGAAGGATAACGCACGGCAAAGGAGAGGAGCTTTTGCTGATCGTGACAGGCGAGGCAGCGCTGCTTGACGATCCTGGCGCCGTCGGCCGGCTCGCCGGTACCAGCAGCAATCGTGGATGTGGCCACCGCGGCTGAGAGCAGCAGGATGGCAAGAGGTACGTTGATGCGGTGCATGGCAGGCTCCCGTGCTGCGCTTTCCCACCCGGGAAGCGTATCGGCAGTACCCTGCTCAATTGCCGCCCCCTGCGCCTTGACCTGTCTCAACGGTGGCGCGGCGCAGCCGCTCCCATGGATTCGCGGCGAAGGGTATGCCGGAGGGCGGGTGATGCCTGGAAGCGGCGGCTTCACCCGCACCAAGTGGTGCGGGGAGTTGTTACCATGTGCCGCCCGTTGATTCAGCGCCGCTGTGCGCTCTTCTCCCCTGATCCATGGACGCTGCCGTCATTCAGGCCATGGGCCGTTGGCCCGATGTGCCCGCCGTCTTCGGCTGGCTGGAACTGGATCGCCGGGGCCGATGGCTCATCAAGGGCGAGCGAATCGGCAACCCGAGCGTCACGGCATTCATCGGCCGCAACTACGCCTCGGAGGCGCAAGGCCGTTGGTTCTTCCAGAACGGCCCGCAGAGGGTCTTCGTGCGGTTGCACTACACACCCTTCGTGTATCACGTGCTTCCCGCCACCGGTGAAGAGCCTGGTCTGGAGACGCACGTCGGCACGCGGGTCAAACGGCTTCACGAAGCCCTGGTGGACGAGGCTGGCAACCTGGTGCTGCGCACCGAGGCAGGCGTTGGCGTGGTGAGCGACCGGGACCTGCCAATGCTCGCGCTATTGCTCCGGGATGAGCGGGGTAGCACGCTGGACGAGGACGCCCTGGGCGCGCTGCAGGCGGGTCATCATGTGGATGGGGCAGTGCTTCATTGGCATCACGAAAACATACCGGTGGAGCCTGTTCGCAGCAGCCATGTGCCGCGCTTGTTCGACTTCAACCCCGATCCGCGGCCAGCGCCCGGCGATCCGGACTGCTGAGCCTCCAACAACGCTCTCAGCGCATCCGCTTCGCGGTGAAGGCTTCCTCGATATTGTCCTCGAAGAAACTGTTCGGCGACGGCGAGGACATGAAGCGGCGGTGCAGTTCAGCGGAGACGCGGCTGTATTGCACGATGTTCCCACTGGAA
Organism: Burkholderiales bacterium; assembly: GCA_044339985.1. Taxonomy (GTDB): domain Bacteria; phylum Pseudomonadota; class Gammaproteobacteria; order Burkholderiales. Next base: position 5,717 of record JBIIUM010000019.1, on the reverse strand, counting down.
AACTCCACCTCCAGCGTCTGGCTCGATGGTTCGTAGCCAACCGAACGGATCTTCGAGGCATTGACTCGCTTACGGTCCATGAGGTTGCTCCAGGTCGGGCCAGAGGAAAAACCAGGTCGAAAGCGCCTTCAACGCGGCGCAGCACCAACGAGGGAAACGGCTTGCCAGAGGAGGCAGGCTATGGTCGAAGCACGCAAAAATGGGGGGCTGGGAAGGTAGCCGTGGCTGAGGTGCTAATGCACCACGAACTCCACGGGAAGCCACCCGGCCGGAAGCAAATGCCAAACGCCACGACACTCGCTCTCGTGCGCCGGACTGGCGCACACCGCTCCAAAAGCCTGCGGATCAGCGACTGGAATCCATCTCGGATGCAGGTCCGATCGCAGGCATCTGGTAAGCGCCTATACGCGCTTAGTTAGGCCGGCCAGCCACCGGGAAGGGCCAAGCAGCAGGAGCTGCTGCAGGCTTTGGCGCTGGTGCCGGAGCTGCCGCGGGAGCGGCCACGGGCTTCGCCGCAGCCTTCTTGGCGGGCGCTTTCTTGACGGCGGGCTTCTTGACCGCAGCCTTGGCAGCAGGCTTCTTCTCTGCGGCCTTGGCGGCGGGCTTGGCGGCAGGCTTAGCAGCAGGCTTCTTCGCCACGGGCTTCTTCGCCGCCGGTTTCTTGGCGACCGCCTTCTTCGCCGCGGGCTTCTTGGCGGCTACCTTCTTCGCCGCGGGCTTCTTGGCGGCTACCTTCTTCGCTGCAGGCTTCTTCGCCGCAACTTTCTTCGCCGCGGGCTTCTTGGCGGCTACCTTCTTCGCCGCGGGCTTCTTGGCGGCTACCTTCTTCGCTGCAGGCTTCTTCGCCGCAACTTTCTTCGCCGCGGGCTTCTTGGCGGCTACCTTCTTCGCTGCGGGCTTCTTCGCCGCAACTTTCTTCGCAGCGGGCTTCTTGGCAGCGACCTTTTTCTTCGCGGGCGCTTTCTTGGCCGTGGCGGCCTTTTTGTTGGCAACAGCCATCTCGATTACCTCCTGGTTGAGTTGAACAACACTACCGTTCCTACCGTCGCCGGATCAGCACGACGAAGGGAACGACCACGAACGCGCGCCGCAGCCGCAGGCTTGCCTGCCTTGCCAAGACGCGCCTTCGCAGAGGGGGGCGGTGGTTGCAGGGAACCCATGCAACCAACCACCAGAGTGGTGATCGAGGCGCCTTGCCGGCACCCGATGGAAAGCAGCGCTCTGCCACACAGCGAGGGACGGGCGCTGCCATCGAGGGGGACACCTCCCCCTCCATCCGCGCAAGAGCGCGACGGCCAATGCCTTTCGGCGACGCGGGTGAGTCGCGCGGCGTTCACCGCGGCGGCTCACCCCTGGGCTTGGGACTGATCGAGTCGCTCAATCCCAACTGAGCGCACCTCCCGTCTGGTACTCGATGACCCGAGTCTCGAAGAAGTTCTTCTCCTTCTTGAGATCGATCATTTCGGCCATCCAGGGGAAGGGGTTCGTAGCCCCCGGATAGAGCGTATCGAGGCCGATCTGCTGACAACGGCGGTTGGCCACGAAGCGCAGGTATTCCTTGAACATGGGCGCATTGAGCCCCAGCACCCCGCGCGGCATCGTGTCCTCGGCGTAGCGATACTCGAGTTCGACGCCCTTCTGGATGAGGCTGCGGATCTCATCCCGGAACTCCGGGGTCCACAGGTGAGGGTTCTCCAGCTTGATGGTGTTGACCAGATCGATGCCGAAACTGCAATGCATGGACTCGTCGCGCAGGATGTACTGGTACTGCTCGGCCGCGCCCGTCATCTTGTTCTGGCGCCCCAAGGCCAGGATCTGGACGAAACCCACGTAGAAGAACAAACCTTCCATGACACAGGAAAAGACAATCAGACTCTTGAGGAGCTTCTGGTCGTTTTCCAGGGTGCCGGTCTTGAACTCGGGGTCGGTGAGGGTCTCGATGAAGGGGATGAGGAACTGATCCTTGTCCCGGATAGACGTCACCTCGTGGTAGGCATTGAAGATCTCGCTCTCGTCCAGCCCGAGACTCTCCACGATGTACTGGTAGGCGTGGGTGTGGATGGCCTCCTCGAAGGCCTGGCGCAACAGGTACTGGCGGCACTCGGGGGCTGTGATGTGGCGATAGGTGCCAAGCACGATGTTGTTGGCGGCAAGGCTGTCCGCCGTCACGAAAAACCCCAGGTTGCGCTTGACGACCAGCCGCTCGTCCTCGGTAAGACCGCCGGGATCCTTCCAGGTGGCGATATCCCTGGACATGGACACTTCCTGGGGCATCCAGTGGTTGGCGCAGCCCGCCAGATACTTCTCCCAGGCCCATTTGTATTTGAAAGGGACCAACTGGTTGACGTCGGCCGCGCCGTTGATGACGCGCTTGTCCTCGATGCGCACGCGCGAGGAAACCTCGGGTGCTGCAGCAGGCGCCGGCGGCCGGGACGACGGCGCATGGAAGCCAGCATCGGCCAGGGCTGGCTGGAGCACCTGGCGGGCAGACGGGATCAGGGTGTCTTCGAACTGGAGCATCTTGGGCTCTTGTGGTGGTGCGGGCCTACTGGCAGGCCTCGCAGGTGGGATCGTCGATGGCGCAGAACCGCGGTTCGGCCGGCGTCTCGTTGGCGGCCGCCAGGCCGGCCATGCCACCCGAGGCGGGCACGGCGTTGAGTTCGCCACCCTTGCCGGTGGACTTCTCGGCGCCGGTGGCCGCCAGGGTGCGCAGGTAGTAGGTGGTCTTGAGACCACGCTTCCAAGCGAGCTTGTAGGTGTCGTCGAGCCTCTTGCCCGAGGCACCCGCCATGTAGATGTTGAGCGACTGGGCCTGGTCGATCCACTTCTGGCGGCGAGCGGCCGCCTCGACGATCCAGGCGGGCTCCACCTCGAAGGCGGTGGCGTACAAGTTGCGCAAATCAGCCGGGATGCGGTCAATCTTGGCGAGGCTGCCGTCGAAGTACTTGAGGTCGGCGATCATCACCTCGTCCCACAGGTTGAGCGCCTTGAGATCGCGCGCGAGGTACTCGTTGGTCACCGTGAACTCGCCGGAGAGATTCGACTTCACGTACAGGTTTTGATAATTGGGCTCGATTGAGGCCGACACGCCCACGATGTTGGCGATGGTTGCCGTGGGGGCGATGGCCAGGCAGTTGGAATTGCGCATGCCGTGCCGCCGGATGCGCTCGCGCAGTCCTGTCCAGTCAAGCGACTCGCTACGGTCCACCTCCACGTAGCCGCCCCGCTCCTGCGACAGCAGGTCAAGGGAATCCTGGGGCAGCACGCCACGCGACCACAGCGAGCCGTCAAAGGTGGAGTAGCGGCCGCGTTCCTCGGCGAGTTCGGTGGAGGCCCAGTAGGCGAAGTACGCCACTGCCTCCATGGAACGATCGGCAAACTCCACCGCAGCCTCCGAGGCGTAGGGCACGCGCATTTCGTGCAGGCAGTCCTGGAACCCCATGATGCCCAGACCCACGGGACGATGCTTGAAGTTGGAGTTGCGGGCCTTGTTGACGGCGTAATAGTTGATGTCGATCACGTTGTCGAGCATGCGCATGGCCGTGGAGACCGTTCCGCGCAGCTTGTCATGATCGAGCCGGCCGCCCTTCATGTGGTTGACGAGGTTGATCGAACCGAGGTTGCAGACTGCGATCTCGCTGTCCGAGGTATTGAGCGTGATCTCGGTGCACAAATTGGAGCTGTGCACCACGCCAATGTGCTGTTGGGGAGAGCGGATGTTGCAAGGGTCTTTGAAGGTGATCCAGGGGTGCCCGGTCTCGAACAGCATGGACAGCATCTTGCGCCACAACTGGACAGCAGGGATCTTCTTGTGCAGCCGAAGCTCGCCACTGGCGGCCCTGGCTTCGTAGCGCACATAGGCCTCTTCGAAGGCCTTGCCGACCTTTTCGTGCAAGTCGGGGCAGTCGGCGGGGGAAAACAGCGTCCATTCTCCGTTTTCCATGACGCGTTTCATGAACAGGTCAGGAATCCAGTTGGCCGTGTTCATGTCGTGGGTGCGGCGCCGGTCATCGCCGGTGTTCTTGCGCAGCTCGAGGAACTCCTCGATGTCCAGGTGCCAGGTCTCGAGGTAGGCGCACACCGCCCCCTTGCGCTTGCCGCCCTGGTTCACGGCCACCGCCGTGTCGTTGACCACCTTGAGGAAGGGCACCACGCCCTGGGACTTGCCGTTGGTGCCCTTGATGTGGCTGCCCAAGGCACGCACGGGCGTCCAATCGTTGCCCAGACCACCGGCGAACTTCGACAGCAGGGCATTTTCCTTGATGGCGTCATAGATGCCTTCCAGGTCATCGGCCACCGTGGTGAGATAGCAGCTGGAGAGTTGGGAGCGCCGGGTGCCCGAATTGAACAGCGTGGGCGTGGAACTCATGAAGTCGAAGCTGGACAGCACGTGGTAAAACTCCACCGCCCTTGCCTCGCGGTCCACTTCGTTCAGGGCCAACCCCATGGCAACGCGCATGAAGAACGCCTGCGGCAGTTCGATGCGATGGCCGCGCACGTGCAGGAAGTACCGATCGTAGAGCGTCTGCAGGCCGAGGTAACCGAACTTGAGGTCACGACTGGCATCGAGGAACCGGCCCAGAGCCACCAGGTCGTAGCGCCCGAGCCGCTCGTCCAGAAGCTCGGCTTCGATGCCCTTGCGGATGAACCCCGGAAAATAATCGGCATAGGCAGTGGCCATGTCGGCCTGGGCTACCTCGCGACCAAGAATTTCGTGCTGGATGGTATTGAGCAGTAACCGGGCAGTGACGTAACTGTAGGCCGGGTCCTTTTCAATCATGGACCGGGCGGCCAGTACGGAGGCCTTGCGAACCTCCTCCATGGGAACGCCGTCGTAGAGGTCCTTGAGGACGCCAGCCAGGATGGCGCCCGGCTCCACCGAACTCCCCAGCCCCGCGCACGCCTCTTCCACCCGCATCGTGAGCCTGACGAGGTCGAGAGGCCGCACAACGCCTCCCTCCGTGACGTTGACCACGTGCGGATGCGACGGGGAGGCGTCCCCCGCCTGCCTGAGGCGGGCCCGCTCGCGCGCGCGCTCTTCTCGGTACAACACATACGCTCTGGCGACGTCGTGCTCGCCGGACCTCATGAGCGCCAGCTCCACCTGGTCCTGGATGTCCTCTATATGGAATGTCCCACCGGTGGGCTGTCGCCGCACCAGCGCGCCCACCGCCGATTCGGTGAGAGCTGCCACGAGTTCCCGAACGCGCGCCGAAGCCGCACCCTGCCCGCCGTTGACGGCAAGGAAGGCCTTGGTCATGGCTACACTGATCTTTGCAGGCTCGAACCCCACCACAGCACCATTGCGGCGGATCACCTTGTAATCGGCGAAGCGAGACGGCGCTGCCGCCGGCGTGTCGAGCGCGACTCCCACGGCCGGGTTGCGGGCAGTTGCACTTGTCTCGATCACAACTTGCATGACTCCTCCTTGGCGTCGCCGCTGCTCCAGTGCGGCGCCTCGCGGGGCCTGCACTTTCAAATGTCCGGCGTGTTCACTATATGTTGTGATCTCTCGCGGTTCTTCCCACCAAGTGTGGTCGATGACCACTAAATGTTGTGGTGGGAACGAGATTACGCACCAATTCTAGTGTTGGAAGACAAGGTGTCAAGCGAATTCTGGTTTACGCTCCACAGACCATCGGGCAGCCGTGCGGATCGCGCGGGATGCGGCACGACAGGAGCCGGCGCTGCCTCTAGCCGTGGCTGAAGGCGGCGGC
>JBIIUM010000322.1:0-2746 GCA_044339985.1 Burkholderiales bacterium | reverse complement strand
TTGCCGGTCTGACCACCGCGGACGGGCGCTTCACCATCCTCATGCCGCACCCGGAAAGAGCGTTCCTGTCGCGCCAGCTGTCATGGCGTCCGCGGCACTGGGGGTTGGAGTCGCCCTGGCTGCGGCTGTTCAGCAACGCGCGCCGCTGGGTGGGTTGAACCCGCGGCGCTTGCCGCGCCATTAGAAAAGGCGCCCCGGGGGGCGCCTTTTCGTCAGCCCCGCATGGGGCCTGTTACTCCAGCGTGGCGGCCTTGCGCAGCTTCTCGATCATCTCGTCGCGCTGCTTGGCGACCACCTGCTTCGACACCTGATCCTTCACTTCCTCGAAGCTGGGGAAGGTGGCTTCGCGAATTTCCTCAAGACGAATCACGTGCCAGCCGTAGGGCGTCTGCACGGGGGTCTTGGTGGTTTCGCCGGGTTTGAGGGCCTTCATGGCTTCGGCGAAGGGCTTCACCAGATTGGCGCCGTCGGTCCACTCCAGGGCACCGCCCTTGGCCTTGGAGGCCGTGTCTTCGGAGCGCTTCTTGGCGAGGTCTTCGAACTTGGTGCCCTTGCCCAGCAGCGCGATGATGGCTTTTGCGTCAGCCTGCTTCTTCACCAGGATATGGCGCACCTTGTACTCCCTCGCGTTGGGGTCGAAGGCTTCCTGGCGAATGGCGTCGTATTCCTTGCGCAGTTCCTCTTCGGTGGGAACGTGCTTGGCGGCGAACTCCTCCAGAAGGGCGCCCACCAGGATCTGCTGCTTGGCCAGGTCGATCTGCGTCTGGTAGTCGCCGCTCTTGTCCAGCCCCTGACGAATGGCCTCCTGGGCGATCACCTCGCGAGTGATGAGCGCTTCGCGCAACTGCTTGCGATAGTCGGGGGTGTCCTTCTGCTGACCCGAGGCGGTCTGCATCTTGGCGACGTAGTCCAATTTGGCCTGGCTGATGGGAACGCCGTTGACCACGGCCACAGGCTTGCCCGGTTCCTGCGCATTGCAGGCGGTCAGAGAGAGCATGCCGGCGGCGCTGAAGAGGGCCGCGGCGGAGAACTTTGCGAGACGCATGGCGATTCCTTGGCGATTAACTGTGTAGTGGGTGGGGCCGGCGGCAGGAACGCGGGCCCTGGGTCAAGACCGGCCGGGGGCTTCCTCGGGGGTCTGGGCGACGATGGCCAACGCATGAATGGCGTGGGGCATCAAATCGCGCAGCGCATCATACACGACGCGATGGCGCGCCACCCGGCCGAGACCTTCGAAAGCGCGTGCCACCACCACCACCTGAAAATGCCCGCCGCCCGTCTCGCGCGCACCGGCGTGGCCGGCATGGTCGGCGCTGTCGTCGAACACCTCCAGTGATTCGGGCGCAAGCGCCGCAAGACGTTCGCGGATGGCCCCGGCCGTGTCCACCATGTTATGCGGGCACAACCTGCTTGAAGGGCCGCACGGTCACTCGGGCGAACACGCCCTCGGTGACGTAAGGATCGGCATCGATCCAGGCCTGGGCCGCCTCCAGAGACTCGAACTCGCCCACGATCAGGCTGCCGGTCATCCCGGCGGGGCCGGGATCGGGGCTGTCGATGGCAGGGAAAGGACCCGCGAGCACCACGCGCCCGGCGTCTGCCAGTGCCTGGATACGGGCGAGGTGCGCCGGACGCGCGGCGGCGCGTTTCAGCTGGCTGTGCGGGAAGTCTTCTCCAACGATGGCGTAGAGCATGTTCAGCGGGTCTCCCGAGGCGGATCGTCCTGGAGATAGCGCGCCAGGACCAGGCCCTGGGCGATCACGAAGGCGAACATCAGACCGATGCCGCCGAAGAGCTTGAAGTTGACCCACGCATCGGTGGAGAAGTTGAAGGCCACGAACAGGTTCAGAGCGCCCATGACAACGAAGAAGGCCGCCCAGCTCCAGGCCACCCGGCGCCACACCGGCTCGGGCAGCGTCATCTGCGCGCCCAGCATGGCCCGGATCACGTTGCGGTCCCACATTTGCCCGCCAGCGATCACCGCCGCGAACACCCAGTAGAACGCCGTGGGTTTCCACTTGATGAAGGTTTCATCGTGCAACAGCAGCGTGGCCGCCCCCAGCACCACGATGATGGCGAGATTGATCCACAGCATCTTTGGGACCTTGCCGTGTCGCAGCCATACCCATGCGACCTGGCCCATGGTGGCCAGCACCGCCACCAGCGTGGCCACCAGAATGGGCGCCTGGGTGGCCTGCAGTCCCTCGGCGGCACCCACCGTGCCGAGCAGGCTCGCCATGAAGGAGGCCGACTGCTCCGGCACCCGCTTCGCAGCCGAGTAGGCCACGAAAAAAAGAATCACAGGCAGCAGGTCGAGCAGGACTTTCATGGGCGGGCAGGAAGGGGCAAACGCGGCCCTGGCGGGCAGCGTGGAACGGTAAATCACGATTATCGTGGCGGGCGCCGCGGGCTGTCCATGGCGGCGCCGGTGCTAGACTGCGCCGCGTTTGTCAAACCCGTTGCGGGAGATGCCGCCATGGCAATGGTGAAGCTGGTGGAGTACGCGCAGGCGTGCCCCGAGGTGCGGGCGGTCTTCGACGACATCATGGCCACCCGCAAGGTGGACTGGATCAACAACATCTGGAAAGCCCTCGCGGTGCACCCGCCCACGCTGGCGCAGGTGTGGGGCCAGGTGAAGGAGGTGATGGGCCCGGGCGGGCGGCTCGATCCGCTCACCAAGGAGCTCATCTACATGGCCGTCTCCATGACCAACAACTGCGAGTACTGCATCAAGTCCCACGGCGCC
>JBIIUM010000321.1:0-2751 GCA_044339985.1 Burkholderiales bacterium | reverse complement strand
GCTCGCGCGCGGGCCGCAGGGCGGCAGTGACACGCCGGGGCGCGCGGAGATGCGCCCGGCATGAGCACGCCAGACCGCTCCCAGGATCCCGCTCCGGAGTGCGCAGCACGGAGGACGGTGCGGTGAGCAGCATTCCTCGCGCGGGCGATCCCGGTTTCTCCATCCCCGAGGCGTCCTACGGGGGTTATCCCGAACTGTCGCGCCTGCGCCGGGTGCTGGTGATAAAGCTGCGCCATCACGGCGACGTGCTGCTCGCCACGCCGGTGTTCGCCGCGCTGCGCGCCGCGCTGCCGGAGGCGCGCATCGACGCCTTCATCAACCGCGAGACGCTGCCCATGCTGGAGGGTAATCCGGACGTGGATGGCTTCCTGCTCCTGGACCGTGCCGCGCGCGACCGCGGGCTGTCAGCCCGTATCGCCGAGGAACTGCGCCTTCGCCGTGCACTGCGGGCCGCTGGATATGACGCTGTGATCAACCTTACGGAGGGAGACCGCGGCCGCATGGCCGGACGCCTCGCAGGCGCAACGGTGCGCGTGGGCTTCGCGCCTCGTGGCCGGGCGGCTGGCGGATACACGCACGTGGTGAAACAGCCGGCTACGCCGCGTCATGCGGTGGAGCGCAATCTCGATGCGGTGCGACGCATGGGTATCTTTCCTCCGCCCGAAGCACGCACCTTGCGATTCGCGATCGCCGAGACCGACCGTGCCGCAGTACGCGCGCATCTCACTGCCGCCGGCCTCGAGCCTGGCCGGTTCCTCCAGGTGCACCCGGCCTCCCGCTGGCGCTTCAAGACCTGGCCCGCGGAAAGGGTCGCCGAAGTGCTTCGCGCCATGGCCGGGCGAGGCTTTCGCTGCGTGCTCACCGCGTCACCCGATCCGGACGAGCGCGCCTTGACGGCTCGCATCGCATCCCTCGCGGCCGAGGCACGTCCGCTGGACCTCGCCGGAGCGCTCACGCTCAAGCAGTTGGGCGCCCTGATGGTGGACGCTGCGGCGCTGCTCACGGTCGACTCGGTCCCTCTGCACATGGCCTCCGCCCTGCAGCGCCCGGTGGTGGCGCTGTTCGGCCCCTCCTCCGAGGAGGAATGGGGCCCCTGGAACAACCCTCGGTCCGTGGTAGTGGCCGCTGGATACGCCTGCCGCCCCTGTGGCATGGATGGCTGTGGCGGAAGCAAGGTGAGCGATTGCCTCGTCCAACTGCCGGCCTTGCGCGTCATTGCCGCCCTGGATAGCCTTCTGGAGAACAACGTCCCATGAGCACCCCCCCCTTCCACGACCTGGACGCTGCGCGGGTAACGGCCTTCCACGACGAGCGTCTTGCCGATCCGTCCTGGCCCGCGACAGCGACTGCGCACTTCACGGAGCCAGGGCTGTGGGAGAGCATCGAAGCCAACCATCGCAACAACAACCTGCTGTGGCTCGAGGAAGATCTTGCGCGGCGGCGTCATGCGCCCGACGCCGAGATCGCCGCCAACAAGCGCCATATCGACCGCTTCAACCAGGCGCGCAACGACGCCATCGAGCGCGTGGACGAGCACCTGCTATCCCGCCTGTTCGGCCGTGAGCTTCAAGCGCAGGCGCGGCTCAACAGCGAGACCGCGGGCTCCATCATCGACCGGCTTTCCATCACCAGCCTGAAGATCCGCGCCATGCGCGAGCAGACCCTGCGCACCGACGTGGACGCGGCCCACGTGGAGGCCTGCACCGCGAAGCTAACGCGCCTGCAGGAGCAGCGCGGCGACCTGTCGGCCTGCCTCGACGCGCTGCTGCGCGACGCCGCGGCGGGCACGGCGCGCTGGAAGATCTACCGGCAGTTCAAGATGTACAACGACCCGCGTCTCAACCCGCAGGTGTACGGCGAGACACCGCGCGGCTGAAGACCTCAGGCCCCGAGCAGACGCGCCACGCGCCCGAGCACCTGCTCGTCGGAGAGCGCCGCGACGCTCGTCGGCGCATCGAGGAAGTCCACGTTGCTTCCGCGCGGCCCCCACTGCGAAGGATGGGGTGACACGTGGGTCTCGGCGAACAGCCCGAGCACCCCGCCGGGACTGGCAGCGGCGAAGTGCATCAACCCGCTGTCCGGGAACACGCTGGTGCTCGCGCCCCAGATGAGGCCGAGCGCCGGCGGAATCGGACCGCGGAAAGGGTGGATGTGGCGCTCGCGCGCGGCAAGCACGGGCTCGGCCACCTCGTCGTCGCCCGGATAGAGCGGGTTGTCGGAGCGGCCCGGCGTCCACATGAACACCGTCTGCAGCCCGTGCGTATCGAGCCAGTGGCGCGACCAGCGCAGGATCTGCTCGGTGGAGGGCTGCTTCTTGGCACGGCGCGCGCCCAGACCCAGCACCACATAACCCCGCGGCGCCAATCCCCGCGCCTCTAGCCATCCGGCCGCGGCGGCGCGCGAGGTCTCGGGCAGGCGATACACGGGCAGTGGCGCCGGGACCGGCGCGGCGACGCCCAGCGGCGCGAGCAGCCCGATCATGCGATCCACCTCGTGGACGCCCGCGGCCACGGACAGCCCATGGGTGAGTTGCGGCCAGCGCGAAGCGTCCTCCACGCACGCCACCACGCGCTTCGCACCGGACTGCAGCCCGCGGCGAATCGCCCGCGGTGACTCGGAGCCATTGGCAACGATCGCCCAGTCGTAGCCCCGCAACCGCATCACCAGCACCTGCCACGCGGCGTGCAAGGCCGCGCCAGGCCGCACCGAGCGGCCCACACGCGCGCGGCGGTAAATCCAGCGCCGGTCCAC
>JBIIUM010000104.1:0-10673 GCA_044339985.1 Burkholderiales bacterium | reverse complement strand
ACGACGCCATCGGGTGGCTCCGGCAGCACAAGGCCGTCGCGCCAGACAAGCCTTTCTTCGTGTACTGGGCCAGCGGTGCCTCCCGCGGGCCGCGCCAGGTGCCCCAGGAGTGGGCGGACAGGTACAAGGGCAGGTTCGACGACGGCTGGGACAAGTACCGCGAGCGCGCCTTCGCCAATGCCAAGGCCAGGGGCTGGATTCCGCAGAATGCGCAGTTGACGCCCAGGCCGGTCGGCTTGCCCGCCCGGGACGACATCCCCGAGAAAGAGCGGCCCCTCCAGCGGCGTCTGATGGAGGTGTTCGCCGGCTTCACGGAGCACGTGGACACCCAGGTGGGAAGAATCGTGGACGAGGTCGACCGCCTGGGCTACGGAGACAACACGCGGATCGTGTGCATCTGGGGCGACAACGGTCCCTCGGCTGAAGGGCAGGCGAGCGCCATCAGCGAGCTTCTGGCGCAGAACGGCATTCCCAACACCGCTGACCAGCACCTGGCGGCGCTGGAAACACCGGGCGGGCTCGACGCCCTCGGCTCGCCCGTATCGGTGGATTGCTTCGACCGCGCGCCCTTCCCGCTCGCCGGCACCATCCAACAGATGCAAGTGCGCTACACGGACCGAGCGATCGCCCGCGTTCTCGAGCCCTCCGCGGCGCACGTCAACTGCACTGCCATCTTGTCCACGCCTGCCAGCCGCAGCGCCGCGCCAGCCCCGCGGCGCTTCACCCGCCCTCTCCAGTGCGCCAGGGCGAGTGCGCCCATGCCGCGGACGATCATCGGCATCTGCGCCGAGCACGCCTTGCGCGCGGCACCCTGCGGGGCGTGCTGCTGATGCCGCCGCCTGACGGCGCGGAAGCGCTGGACGCGCCGGACGCGCCGCCGCCACCCCTGGTGCACGCCGAGGCCGAGCTCGGCGACGTGCGCCTGCACTACGTCATTGCCGGCGAGGGACCCGCCGTGGTGCTGCTGCACGGCTGGCCCCAGACCTGGTACATGTGGCGCCACGTGATCCCGGGGCTCGCCCGGCGCTTGCGCGTCATCGCGCCCGATCTGCGCGGGCTGGGTGATTCCTCCCGGCCCGAGGGCGGATACGACAAGAAGACCGTGGCGGGCGACGTGTGGCGCCTGGTTCACGGTGTGCTGGGCGAGCGGTCCCTGTTCGTGGTGGGGCACGACTGGGGCGGGCCGGTGGCCTTCGCGCTGGCAGCGCAGCATCGCGACGCGGTGCGCCGCCTGGCCATTCTCGATGTGCCCGTGCCGGGCGACGGCACCCCCGTGTTCTACGACAACCGCTGGCATCACGGCCTGCACTGGGAGCCCGGCCTGGCCGAGGCGCTCACCGCCGGGCGCGAGGACGTGTACCTGGGTTTCTTCTATCGCACATGGGGCGAGCGGCCCGACGCCATCTCACCTGAGGCGCAGGCCGAGTACCTGCGTGCTTATCGCCAGCCCGGCGCCATGCGTGCCGGTTTCGAGTACTACCGCGCCATGCGCCAGGACATCATCGACAACGAGGCCTTCCTGGCCCAGGGGAAGCTGCCCATGCCAGTGCTGTGCTGGGGCGGGGCCGGGGCCCGCGGCCGCGGCATGCGCGCCATCGACTCGTGGCGGCGCGTGGCAAGCGACGTGCGAGGCGGCGTGGTGCAAGGCTGCGGCCACTGGATCGCCGAGGAGCGGCCGCAGTGGGTGGTGGAGCAGCTGCTGGCGTTCTTTGGCGAGGCGCAGGCACCGGGCTGAGCGCCCGTTGTAGAGGCCGCCCACCTCCCGGGCGGTGGCGCCGATCAGGCCAACCAGGGCAAGAAAACGGCTGCGAGGATCGCGGCGGGCGCCGCCCAGCGCAGCAGCCCGCGCAGCCGGCGCGCCCCCCGCGCCGAAAGCCCGAGCTCGCTCTCGAACAGGGACAGCGGCAGCACCCAGCCCGCGAGCACTGCGAAGGCGAAGCCGCCCGCCGGCAGCAAAAGATCGGAGGTGATGCTGTCGAGCACGTCGAACCACGTGGCTTTGGCGAACCCCGGCACGACTTCCAGCGGGTGCCAATGCGCCCAGCGGTTGAAGGACAGCACCGTGGCGATCCCGCCCGCAAAGCATCCCAGCGCCGGCACCAGGGTGGCCGAGGGGCGGCGCCAGCCGAAACGGCGGATGAGCAGTGCCGCGGTGAGTTCGAGCATGGAGATCGCCGAGGCCAGCGCGGCCACGAACAGCAGCAAAAAGAAGGCGAGGGCGGCCAAGGTGCCCAGGGGCATGCGCGCAAAGGCCAGGGGCAGGGTCACGAACACCAGCCCCGGCCCGCCGGCGGGGTCGAGGCCGTGGGCGAATACCAGCGGGAACACCGCAAAGCCCGCCAGGAAGGAGATCGCGGTGTCCGCCACCACCGTGGCGATGGCGGCGCGGCGCAGGTCGATGCTGGCGTCAGCGTAGGCGGCGTAGGTCACCATCAACGCCATGCCCACCCCGATGGAAAAGAACCCCAGCCCGAGCGCCTCGATGGCGGCGCGTGCGCTGATCCGATGCGCGTCAAGCCGGAACAGGAACTCCAGCGTGGCCAGGAAGCCGCCCGAGGAGCCGGCGTAGAGGGCCAGGCTGGCCAGCAGCACCACCAGCGCCGGCATCAGCACCTTGCAGGCGGCTTCGATGCCGCCGCCGATGCCGCGTGTCACGATGGCCGCCGCGATCGCCATGAACAGCCCGTGAAACAGGGTCATGCGCAGGGGCGCGGCGAGCAGGGCATCGAAGCGCGCCTGGGCGGCGCCGGGGCTCGCCCCGGCGAGCCCGGCCAGGGCCGTCTCCGCGGCGTAGGCCAGGGTCCAGCCGCCGATCACGGAGTAGAAGCTGAGAATCAGCATGCCGGTGATGACGCCCAGCCCGCCGATCCATGACCAGCGCCGGCTCGCGCCGAAGGCCCCGGCCACGGCGGCGATGCCACCCACGGCATCCTGGCCGCCGCGGCGGCCCACCGCGAATTCGGCCAGCAGCAGCGGGATCACCACCACGCCCAGGCCGGCCAGGTAGAACAGCACGAAGGTGCTGCCGCCGTTCGAGCCCACCTCGTAGGGAAACTTCCAGATGCTGCCCAGCCCGACGGCCGAGCCCACCGCGGCCAGCACGAAGCCGCTGCGGCCCGACCAGGTTTCCCGCGCGGCGCCCACGGCCATCGACCCTCGGACGCTCAGTGGTCTTCGAGGCGCGTGATGGTGTCTTCGGCAGGCTCGCCCGTCTCCGGGTCGATCCAGCCGGAGATGCCGATTTCCGCCTCGGCTTCGGCGAGGGATTCGCCTTCCTCGAGCGTGTCCTCGGCGGCCAGGTCCATGTCCTGCACCGCCTCGCGCAGGGTGGCGAAGGGGCCGTATTCGCTCCCCGTGTCGCGCGACTGCCAATAGAAGCCGTCGGGCCGCTCCACCACGCGCGCCGCGTCGGCCTGGGGCGATGTTTGGGGGATGACTGGTTTCATGGCTGTTCGTCTCACCAAGTGGGGTGGGAAAACTCTACGCCCATCCTGGTGCGTTGCGCAGCGCCCGTCTTTGCCCAAGGTCAAACCGGCGTGGTTGCGAAGCGCCATGATGGGACCATCATGACCCTGCGATTCCGATCCCGCGCCGATGCCGCCCGCCGCCTTGCCGAGGCGCTGGCGCACTACCGCGGCAGCAAACCGCTGGTGCTGGCCATTCCGCGCGGCGCCGTGGCCATGGGCCGCCTGCTGGCCGACGCGCTGGAGGGCGAACTGGATGTGGTGCTGGTGCGCAAGCTGCGCTCGCCGGGCAGCGCGGAATTCGCCGTGGGTGCGGTGGACGAAACCGGCTGGGCCTATGTGGCACCCCACGCGGCCAGCGTTGGCGCCGACGCGCCTTACCTGGCGCGCGAGAGACGGTTCCAACTCGACACGCTGCGTCGCCGCCGGGCGCAGTACACGCCCGCCAGACCGCCCATCGATCCTGCCGGACGCACGGTGATCGTGGTGGACGATGGCCTGGCCACGGGCGCTACCATGATGGCCGCGCTGCACGCCGCCCGGGCCAAGGGCCCCGCGCGGCTGGTGTGCGCCGTGCCGGTGGCGGCGCCCGACAGCCTGGCGTTGGTGCGCCCGCACGCCGACGAGGTGGTGTGCCTGGAGGCGCCGGAGGCGTTCTACGCCGTGGGCCAGTTCTACGACGATTTCGCCCAGGTGGAGGATGAACAGGTGGTGGCGCTGCTGGCGCAGCCGGCAAAGGGCGCTGGCGGGCCATGAGCGCGACGCAGACCGCCGTGGCGGTCCCGGCGGCGGGCGCGGTGATCCTGAATGGCCTGCTGGACATCCCCGCCGCCGCCTCGGGCATGGTGGTGTTCTCCCACGGCAGCGGCTCGGGGCGGCTGTCGCCGCGCAACCGTTACGTGGCGCAGGTCCTGCGGGACGGGGGCATGGGCACGCTGCTGGTGGACCTCCTCACCGCCGGGGAAGATCGCGATATCGAGGCGCGCTTCGACATTTCACTGCTCACCGACCGGCTCGATCACGCGGTGCGCTTTGCGGGCCAGGCGCCCGGCGCCGCCGGATTGCCCGTGGGCCTGTTCGGCGCCAGCACGGGGGCGGCCTCCGCCCTGCGCGTGGCGGCGCGCCGTCCCGATGCCATCCGTGCGGTGGTGTCGCGTGGCGGGCGTCCCGACATGGCGGGCGCCGGCACCCTCGCCGCGGTGCGCGCCCCCACGCTGCTCATCGTGGGCGGGCAGGACACCGGCGTGATCGAACTCAACGAGGCGGCGCGCGACGCCCTGCAGGGCTGCACCCGCGAACTGGTGCTGGTGCCGGGCGCCACGCACCTCTTCGAGGAGCTGGGCACGCTGGAGCAGGTGGCCGCGCTGGCGTCGGGCTGGTTCCGGCGCTGGTTCGGCACCGCGCCCGGCGGCTGAGGGCGCCCGCGGGCCTGCGCCGCTCGCGGCCTGGCCCGGGGTTGCCGGGCCTCGCGTTCAGAACTCCCGCGGCGCGGCGGGCGCGGCTGCCGCCGGCGGCGCGGGAATCTCCGCGATCATGCAGTCGGTGGTGAGGATGAGCGCGGCCACCGAGGCCGCGTTCTGCAGCGCGCAGCGCGTCACCTTCGCCGGGTCCACCACCCCCATCTCGATCAGGTCGCCCCAGGTGCCGTTGGCCGCGTTGAAGCCGAAGGCGCCACCGCCCTCGGCCACCCGCGCCAGCACCACCGAAGGCTCGGCGCCCGAGTTGGCCGCGATCTGGCGCAAGGGCTCCTCCAGCGCCCGCAGCACGATGCGGATGCCGGCGTTCTGGTCCTCGTTCTCGCCGCACAGGCCGGCGAGGCTTGCCCGGGCGCGCACCAGCGCCACCCCGCCGCCGGGCACGATGCCTTCCTCCACCGCCGCCCGGGTGGCGTGCAGGGCGTCCTCCACCCGCACCTTGCGCTCCTTCATCTCGGTCTCGGTGGCGCCGCCCACCTTGACGATGGCAACCCCGCCCGAGAGCTTGGAGATGCGCTCCTCCAGCTTCTCGCGGTCGTAGTCGCCGGTGGTGCGTTCGAGCTCCGCGCGGATCTCGGTGATGCGCGCGGCGATGGCGGCGGGCTCGCCGGCGCCGTTGATGATGGTGGTGGACTCGTTGTCCACCTCGATGCGCCGGGCGCGTCCCAGCATGGCGATGTCCGCCTTGTCCAGGCGCCGTCCGAGTTCCTCGGACACCACCTGGGCGCCCGTGAGCACGGCCAGGTCCGCCAGCAGCAGCTTGCGCCGGTCGCCAAAGCCCGGCGCCTTCACCGCGCAGGTGCGCAGCACCCCGCGCACGGTGTTCACCACCAGTGTGGCCAGCGCCTCGCCCTCCATGTCTTCGGCCACCACCAGCAGCGGCTTGCCCGCCTGGATGACGGCCTCGAGAATCGGCAGCAGCTCGGCCACCGCCGAGATTTTCTTGTCGTGCAGCAGGATGAAGGGGTCTTCCAGCACCGCCATCCGACGCTCGGGCGCGTTCACGAAGTACGGCGAGAGATAGCCGCGGTCGAACTGCATGCCTTCCACCACTTCCAGCTCGTTGGCCAGGCCGGAGCCGTCTTCCACCGTGATGACGCCCTCGCGGCCCACCTTGTCCATGGCGCGCGCCACGATCTCGCCGATGGAGCGATCGGAGCTTGCCGAGATGGTGCCCACATGGGCGATTTCCGTGCTGGTGGAGCAGGGCCGCGCCAGCACCTTCAGCGCCTCCACCACGGCGGCCACCGCCCGGTCGATGCCGCGCCGCAGGTCCATGGGGTTCATGCCCGCGGCCACGTACTTCATGCCCTCGCGCACGATGGCCTGGGCCAGCACCGTGGCGGTGGTGGTGCCGTCGCCGGCCACATCGGAGGTCCGCGCGGCCACCTCGCGCACCATCTGCGCGCCCATGTTCTCGAACGGGTCGGGCAACTCCACCGCCCGGGCCACCACCACGCCGGAGTTGGCCACGGTGGGGGCGCCCCAGGGTTGCTGAAGGATGACATTGCGGCCGCGCGGCCCGAGGGTCACCTTGACGGCGTCCGCGAGCACGTCCACGCCCGCGGCGATGCGTTCACGGGCTTGTTCGTGGAACAGCAGTTTCTTGGCGGTCATGGCGGAAGGGGCTCCGGAAGAGGGTGATGGGTCATGACCCGGCCAGCCGGCCGGCGAGGTAGGCCACCGAGGCGTCGAGGGTGCTCATGCGGGCATAGTCGGCTTCGGGCACGTCCACGCCCAGCCTCGCGTGCAGGTGCTCCAGCACGGTGAGGAAGTCGAAGGAGTCGATGTCGATCTGCTCGCGCAGCGGACGGTCGGGGCGCACGGTGGCGAAGTCGGCCTCGGGCGCCACCTCGAGGATGCTGTCCACGAGCGCCTGGCGGATCTGCGCGGCGGCGAGGGTCATGCGAGCGACTCCGGTTGCAGGAACAGCCGCTCCAGGGCGGCGAGAAAGCGGGCGCCGCGCATGCCGTCGCTCGCCCGGTGGTCGGCCGAAAGGCTGGCGTGCAGGACCCGCGCCGGCACCACGGCCCCGTCGCGCACCCAGGGCCGGACGGCGATGCGGCCGAAGCCCACCAGCGCCACCTGGGGCGGCTGGATCACCCCGTACACGCAGTCCACGCCCAGTTCGCCGAGATTGGTGATGGTGACGGTGGGATCGGTACGCTCCGAGGCGCGCAGTTCGCCCCCCCGGGCGCGGCGCAGCAGGTCCTTGAGCTGCGCCATCAGCGTGTCCAGGGGAAGGGTGTCGGCGTGGTGCAGCGCGGGGGCCACCAGCCCGCCCTCGCGCAGCGCGATGGCGACGCCCGGATGAATGGCCCGGGAGGGCTGGAAGCC
Organism: Burkholderiales bacterium; assembly: GCA_044339985.1. Lineage (GTDB taxonomy): Bacteria > Pseudomonadota > Gammaproteobacteria > Burkholderiales. Next base: position 3,397 of record JBIIUM010000104.1, on the reverse strand, counting down.
GCCGTCCATGAAAAAGCCGTTCAACTCGGGCACCTCGCGCAGTGCCAGGGCCACCGCCTTGATCTCCAGGGCGGCGAACAGCACGCGGGCGGTTACCGGCAGGGCGGCATTGCGCCGCTCCAGCCACGCGCAGGCGGCCTCCACGTCCAGCGTGGTGCTGAGGTAATAGTGGGGAATCTCGCGCTTGGAGCGCGCCATGGCAGCGCCAATGGCCTCGCGCATGGCCTGCAGGCGTGGCACGGGCGGCGCTGGCTGCGGGGCAGTGGCCGGAGGAGAGGGCTCGGCCGTCGATGCGGCGGCGGCGCGTTCCACGTCGGCGAGCGAGATCACGCCGTCCGCCGAGACCGGAGGCACCTCCGCCAGATCGAGACCCAGTTCCTCCGCCCGCCTGCGCGCTGCGGGCGAGGCGCGCAGGCGCCCTGGCGCAACGGTCGCGGGCGAGCGTGCCGGCGGCGTGGCCTGAGCCTCGGGGAGGGAGGGCGCAGCGTCCGCTGGGGCGGGCGGTTCGGGCCCGCCTGGGGTGGTGGAGGGCTGGGCGCCATGGTCTGCCCCCGCCGCCGCGGATGCCGCCACTGCCTGCCAGTCCTCGCCCTCGGTGGCCACCAGTGCCATGGGCGCGCCCACGGGAATGCGCTCGTCCCTCTGGGCGATCAGGCGGGCCATGGTGCCCGGAGTCCACAGTTCCACCTCCACGGCGCCCTTGTCGGTTTCCACTACGCACACCGATTCGCCGCGCGCCACGGCCTGGCCGGGCTTTACCAGCCATTCCACGAAGGTGGCGGCCTCCATGTCGGCGCCCAGCGAGGGCATGGTGAAGGTGTGCATGTCAGCGCACCAGACCGCGCGCGGCGGCCACGATGCCTTCCACCTGGGGCAGGGCCGCTTCCTCCAGGTGTTTCGCGTAGGGCACCGGCACCTCGGCCGAGCACACCCGCGCCGGCGGCGCGTCCAGGTCGTAGAAGGCCTGCTCCACGATGCGCGCCATGATCTCGGCGGCCAGGCTGCCGCTGCGCCAGCCCTCGTCCACGATCACCGCGCGGCGGGTCTTGCGCACCGAGGCCATCACCGTGGCGTCGTCCAGCGGGCGCAGGCTGCGCAGGTCGATCACCTCGGCGCTCACGCCCTGCGTCTCGAGCACGGCGGCGGCCGTCAGGGCCTTGGGCAGCGAGCCGCCATAGGTGACCAGACTCACGTCGATGCCCGGCCGCCGCACCGCGGCATGGTCCAGGTCCACGGGCGCCGGCTCGGCGGCCAGTTCGCCCTCCAGGCCCAGCAGCAGCGCGTGTTCGAAGATGAGCACCGGGTCGGGATCGCGCACGGCGGCGAGCAGCATGCCGCGGGCATCCTCCAGCGTGGCGGGCGCCACCACCCGCAACCCGGGGATGTGGGCGTACCAGCCCTCGAGACTGTGGGAGTGCTGGGCGGCCAGCTGGCGCCCGCCGCCGGTGGTCATGCGGATCACCACCGGCACGCTGAGCTGGCCGCCCGACATGTGCCGCAGCGTGGCGGCGTTGTTGAGGATCTGGTCCAGGGCCAGCAGGCTGAAGTTGACGGTCATGATCTCCACGATGGGCCGCATGCCATTGAGCGCCGCGCCGATGCCCGCGCCCGTGAAGCCCGATTCCGACAGCGGCGCGTCGCGGATGCGCGCCTCGCCGAACTCCTCCAGCAGCCCCTTGCTCACCGCGTAGGTGCCGCCGTAGCGGCCCACGTCCTCGCCCACCAGGAACACCCGCGGGTCGGCGAGCAGCGCCTCGCGCAGGCCCATGCGCAGGGCTTCGCGATAGGTGGTGCGCAGGGGGGCCGTGCCGCTCATGGGCCCACCTGCCGTGCGTACACGTCGCGGGTGAGCTGCGCCGCGGGCTCCAGCGTGCCGGCCTCGGCGAAGGCCACCGCGGCGGTGATTTCCCTGGCCACCGCGTCCTCCGCGGCGGCCGTGTCGGCGGCGTCCAGCACGCCCGCGGCCTGCATGCGGGCCGTGAACCCGGCGATGGGGCAGCGCTGTTTCCAGCGCTCCACCTCGGCGCGTTCGCGATAGAGCTCGGGATCGAACATGGAGTGGGCGCGGAAGCGGTAGGTCTGAAGTTCGAGAAAGAATGGCCCGAGCCCGGCGCGTACGTGGGCCACGGCGGCGCGCGCCGCGTCGGCCACGGCCAGCACGTCCATGCCATCGGCGCGTGCGGTGGCCATGCGGTAGGAGGCGGCCTTCGCGCACAGATCGGTATCCGATTCCGAGCGCTCCAGCGCCGTGCCCATGGCGTAGAAGTTGTTTTCGCACACGAACAGCACTGGCAGGCGCCACAGCGCCGCCAGGTTGGCCGACTCGTGAAACTCGCCCTCGGCCATGGCGCCCTCGCCAAAAATGCAGGCGGTGACGTGCGCCTCGCCGCGCAGGTGATCGGCGAGGGCGAATCCCACCGCCATGGGCAGGGCGCCGCCCACGATGGCGTTGCCGCCGTAGAAGCGCCGCGACACGTCGAACAGGTGCATGGAGCCGCCGCGGCCGCGGCTGCAGCCCTCCTGCCGGCCGAACATCTCGGCCATGATGGCGCCGGCGGGAATGCCGCGCGCCAGCGCGTGCCCGTGTTCTCGGTAGGTGGCGAAAATGGCGTCCTCGGCGCGCAGTTCCGGCATCACACCGCAGGCCACCGCTTCCTCGCCGATGTACAGGTGCAGGAAGCCGCGGATCTGCCCGGCGGAATACAGTTCGGCGCACTTCTCCTCGAAGCGGCGGATGCGCAGCATCTGCCGCAGGTAGGCCAGCGCCGTCTCGCGCCCGGGGATCATCACGCACCCGGCTCCAGGGTGGACAGGTCCCCCTCGGGCAGCCCCAGTTCGCGGGCCTTGAGCAGGCGGCGCAGGATCTTGCCGCTGCGGGTCTTGGGCAGTCCGGCCACGAAGTCGATTTCCTTGGGCGCCACGGCCGTGCCCAGGCGCTTGCGCACGAAGGCCAGCAGGTCCCGGCGCAGCGCCTCGTCAGGCGCATGGCCGGGCTTGAGCGCCACGAAGGCCTTCACGATCTCGCCGGCCACGGGGTCGGGCTTGCCGATCACGCCGGCCTCGGCCACGGCCGGGTGCGCCATGAAGGCGGACTCCACCTCGAAGGGGCCGATCAGATGCCCGGAGGACTTGATCACGTCGTCGATGCGGCCCACGAACCAGTAGTAGCCCTGCGCATCGCGCCGCGCCAGATCGCCGGTGAGATACCACTCGCCGGCGAAGCACTTGCGGTAGCGCTCCTCCTCGCCCAGATAGCCGCGGAACATGGAAGGCCAGCCGCGCTTGAGGGCGAGTTCGCCCTGCGTGTCGGCTTCTTCGATGAGCGCCACACCGCCATCGCCAGTGTGCCGCACCAGCGCCGCGTGGATGCCCGGCAGCGGCTTGCCCATGGAGCCGG
>JBIIUM010000320.1:0-2783 GCA_044339985.1 Burkholderiales bacterium | reverse complement strand
GCGCGGGAGAACGACGGCACGGGGCTGTATTACTACCGGGCGAGGTACTACGATGCGGTGCTGAAGCGGTTTGTGAGTGAGGATCCGATTGGGTTGGAGGGGGGGGTTAATGAGTATGCGTATGTAGATGGTGACCCCATCAACCTCACCGACCCGTTGGGTCTGCAAGGTGGTACTAATCCCACATCGCCGCCTTTTGATCCATGGCAGGAACAAGGCATCGAGGGGGTCTACCCGGAAGAGCTTCTACCGTTTGTACGGGGGCCCCAGATCGTATGGCGTGGAGTACGATGCATTGGGAGGCCTGCTGCAAAGGGCATTGCGCCGCAAATCGCTAAGGTTGAGAAGCAGCTTGCGCAGCACGGACGAAGATCCGTGGAAAAGTCATTGCGAAATTTGGAGAAGCGCCTTGCGGAGCATCGACAGGCGCTCGAGACCTACCGAGCGCAGGGCGGATACACGAGTTCCGTCGAGCGTGAGATTCGGGCCTTTGAATCGGAGATTCAGGCAATCAAGGACGTGCTTGGGAGGGGCCTGTGAACGCATCGCGCCCATTGATGACACCGGAGGCGGCGCTGAGGCTCACGGAGCGCTTGGCACGCGTGAAGTCAGTTTCGCAGTTCGACCAGCCGGGAGAGCCGCAGGCTGCGACTTTGGCGCATTCCCTAACTGATCTGGAAAAGTCGTTTCGGGAAATCGTGGAGACGCTGTTGCCGCGTCTCCTAGACGAGTCTCTGGCATCGGATCAGCTCAATGACGTGTTGCTCGACATTGGAGAGGAATTGCGCCACGTCGTATACCACATAAAAGATCCGAAGTTTTTCGGCTATCTAACGGATAACGACGGAAGCGAAGCCCGAGATAAAGGGTAAGAATAATAGGGGACAGACCACGATTTCCTGCTAGTTTGTGCGATCCGCAGCGGCAGTGGGCGTTCTCCTACAACGCCGCGGGCGATGTGGTGGAGCAGCGCGACCCGCTGGGCAACGCCCGGATGATCGTCCCCGACGCCATGGGCCGCCCGGTGGGCTTCACCAACCCCCTGGGCTTCAGCAGCAGCACCGAGTACACCCCCGTGGACCAAGCCGCCGCCACGGTGGACCCCCTGGGCGGGCGCACCCGCCTGGCCTACGACGCCGCCGGGCGGCTTGCCTCGGTCACCGATGCCCGGGGCACGGTGCTGGAGCTCCGCACGATCAATACCTGCGGCTTGGCGGAGGAGAGGACGGGCGGCGCGAAGCCTACCGGGCGCTGTTCAAGGCGCACATGGACGAGGAGACGGTGGACCGTATCCGGGCGGCGACCAACGGCAACTACGGGCTGGGTGGCAGCCGGTTTGAGGCGGAGATCGCGGCCACGCTCAAGCGGCGGGTGGCGCGGGGCACAGCGGGGCGGCCGAGTAAGGCCGGTGCCGAGCATGGGCAACCACGACGCATGGATGGATAGAAATCGTGGTCTGTCCCCTATTATTCGGGACGTGCCCCTTTGCTACGTCGAGTGTTCGCTTTGCCGGGCTGAGGTTAGAGGGGGCGTGTTCGCTTTGATTTCTACGGTCTCGATCTGGCCGGCGACTCCTGGGCCGCGAGCCGATGCTCATCGAGCAGTTTGGCGACGAAGGCCGTGACGTCCACGCCTTCCTGCTCGGCCGAGCGGGTCAAGTCGTTGGCGACTTCCGCGGCCAAGTGCACCGGCAGGATAAAGCGCGTGCCGGCGCGGTAGAACTTGCCGCGCACGCCCTTGGAGAAGTCGATCTCCGAGGGCATGTCCTCGTCATCGGGGGTGGTGGGCTGCACTGCCTTCGTGTTCATCGTCATTGCCTTCACGTCGTTGGCCGCTAGCGCGGCGCCTGCTCGTAGTCCCTGCGTTCCCGGCCCTTGGCTTCGCGCGCCGAGATGATCCGCACCCTCGCCTGCGTTGCGGTGGTCTGGTCGAACGTATGCGACACCACCAGCAGCCGGCCGCTACGGGTCAAGCCCAAGGTGAGCCACCGTTCCTCGTTCATGCTGTGCGCCTCGTCAAACACGGTGAGCGCCAGCGGATCGGCAAAGACCTCGGCCGCCTGCGCAAAGTCCACGCCGTGTTTGGCCAGATTGCCGGCCGCCTTGTTCGCATCCCACTCGAGCTCATAAGCAATCTCGTCCACGCCAGCCGCGTCCCGCCTCAGCGGCCTTGCTGCGCCAGCAGCGCCTCGATCACATCCATCACGCGCGCTGGCGCGGCTTGGGCAGCGCGCCGATCAGACCCTCCACGCCGACCCCCAGCGTGCGCGCCAAGGTGGGCAACATCGAGGCTGGCGCGGGGATGCGCCAGCCTTCGTAGTGCGCCAGCGTTTGCTGCGCGATCCCCAGGGTGTCGGCAAACTGCTGCTGAGTGAAGCCCTGCGCCGTGCGCAGTTCAGCGATGCGTTGGCCCCGGTGGATGAAGAACTGCCGGTCATCGGTGGGCATGGAGGCGGTCTCGGTCGGTGGTGCGGACCGCGCAACGATGTCCCGAGTTTCCTTGAAATAAATTGACGTTACTCGCGCTGCGGGCATTGTGCGCGCCAGTTATTTCTTTGCCAACCCCCGTTGAGGCTACGACTTGGCGGGGCGGCTCACGCAGGTGCGCGCCCGGGGGCAGAGCACCTTCTACAGCTGGGACGCCGCCGGGCGGCTGAGCACCAGGGTGCTGCCCAACGGCATCCGCGCCGAGTACACCTGGGACGCCGCCGACCGGCTCACGGGGCTCACCTGCCGGCGCAGCGACACCACCGTGGTGGAGCAGTTGAGCTACACCTACGACGC